>JBDSHF010000452.1:0-3156 GCA_039918595.1 Thermoanaerobaculia bacterium
CGACAATCCAGGATCGGATCTCGGCGGAAGCCCGGCCGAGATCTTCCGCGCCGTCCAGACGGGAGGTGATGCGTCCGCGCAGATCGCCCAGGGCGCTCTCGAAAGCCCCGGTCGTGATCGCGTACCAAGGAGGAACCGGAAGACCCAGGGCTTCGAGCCGGGCGAGATTGGCGGCCTTGCCGCCCAGCAACGATGCGGGGCCTTCCTCGAACTGAATCATCATCCTCCGATCCCCCACTTTCGCGCGATCTCGATCGCCAGGATGACGTCGAAGGCGATGATGTAGATCCCCGCGTAGATCTCCATCCGCTTGGCCGTCTTCCGGCTGGTATGGAGCCGGTAGTCGAAAAATCCCACCAGGCAGACCAGGAACAGAACCACCAGGGCCGCGTAGAACCAGGGGGCGAGGCCGAGGTGCCAGCCGACCAGCGCCACCAGTCCGGTGTCGATCACCCGGATCAGGAGGACCACCCAGGCCGCGCCGTAGGTGCCGAAGATCCTCGTATAGGTGTCCACTCCCTCGATCTCGTCCTCGGGCGCGCGGATCTTGCGCGAAACCTCCCAGTTGAAGGTGACGAAGAAGCCCACCCAGGCGTAGACGAGGAACCAGAAGGGCGCCTCCCAGGGCCGGCGCCCGGTGGCGAAGCTGAAGACCATCAGCGAGAGCAGCGGCATCACCAGCAGGTGGCTGGTGGCGTAGACCAGGAAGTGCCGCTTGAGCCAGTCGCGGGCGAAGAACTCCTTCAGCATCAGACCTGAGAACAGGAACGCCGCCAGCCAGGCCGCGAAGGCGGCCGCGCCGCCCAGGGCGGAGAGGACGATCTCGGCGCCGATGGCGATCCCGCCCAGGATCTTCAGATCCCGCAGGGTGATGAGGCCGCTCTGGAGAATCCTCTGGGGATAGTGGACAAGGTCCTCGGCGTAGTCCTTGTGCTCGTCGAACACCCGCAGGTGGAAGAAGAAGCAGAACAGGGTCAGCGCGCCGAGGAGGGTACCGACGCTATAGTGCATCCGCTCGCCGGGATGGGTTAGCGTCCGCGCCAGGAACTGGTTCGAGGAGTAGTAGGCGGCGATCAGCACCCCGTGGCCGAGCGGCGGGAAGCGCTCTGCGAGGTAGGCGTAGAGCCGCCGGGCGAACGGCGATTCGCGGGTCAGGGCCGGAGGGGTGGTCATCTGCCTGATTCTACTCGTCAGATCGGCCCCGTAGGAGCCAGCGAACGACTCGCCGGCTCCGGCGGATCACTCGCCGTCCCCGGCCGATGACCCGCCGGCCCTGGCCGATGATCCGCCGTCCCCGGCCGATGACCCGCCGGCTCCGGCGGACGGCTCGCCAGGACCGGCGGATCACGAAAAGTGGCCGGCGAGAGGCTCGCTGGAGCCGGCGAGCCACAAAATGTGCCCGGCGGATGACTTGTCGGAGCCGGCGAGCCACAAAAAGTCCCCGGCGGATGACCCGCCGGAGCCAGCGAACCACGAAATGTGCCCGGCGGATGACCCGCCGGAGCCG
This sequence comes from Thermoanaerobaculia bacterium, assembly GCA_039918595.1. Classification (GTDB taxonomy): domain Bacteria; phylum Acidobacteriota; class Thermoanaerobaculia; order Multivoradales; family UBA5704; genus DATARR01. Next base: position 1,508 of record JBDSHF010000452.1, read on the forward strand.
GCGAACAGCGAAATGTGCCCGGCGAACCGCTCGCCGGAGCCGGCGGACCACGAAAAGTGGCCGGCGAAGGGCTCGCCAGGGACTTTCTAGCGGGAAAAGTGCGTTCCGCGGCTCTCGCCGGAGGTTCGCAGCCGCTCGCGAAGCTTCCCGTAATCGATCTTGCTGTTGTGGCGGGGGTCGACGGGGAGCGGCGCGGCCGTGAGGACGATCTCGTCCGCGGCGAGGCCGGCGGCGGCGACGCGGCCGGCGATCTCGCCTTGGATCCCTTCCTCTTCCGTCTCGACGACCAGGACGACGCGCTCTCCCAGCTCCGGATCGGGCATCCCCACGGCGGCGATCCGGCGGATGCGCGGGTCCTCGCCGCAGGCGGCCTGCTCGACGAGCTGCGGATGGACGAGCCCGCCGGCCCGGCGGATCGTCGAGTGGACGCGGCCGGCCAGCCAGAAGCGCCCCTCGGCGTCGAAGGAGCCGGTGTCCCCCATGCGGTGCCAGACCGCCTCGCCGTCGGCGATCTTGTTCTCGCTCACCGCCCGCGGGTTCCGGTAGTAGTCGCGGCAGACGTGGTTTCCGGAGACGACCAGCTCGCCGATCTCTCCGGCCGGGAGCTCCCAGGCCGCCCACCCCTCGGTTCCCAGCTCGATCGGACCGGCATGAATGCGAACGGCCTTCGCCCGCAGACGGCCGATGGGCGTTCCCGCGCAGTATCCGGGGGCCAGGGGGCGAGCCGGGTTCGTGGCCGCGAGGCGCTCTTGGGCGGTCAGGTGCGCCACCGGCTCGGCCTCGGTCGAGCCGTAGGCGACCAGGATCTCGGTCTTGGAGAAGGCCCGGCGCCAGCTCTGAAGCTGGGCGTCGGAGACCGGCGCGCCGCCGGTGAGCAGCCGGCGCAGAGAGGGCCGCTCGGCCGGCCGGCGCTCGACCTCGGCGGCGAGGCGGTCGAAGAACGGCGGCGAGGCGGTGCAGGTGGTCACGTCCTGTTGCCGCATCTGGGCGAGAACGCGGGCGGCGTCCACCCGGTCGACGCGGCGGAAGTCCATCGCCGGCACGACGGACGGCACCCCGGCCGCCAGGTTGTTGAGCGCGAAGACGGGGAACATCGTCATCTCGACGTCCCCTTCTTCAGCAGGAAACTCGGCGGCGAGCGCCGCGCGCTGGGCGAGCAGGAACCGGTGGGTGCGGTTGGCCCCCTTGGGCTCGCCGGAGGAGCCGGTGGTGAAGGTGATGAGGGCGGGGTCGTCAGGCGAGACCGGATGGATTCCCTCGTCTGAGACGTTCGCCTCCGACCGGGAGGGGACAAGCCCCTCCCCTACTTCCAGATCGGCCAGCGAGCACCGCGCCGGCCAGGGGCCGAGATGCCAGCCGGTGGTGACGGCGATCGAAATCTCCCGCAGCCGCGGATCGAAGAGCCGGAGAAGATGGCTCTTCCCGACGCCGAGCCAGGCCCGGGGCTCGGCGAAGGCGGCGAAGGCGGCGATCTGCCGCCGGCCGATCCAGGGATCGACGAAGACGGCGACGGCGCCCATCTCGAGCAGGGCCAGCATGGCGACGTAGAGGTCGATCGACATCGGGATCATCACGATCGCCCGCTCGCCGGGCGCGAGCCCGAGGCGCCGCAGCCCCGCCGCGGCCCGGCCGACGCGGTCCCAGAGGTC
>JBDSHF010000453.1:0-14942 GCA_039918595.1 Thermoanaerobaculia bacterium
GGCGGTCGATCTGCCGGCAGTTCTCCTCGGTCTTGCCGACGATCCCGGCGATCTCCCGATAGCTGAAGTCGAAGGACTCGCGCAGCAGGAAGACGGCGCGCTCGACCGGCGTCAGGCGCTCGAGCAGGAGGAGGAAGGCGATCGAGAGATCGTCCGCGCGCTCCTGGCGGGTGGCCGGATCGTCATCGGGCGGAGCGGCGCGACCGACCAGGGGCTCGGGAAGCCAGGGGCCCACGTAGTCGGTGAGGCGATTGCGGGCCGCTCCCAGGGTGTCGATCGCGAGCCGCGTGACCAGGCTGACGAGGTAGGCGGACGGGTTCTCCACCGTGCCGTGCTCGACCCCGTGCCAGCGCAGCCAGGCGTCCTGGAGGATGTCCTCGGCCTCGCTGACGGAGCCGAGCATCCGGTAGGCGATGCCGAACAGCCGGCCGCGCTCGCGCTCGAACGCGGCCAGCGGATCGGCGGCGGGATTTTCCTGAAGGTCCGTCATTCCTGGTTCTGGGGCGCCGTCCGGACAGCGCCCGCGCCCGCCGACGCTATCAGAGGCCGGCCGGAATCCGGCCACCGGTAGAGCGGAGCGCCGAACCGCAGCTCGTTGCGGACCACTCCGTAGGTCATGCGGCAGATAAGCTCCTTGGTGAGGACCGCCCGGCGGCGGGTCCAGACCTTCTCGCGCGGGGTGTCGTCCGGATCGACGAACTGGACCAGGCCGTCTTTCCGGCCGAGGCTGATGCAACGGATCGCGAAGCCGAAGGAGAAGGGGGCCGGCTCTTGACCGCGCAGCAGCCGGCGGACGTTGCCCCCGGCGTGAGCTCCGAGGGGCAGCGCGCTCACGCAGCCCATGCGGACAGCGCGGCCGTCCGGGAACGTGGTCACGGCGGCATCCCCGGCCGCGAAAATATTCGAATGGCCGGCCGCCCGGAGGGCCGGATCGACGAGCGCGCGCCCGGTACGGTCCACGGCGAGCCCCGCCTCCCGGGCCAGGCTCGGAGCCGCGAAGCCGCCAGCCCAGACGCAGAGATCGAAGTCGATCGCGCCGCCGTCCTCCCGCCAGGCGCGGCCCGGATCGAGGCCCTGGATGCCGGCGCCGTCGAGGAGCGAGACGCCTAGACCGGTCAGGCGCCGGCGCAGATGATCCGCTCCAGCCTTCGAGTATCCCTCCCCCACCCGGCCGCGGGTGGCGAGGGTGACGCGCAGGCCCGGGTGGCGCTCGGCGAGCTCGGCGGCGGTCTCGATGCCGGTGAGCCCGCCGCCGACCACGAGCGCCCGGCCGCCGGAGCCGGCGAGGGCGCGCAGCCGGACGGCGGCCTCGCGGATCGTGGCGGGATCGTCCAGCCGGACGGCGTTCTCGGCAACTCCCGGAACCCCGGACGCCGTGGCGCTCCCCAGGGCCAGGATCAAGGTGTCGTAGCCGAGCTCGATTCGGCTCCCATCCTCGCCCCGCGCCAGGACGCACTGCCGCCCGGGCTCCAGGCTCTCGGCGCGGGCCTGGACGAAGCGGACGCCGCGCCGGCCCAGCCAGCGCTCGAAACCGAGGTTCTTGGGGGCGCCGCCGGCCAGCAGCTCGTGCAGGCGGATGCGCTGGACGAACTCGGGGCGGGCATCGATCAGGGTCACGTCGGCGCGCTTTCCGATGCGCGCCGCGGCGATCATCCCGGCGTAACCGCCGCCGAGAATCAGGACTTTATGGGTCATGGGTCGTCTCCTTGTCAGCCATCGGAGGGAAGACGATTCAGGAGCCCGGGACGTGACAAGCGCCGGCCGGGTCTGCTAAATTGCTCTTTATAAACCCGCGACAAACGTCGCCGCCTCGCCCGAGGCCGCGTCTGTCTCCCTTCTGGGCAGGAGGAGAGGATATGAACGATCTTTCGTCATCCAGCGCACAGGCTTCATCCACTGTACAAAAAATGGGGATCCGCTTCACCGAGACGATGAAGGGGTACTTCTCGACCTCGGTGAAGGACGACTACAAGCGGGCGGAGGAGCAGGGCAAGCAGTCGGGCTCGGCCATGCAGTTCACGCTGACCATCGATTCCGACGACCTCGACGCCATGATCGAGCAGCCCGAGCACACCGCTGGGATCACCGGCACGGTCACCGCCAGCGCGCTGTCGGCCCAGCCGCTGACCGTCACGGAGGGGACGTTCAACCTCTTCGTCACCAATCCCGAAGGGGTCGACCTGCGCAACATGGACTACCGCATGAAGCTCCGCTCGCAGGAGGGGAAGACCTTCCTCTTCAAGGGCTTCAAGCAGGTGGACGACGGCTCCCTGCTGCACCTCTGGCCGCAGACCACCACGCTCTACGTCACCGTCTATCAAGGGGACGACGAGAGCGGCGCGGTGGAGGGCACGGGCATCCTCCACATCGAGCCCGCCGACTTCATGCATCAGATGACCACCCTCGAGGTGACCAACGCTCCCAACGCCAAGGCGCGGATCGCGGGGATCGCCCGCTTCGGCACCTTCTTCGCCGGCGTCCTGTTCCACGCCTACGGCGGCGTCTTCGTGCCGGAGACCTACTTCAACCCGGACGCGCCGCCGCGCGAGAAGCGCCCGCTGAAGGTGGGCGCGCCCGAGATCCACTATTTCCGCACCAGCGACGGCGTCGAGCTGCGGCTGACCCGCTATCAGGGGGGCACCCGCGGGCCGGTGCTGATGGTCCACGGCGCCGGCGTGTCGAGCGAGATCTTCTCCACCGATCTGCCGGAGACCAACCTGCTCGAGTTCCTCTACGCCCAGGGGTTCGACCTCTGGCTGTTCGACTTCCGGGTTAGCGTCGCCCTGCCGGCCAGCCAGCAGCAGTCGAACGGCGACCAGATCGCCACCATCGATCACCCCGAGGCGGTGGCGGAGGTGCGGCGGCTCACCGGCGCCGACACCGTCCAGGCGGTGGTGCACTGCTACGGCGCCAACACCTTCTTCATGGGCCTGCTGGCGGGGATGCAGGGGGTGCGCTCGGTGGTCTGCTCGCAGATCGCCACCAACCTGATCACGCCGCTGGCGACGCGGATCAAGACCGGCCTTCATCTCCCGAATCTGATGGACGCCCTGGGGATCAAGTCGCTCACCGCCTACGTCGACGCGCACGCCGACTGGAAGAGCCGCGTCTACGACGAGGTGCTGCGCCTGCCGCCGATGCCGGCGAACCAGGAGTGCGACAGCCCGGTCTGCCACCGCATCACCTTCATGTACGCCCTGCTCTATCAGCACGAGCAGCTCGGCCAGCACATCCACGACAACCTGCACGAGCTGTTCGGGGTGAGCAACATGGCGACTTTCGAGCACCTGGGGCTGATGGTGCGCGAGAAGCAGGTGGTCTCCCATGACAACAAGGACGTCTACATGCCGCACGTCGACCGGCTGGCGATCCCGATGCGCTTCATCCACGGCGCCGAGAACCGCTGCTATCTGCCGGAGAGCACCGAGCTCACCGTCGAGCTCCTGAAGTCCCGGAACGACCCGTCGCTCTACGACCGCTTCGTGATCCCCGGCTATGGCCACATCGATTGCATCTTCGGCCAGCACGCGGCCCGGGACACCTATCCGCTGATCCTCGAGCATCTCGAAAAGACCGCGCAGGTCCAAACGACGTAGCGAGGCCCGAAAAGGAGAACGATTCGTGAACGGTTATCTCCGCTGGTTCCGTTGGCTTACCTGGGTAGGGGTCGTGGCCAACCTGGGCTTCATCATTCCGTCGATCTTCGTGCCCGACCTCCTGGAGGCCACCCTGGGGCCGGGCTCGACGGCGATCTCCTACGTCTGGCTGGCCCTGGCCGGCGTGGTGCTGGCCACGGCCACGATGTTCTATCTGCCGGCGGCGGCCCACCCGCTGCGCTATCGCCTGTTCGCCTGGCTCTCGGTGGCCGGGCGAGCCCTCGCCGCGATCTTCTGGCTCTGGCAGAACCCGCACTGGAACCTCGCCGGCGTCCAGAACTTCTGGATGCTGGACGGCTCGTTCGCCGTCATCTTCCTGATCCTGCTCTGGCTCGGCTACCGCAAGGGGGGTCCGCCGGAACCCGCCGTCGTCGATCCTCCCGCCGCCAGCGAGTCCGCCCTGAACGGCTTCCGCTGGGTGCTCTGGATCTCGGTCGCCGCCAACCTGGTGTTCGCGCTCTGGGCCCTGGCCTCCCCCACCACGCTGGCGGACTGGCTCGGCGCCTCGAAGATGGCCTACACCTATCTCTGGCTCGGCAACGCCGGGCTGCTGCTGATCCAGACGACGATCTTCGCCGTCCCCACCGCTTCAAACCCCCTGCGCTACCACGTCTACGCTTGGCTGACGGTGATCGCGCGGGTGATCGTGTGCCTGTTCTGGCTGGCCGCGTGGCACCGGTGGAGCCTCGACGGCCCGCCGCTCCTCCTCGGGGTGATCCAGGGCCTCTTCGCCTTGGCCCTCGGCGTGCTGCTCCAGCGCGGCCTGCCGGAGCCCTACCGCCTGAGCGCCGCCAACCTCTCGCGGATCTTCCGGACGGGAGCCCGGAGCGTGGCCGCGCCCTTCCGCTCGCCCGTCGTGGCGGCGGTGGCGGTGGTCCTGCTGCTTGCCCTCGGCAGCGTGGGCTACGTGCTTTACACCTACCTGATGAAGGTCGAGCCCGACCAGGTCTTCGCGGACCCGGCGGAGCAGTTCAAGTACGGAGCGATCGGCCTGAGCATGGCCAACCGTGTCCCCACCTATCTCTGGGAGGTGATGCCGGAGGTCTGCCCCGACCTGCTGCCCGGCAAGAAGAACGGCTGGGCCTCGTTCGGCATCCTCTACGAGCCCGGGAAAGACATGCCCGTCGGCTTCTCCCAGCGGCATATCGGCTACCCCAGCGTCGAGCCCAACTGCGCCCTCTGCCATACCGCCAGCTACCGCGCGTCGGAGACGGCCGCCCCGCAGCTCATCCTGGCCGGCTCGGCCCACGAGCTCGACCTGGAGTCGTTCCAGTGGTTCCTCTATAACTGCTCCAGCGATCCGCGGTTCACGGCGGACAACCTCCTGGAGAAGATCGGCAAGCGGCACCAGCTCGGCTGGACCGAGAGTCATGTCTACCGCTGGGTGATCATCCCGTTCGCCAAGACCGGGCTCGCCCAGCAGCAGGCCGGCTACTCTTGGCAGAAGAGCCGGCCACCGCAGGGGCGCGGCCGCACCGACACCTTCAATCCGACCAAGATCACGGTGTTCCACATTCCGGACGACGGCACCATCGGCACCGTCGACCTGCCGGTGATCTGGAACCAGGCCGCGCGGGAGGGGATGCACCTGCACTGGGACGGCAACAACGACAACATCGTGGAGCGCAACTTCGCCGCCGCCATGGCGGTCGGCGCCACTCCGGATTCAGTGGTGATCTCCGACTTCAACCGCGTCACCCAGTTCGTCAAGGGGCAGCCGGCGCCGAAGTTCCCGTACCCGGTGGACGCCGCGCGGGCGGAGCGCGGCGGGGCTCTCTTCCAGCAGCAGTGCGCCCGCTGTCACGCCTTCGGCTCCCAGGGAGTGGGGAACGTGACCGCCATCGGCGAGATCGGCACCGACCCGCACCGGCTCGCCTCTTTCACGCCGGGACTGGTCGCGACCTTCCACTCCATCCACGAGTCGCCGTTCCTGTTCGACTCCTACCGCAAGACCGAGGGCTACAGCAACCTGCCGATCGACGGCGCCTGGGCCCGGGCGCCCTATCTGCACAACGGCTCCGTGCCCACCCTCTGGGATCTCCTGCAGCCGGTCGAGAAGCGGCCCAAAAGCTTCTACCGGGGATACAACGTCTACGATCCCAACGACCTCGGATTCATTCACGACGGGCCGCAGGCCCAGGCGGATGGATTCCTGGTCGACACCAGCGTGGCGGGCAACTCCAACGAAGGGCACCTCTACGGCACGCAGCTCACCGACGACGAGAAGCGGGATCTGATGGAGTTTCTCAAGACGCTGTGACGTAGCTGGAAGCCGAAGCGATTCTCCTCATCGGCGAGGACCGGCCGGATCGCCCGCGCGACCCGGCCGGCTTCGGAAGGAGCCTACCGCGAGCTCAGGAAGGTCAGGACCTGGGCCTTTTCCGTCGGCGTGAGGGCGTTGAAGGCGGTCACCGTCGAGGCGGCCTGGCCGCCGTGGCGCGCGATGGCGTCCGCCGGCGTGAGCGTCAGGCCGTCGTGCATCAGGCGGGTGCGCGTCCGCAGGCCCCAGAGCGGCGCCGTGCGGATCTGGTTCCGGGTGCCCGCGCCGCCGTTCTGGACGATCCCGTCGCCGGTGTTGATGTCGTGCAGCATGAAATCCCCAAAGGGGTGAATGATCTTGTCGCCCAGCGCGGCGTCGACGATGAAGGTGCCGCCATTGAACGAGGTTCCCGCCGGCGCGGTCACGATTGAACCCGTATGGCAGTCCATGCAGCCGATATCCTTGAAAAGCTTTCTACCTTTGAGGCTGTCGTCATTGGAGAAGCCGATCGGTGGGGCCTTGGTGGACCGTAAGAAACGGGTGAACGCCTCGACGTCGGGGCCGAACGGGTTGGACCCGGTCGCCGCGTCCTCGGGATCGGAGACGGTGTCGAACGCCGCTACGGAATTGCCGTTCGAGGTGTTCTCCGCCGGGAAGAGCGGACTGGTGATTCCCATCTCATTTACATAGGCGTCGGCAGAGAAGGAGAGCAGGCTGGCATGCTGGTTCTTCCAGCCGAAGCGCCCGATGCGGGTGGTCGGCGTGCTCGCCTCCAGCACCGGCACCGAGATGATCGTCCCCTTCACTCCGATCGGCTGGGCCGTCTGGATGCGGGTGAACTCGCTGTCCGGGATCGCCTCGACGAAGCCGTCGCCGACGAGCGTGAGGGAGGTGCGGAAGGTCCGCGTGTTGTCGGCGTCGGAGACGTGCTCCTGGATAGCCGGATCGATCGCGCGGTCGTTGATCAGCGAGCCCCCGGGGTGATCGGTGAAGACGCCGTCGACGGTCGTCCCCGACCGCAGCTCGTTGATTTGGCTGTCCGACCCCGAGACCGGATTCTGGTGGCACTCCGCGCAGGCTTGGGCGTTGTAGACCGGCCCCAGACCGTCCGGGATCTGCTCGCGCGCCTCGAACTGCGCGCGGTCGAGATCGAACTGCGTCTGACTTTCGAAACCATTGGTCAGGTTGTCGTAGCCGACGGGGGCGTCCACCGCGGCGTAGACGAAGGGTACGGCGACGAGCGGCACCAGAAACAACCCGACGATAGGAATCTTCTTCCACCGCCTCTGCAGAATTGACATCCCTACTTCCTCCTATGGATGAATCCGCCGCGCCCGGTCCAAGCGATCCGAAACGCAGCACAACCGATCCGTCCGCACGATACGGACGGCACCATTGATGTCAGAGCAGGCAGGTCACTTCGGGCCCGAAGGCGGGCCACTAGTATTGATTCCGCTCTTGCGCGGATGCAATGATACGCCGTTTGTGGCGGAGAGGCAGTCCGGCCCGTGGATCACCGCCGCCCACCCGCCATCCGCTCCGCTTCCGGCAGCCGTCGCAGGCGGAGCATGCTCCAGATCCCGAACGCCGGTCCCAGCGCCAGAAGGGCGAAGGCCCGCTCCCAGCCCAGGAGGTCGCGCAGCGGCGGGATGATCCGCAGGGTCACGGTGGTGAGCAGGAAGCCGAGGCTGGTCTGCACGGTCAGCGCGGTGCCGACATAGCGCGGATCGGCCAGCTCGGACACGGCGGCGCTGAACTGCGCGCTGTCCGCCACCACGGCGAACCCCCAGACGACACAGAGGGCGGTCAACAGGGCGGGGTGGTGAAAGACGAAGCCGGCCGCCAGGGCGCAGGTGCCGGAGGCGGCCAGGCTGACGACCGTGATCCGCGTGCGCCCCAGCCGGTCCGCCAGCTTGCCGGCCAGCAGGCTGCCGAGGCCGCCCGCGGCGATGGCGGCGGCCCCGGCGAGGCGGGCGGCGCGGGGACTCCAGCCCGCCTCCTGATAGCTCGCCAGCAGGCAGAGGGGAACCCAGGCCCACATCGCATAGAGCTCCCACATGTGCCCCAGATAGCCATAGTTGGCGAGGCGCGCCGGGCGGGCGGCCAGCACGCGGACGGCCGCGCGCGCGTCGAACGGCGGCGATTTGCCGAGATAGGGGCCGGGCCTCACGAACAGGCCGCCGATCAGCGCCGCGGCGACCGCCTGCCCCGAGGTCAGCAGGAGCACGGCCCGCCAGGGCGGCATTCCCCCGGGCGCGGCGTTGAGGAAGTGCGGGACCGCCGTGCCCAGGGTGATGGCGCCCACCAGCAGGCCGATGCCGAGGCCGCGGTCCTCCCGGCACCAGGAGGCCACCAGCTTCATCCCGGGCGGATAGACGCCGGCGAGCGCGAAGCCGGTGAGAAACCGGCAGACGAGGGCCGGGCCGGGCGCCAGATCAAGCAGCGGGATGGCGGCGTTGAACGCCGCCGCGGCCAGCGCGCTCACCGCCAGCAGGCGCTGGGCCGGCAGGCGGTCGGAGAGGGTGAGCAGGGCGCTCAGCAGGGCGCCGGCCACGAAGCCGATCTGCACGCTGGTGGTCAGCCAGGACTGCAAGGCGCCGGAGAGCTTCCACTCCAGGGTGAGCTGAGGCACCACCGCCGACGCCGAGAACCAGACCGACATGGCGAGCAGCGTGGCCAGCGCGAGCAGCGAGACGTTCCGCCACTTGCCGCGCTCTCCGGCCATCAGTCCGGCCGCTCGGTCGGGCTCTTGGCGCCCGGCCCGGGCATCGGCGGGGAGTCGCCGCCGTGGGCTTCGGCTTCCAGGAGATGATCGAGGTCCGGGTAGCGGTAGATCACCGAGGCGCCGTTCTGGAACAGGCCGCCGGTGTCCGCGGTGGGGCCGTAGGTCGAATAGAGGTCCGATCCCAGCAGCCGCAGGTAGACGGTGAGCTGACCCCGATGGTGGGCCGAATGGGCGATCCGCCGCGTCAGCACCCAGGCCCGGGTGCGCTCGACGTCGAAAAAACGGGTGGCGCCCTCGAACCAGTCGTCCGGCATTCCGCGCAGCCGCTCGAGACGCTGGCCGGCGGCCTCGGCATACCTCTTGAGGAAGGCGAGGCGCGTCTCCTCCGCGGGCAGCGCCGGCGCGCCGAGGTCGATCCCCAGCATGTTCCTGAACCAGGTGTCCTCGCTGACGCACTGGTGGACCATCTGCTCGTGCGGCGTCCGCGCCCGCGGCTCCGGGCGGAAGCGGAGATCCCCGTCCCGGAACTGCGACCAGACGGAGAGGATCTTCAGCCGCTCGGTGTCGTAGGTTTCGAGGAGGAAGTCGTAGCGAGTCATGACGAAAAGGGTATCACCGGCCCCTACGGCGTCGCGACCTTGCCGCCCCTGATGCATCCCCTCAACTGGCGAAGCGAGATGGCAGGGTATGAAGCAACATACCGGGACGCAGTCGCAGCCTCGATGGAGGCGATGCATCGTCCCTGGAGATGACGCATCGCCTCCAGACGCTGACGCATCCTCCCCGGATGATGCGACATCTCCGGTGAATACGCTTCATATCCAGCGACGATGAAGCGTGTTCACTGGATACGATGCATCGTCTATTTGATTGATGCGAGCTGGACTTATGATGAAGCGTGCCCGCTCCGAGCTGACGCGACCTCTCTGGACATGAAGCATGATGGCTAGTTTGGATGCAACTGCGAGGAATTTTGCATCATCTCCTTCGCTGCTGGTCCTGGCGGGCCGGGATCTGTTTCGCTGCGGTTGGATATGAAGCAACGCACGGCGAGGAAAGTCGCCAAGACAGAGAAAGGGGCTGCCGCCGAGGCGTTGTTGCAACCTGAGATCCGGGTGATGCAACATTCATGGAGATACCTCGCCGTACGGCTCCTCTCAAGGAAAGCGACGGGCCTATTCGGGCTGAACGAGATTGATGAGGTTCCCGCAGGTGTCCTCGAAGACTACGACCTTGATGGGCCCCATGTCCTGGGGCTCGCCGCGGAACTTGACGCCACGGGCCTTGAGGCGCTCGACCTCGGCGGCGATGTCCGCCGTGGTGAAAGCGGTGGCCGGGATGCCCGCCTCGAACAGAGCCTTCTGATAGGCCCGGGCCGGCGGAAAGGCCATCGGCTCCAGCACCAGTTCGACGCCCTCGACGCCGTCGGGCGAGGTCACCGTGAGCCAGCGGTACTCCCCCATCGGGATGTCCGCCATCTTCTCGAAGCCGAGAGCGGACGTGTAGAACCGCAGGGCGCTTTCCTGATCTTCAACCATGATGCTGACGAACTTGATCTGCATGGGTACCTCGTCGGTTGTAGGGGTGACTTAGACTGAAGTCCGGCTGGCTGGCTGAGCGAATGAAGTGCCCGCCGAAGATTTTAGAACCTATTTTTCTCGGGCGATACCGTTCAACTCTTGAATCCCGTCCTCGGGCAATTGCAAGCCAGCGCCGGCGACATTCTCTCTGAGGTGCTCGACAGATGATGTTCCGGGTATGAGCAGAATGTTCGGTGAGCGTTGCAGCAGCCATGCCAAGGCGACAGCCATTGGGGTAGTACCTAAACGGGCGGCAACGCTCGACAGCGTGCCGGATTGCAGCGGTGAAAAACCACCCAGCGGGAAATACGGTACATAAGCGATCCCTTGCTCGGCAAGGAAGTCGATGAGCGGATCATCCTGCCGGCTCGCGATATTATAGAAATTCTGTACGCAGACAACCGGCGCAATGGCTCGCGCCTCGGCAACTTGCTCGGCAGTGACATTACTTACTCCAAGGTGCTTGATAAGACCTTCTTGCTGCATTTCGGCGAGCACGCTGAACGGCTCCGCGATCGAACCTGGCGTCGGTGCATTGAAGCCGCCGACCCGCAGATTGACGACATCGAGCGCGTCGATACCAAGGTTCGCGAGGTTATCGTGAATGGCTTGACGGAGCTGGTCGGGAGCGAGCGCGTTGGGCCAATTTCCTTCCGCGTCCCGCAGCGCGCCGACCTTGGTGACGATCCGTAACGGCTCCGGATATGGATGCAGCGCCTCTTTGATAAGTTGATTGGTGATATGCGGCCCGTAGAAATCGCTGGTGTCGATGTGGGTGATACCGAGCTTGACCACCTCGCGCAGGACCGCAAGCGCGCCGTCGTGGTCTGCCGGCGGCCCGAATACATGCGGACCCGCCAGCTGCATGGCACCGTACCCCACGCGAGTAAGGGTGAGGTCCTCGGCAAGCGTGAATGTACCTCCGGGCAGTGGGGTGGACGTCATACGCTGCTCCCTGTCATTCATAAAGTCTGTTCAGCTTTCGAAATAGCGGCCGTGGTCGAGATCGGGAATCAATCCGGGCCGTGTTGGACGCCAGCCCAGCCATTCCTGCGTTTGCGCGCTTGAAGCCGGACAGTCGATAGCAAGGAAATGCGAGAGAAAGCCAAAGTGGTCGGCTGCCTCTTCAGGAGACTTGCTGACAACCGGCACGTTCAACCGCCGGCCTATGACGTCGGCGATGTCTCGAACCGGCACACCCTCGTCGGCGATCCCGTGATACCGGGCGCCTGGAGAACCTTTCTCAAGCGCCAGCCTGAAAAGGTGGGCGGCATCGAGTCGGTGCACCGCGGGCCAGCGGTTGAGCCCATCCCCGATATACGCCGAAACGCCCTTCTGGCGCGCGATGTTGATGAGACGAGGAACGAAGCCGTAATCGCCATCGCCATGAACCGACGGTGGGAGGCGCACCAACGATGCGCCCACTCCGCGCGAAGCCATCGCCAGTGTTGCCTCTTCGGATGCAATGCGGTGCGTCGCGGCAGAGCTGGGATCGGGTGCATCGTCCTCGGTCCCGATGCGCCCCGCTTTGAGGTGCGCGGTCCCGGAGGTAACGACCAAGGGCCGGCCAGAGCCCGCGAGCGTGGCGCCAAGCGCGTCGATAGCGCGCCGATCCGTCTCACCGGCGGCCGAAAAGTCCACGAAGTCGTGAATGAAGGCGGCGTGGATCACCCCCTCGCAGGCCCGGGCGCCCGCAACGAGGCTCTCGGTGTCCGACAGCTCGCCCCTGTGCGCCTCGACGCCCAACCGAGCCAACGCGTCGGCAGCGGCGGCGCTGCGCGCCAGTCCAAGCACCTGATGGCCCGCGTCGATCAGTTCCCGAACGATGGCGGAACCGATAAAGCCTGTTGCTCCCGTCACGAATACGCGCATGATCGCTTTCCTCCCTGCCTTGCAGTCGGCTCGTCTCGTAACCTGACCTTACCACAGGGTGAATAAACGAGAGGAGACGAGTAACGCCTTCAGATCGGCGAAGGCTGCGGGAACCCAAGACCAAGTCGATCACTTGGAGGCTTCCTCGATTAATTCTGCCCATGCCTCGGAAAGCGTCTTGCCACCACCGGCTCGTTTAACGACTAAGTCGTGGCTGGGGATCTTCCCCAGGGCCGCGAGTCCTTCGGCGAGCGTCAAGATTCGTCCTAGGCCTGCAATCTCCTTGTCGCAGTGAGCCAGTACCGTTGCCAGCTCTTGTCTGATAGCTCGGGTATCCGTAGGATAGAGAGTCGTAAAACCCAGGCCAGCGACCGAGAGCAGGAGAAGTCCGCAGAAGATCTCAGCGACGACAAGGGCCATTGCAGTTGGCGTGCTCACGCACAGCGCGCTGCCGCCAGCAGTTGTAATCGTAGTGAAACTAAAGAAAGAAGACTGGGCGAAGGTTACGGCTTGATTGGTGCAGCCAAAGAAATGTGTGTCGAGTCTTGCAGCGGCATAGTAGACGAAGCCAAAGTTGCACGCTACTACCAACAAAGCGACGATCAACTGGATTAAGAAGGAGAGAACGACGGCACGTCGAGATGTCAAACGCTGCGTGAAGACACTCAACCAGTCTCTACCCCGAACTAGCAACTCCAAGAGTCCACGAGCCTTCTCTAGCTCGTCGGCGTCAGGCCAGATTCGAAGGCGCCGGCTGACTAGGGAGCCGAGTAATCGCTCCCGCACAGCGTAGCGTCTTACGAGCGAAAGAAGCGTTTTTGACATCTGCAGGCTCGGAGGCACGAAGAACGTGAGCAGCACGGTATTAAGCGTTACGACTAGGAGCGTGAGCATGAAGAATCGCAGTTTCACAGGTGAAGCGGTGACATACACTGCGAGATCGAGTGCTGCCGCAAATCCAACATGCGCCAAGGCGGTCCAAGGTGACCGGTAGAACTTACCAACGCGTGGAGCAATTAGTAGTATCGTGCGCCACGGTGCCTTCAGCGCACGAAAGGCTGTCGCTGTAGCTTTAGCGATGAAACTGAGTGGCGCCCAAACGGGGAACGTAGCAATGTAGACAATCGCGCCGAGGAGACTCTCGAATGAGGCCAAAGCGAGCACGATGGCCGCGAGCGCCACCCCGATGAGTCCGGGAGTTGTTGGCGGGGGCAGAAAAGGTACATTGACTACCAACGCTACGAGCGTGCCCCAGATTAGAGAGGCCGTCAGTCGCCTTAGCCAGGTTCGGCGTCGCGACGACTTCTCGGGAGCCGGCTGCGTTGTGGACGATTCTGCATCAACCAGATCTAAGTTAGGCGAGACAGGAGGAGCCCCACCGAACGCGGCATCAAGATTGCCGGGATGCGGGGGACTAGGAGTTCCGCGGGGGCGTTTTCTCTTCAACTTCCCTTCCTTCGGCGAGGACGTGACTACGGTCGCCTAGCGCCGATCAAGGTGAGCGGCGGCACCGCACGATAGAGCGGTTGTCCGTCCGCTCGACCGCAGGGTCCCTTCCACCGATATGTGAAGATATTTGCATGCAGCTTCTCCTTTTCCGCAGTCTGCTCCAATTCTACTCCGAACGCCTTAGCAAGACCACGTCTACTTGGGTGGCACCTTCCCACAGCAAACACTTGAAAGGCTTAGAATTATTCGGGTAGAACCTATTTCCCTGGAAGCGAAGCTTTCTGGTCCGCTGGAGCAGCGGGGTTAGCGGCCTTCCTCTCAGCTCCCTTTCGCAGATTGAGCGCCAGCCTTCGAAGGTCAATGTGCCGCTTGAGGAGAGCGCAATCTACAGGAAAGTCCAGAAATTGGCAGCTTTCCTCAAAGCTTTCGAAGTGTCGGCCTTGGACAAGGTGGAAGTCGAGAAGTTGTTCGACAAAATGTTTCGCCTCAGCTATCAGGAGTTCGCCCATCTCTGACTCTCGCCCAGAGTGCGCAATTCCATTGCGATGCTCGCGGAGGTGCTGAAGGACGCTTCGGTGTGGCTCAGGTGACGAGTAAAGATTAGCGGCTCGTCTAATGGTCACCTCGAACCTAGCATCGACCGTGCCAGTAAGCAGCTCGATCAGACTCCACAAACCCAGGAGGCACGAATCTTGATCCGTCTCATCCAATACCCGTGCATACCGGACAAATGCAGCCTCAATCACTTTTCTGTGACCAATCACCTCCAATTTTTTATGAACCTTTCTATCCCAGACAGCTAGAGTTCTTATCGCGTCAACGTTAGATACCGGCCTAGCTTCATGAAAATTACCAATAACGCCGAATTCCTCTTCAATTAGTGCCCCGCTATTGGTGTGCACAGAAAACTGGGGACCAAGAAGTATGCTGTTGAATGGTTTGTTGCCGATGCCACCAAAAGTTAATCTATACCTTCTAAATCCCAGCGCAAAGTTCCACACGCCTCTAAGGTAGTCGAGACCGAAGAATCCACGCTCCATCGCCTCCCGAGTGGAGCGCGCCCTCAGCACAACCCTGACTTTTGCATAAGAATTGGGGTGTTCGGGGACTTCATGCAAAGCCGAATTCTTCTTGAGCCAGGGGGAGACGAAAGCCTTGGGTACTGACTTCGAGAATACGAGTTTGGATCCTCCAATCACCCTCTGGCGGAAACCTCGTCGAGCCATAAGGGAGATACTGGTCAACAAGATCATATCTTCTTCGGGACGCTTAAACCCAACTGTTGCAAAAATCCGGGCGTGTGAGCGATCAGGCAGCCATCGCGACGGCTTTTTTGTAATGCAACAGCTCGTCCCTGACGGCGGAGTTGGCGCTCATTGTCAAGGTGAGCCGACCCTGAG
>JBDSHF010000454.1:0-33011 GCA_039918595.1 Thermoanaerobaculia bacterium
TTTTTGTTGCGCTCCCCCACCCCGACTCCTCACCCCCGGCCCCTCTCCCACCGCACTCCCCCCGACCGGGAGAGGGGAGCTCATGCGGGCGTTTTTGCGCGTAGGGTGCGCTGTGCGCACCAGAAACGGCGATGGTGCGCACAGCGCACCCTGCGGGCACGGCAGGTTCGGGGTCGCCTCCCCTCTCCCGGCGGTTGGGAGGGCGGTGGGAGAGGGGCCAGGGGGTGAGGATTCGGGGTGGGGGAGCACTATCCCGATATACACTCCCGCCCCAATGTCCATCCCGTTCCCCGTCCTCCTGCTCATCGTCGCCTGCGGGCTTGGATGGGCGGGGTTCGACCTGACGCGCAAGCTGCTGGTGCGGGAGATCCCGCCGGTGGCGCTGGTCTTTCTGCTGACGATCGGGTCGGTGCCGCTGTTCGCCGCCTGGATGGCGCAGCAGGGGGCCGGGGGACCAGGGCCGGGGTATTTCGGGCCGGCGCTCGCCTCGGTGCTGCTCAACATCGTGGCGAACCTGCTGTTCCTGCAGGCGATGCGGATCGCCCCGCTCTCGGTCACCATTCCTCTCCTCTCGCTGACCCCGGTCTTCGCCTCTCTGCTGGCGATCCCCCTGCTGGGCGAGCTCCCCACGCCGGCGCACGCCTTCGGCATCCTGCTGGTGGTCGCCGGGGCGATCGGGCTCCACTGGCGGCGGCGCTCCGCGGCGGACGATTCCGGGCAGCACGGGACGCTGAAGGGGGCGCTGATGGTGGCGCTCACGGCGCTCCTCTGGTCGCTGACGATCCCGTTCGACAAGCTGGCGGTCCAGCGGTCGAACGCCCCCTTTCATGGCGTCGTCGTCACCGCCGGGGTCGCGGCCGGGGTGCTCCTGGTGCTGGTGTTCCAGGGCCGGCTGGGGGATCTGGCCAAGGTCCGCGGCGTCCCCGGGATCTACCTCCTCGCCCTGGGGGTCAGCACCCTGGCCCTCGCCTTCCAGTTCCTGGCGCTGCCGCAGGCCTATGTCGGCACGGTCGAGACCCTGAAGCGGGGGATCGGCAACTTCATGGCCCTCCTCTCCGGGTGGATCTTCTTCCACGAGCCGGTGACGATACGGAAGGTCCTCGCCGTCGGGGTGATGGCGGTGGGGGCGGGGTTGTTGCTGACTTGACGATTTTGGATTTTAGATTTTGGATTTTGGATTGGGGGAGGCGGGCTGGCGGGGAAGGTGCATGATTTTCTCCAGGAACGCCAGGAAAAAAGGGAGAGTGCGCGCCATGGGAATCCGCAATCCAAAATCCAAAATCCAAAATCTAAAATCCATTCTTCTCCTATCGTCCATCCTCCTCCTCGCCCCCGTCCTCGCCTGTCTGGCGCCGGCGGCTCCGGCCGGGAGCTTGCAGCGGATCAAGCTGCCTCCCGGCTTCTCGATCGCCCTGTTCTCGGACAAGGTCCGCGGCGCGCGCTCGATGACGCTGTCGCCCAAGGGGATCCTCTATGTAGGGACGATGGGGTCGAACGTCTATGCGGTGATCGACCGCAATCACGACGGCGTGGCGGAGGAGGTCCATACGATCGCCTCGAATCTGCGGACTCCCAACGGGGTGGCCTGGAAGGATGGCGCGCTCTATGTCGGCGAGGTCTCCCGCGTGCTGCGCTTCGACGGCATCGACGACCGATTGGCGAACCCGCCGAAGCCGGTGGTGATCACCAGCGCCTTGCCGCGCGACGGGGCCCACGGGTGGAAGTTCATCCGCTTCGGTCCGGACGGCAATCTCTACGTCCCCGTGGGGATGCCCTGCAATCTCTGCGAGCGGGACAACCCGATCTACGGCACGATCACCCGGTTGGGCGCCCAGGGGCAGCCGGAGATCGTCCAGCGCGGCATCCGCAATACGGTGGGCTTCGACTGGCACCCCAAGACCCACGAGCTCTGGTTCACCGACAACGGCCGCGACATGCTGGGGGACGACGTCCCGCCCGACGAGCTCAACCACGCGTCGAAGGCGGGGATGAACTTCGGCTTCCCCTATTGTCACGCCGGACGGATCTCCGACCCCGAGCTCGGCAGGAAGCACGCCTGCTCGGAGTTCACGCCGCCGGCCCGCGAGCTCGGGCCCCACGTCGCCGCGATCGGCATGCGCTTCTACACCGGCACGATGTTCCCGGAGCCCTATCGCAACCAGATCTTCATCGCCGAGCACGGCTCCTGGAACCGCTCGACGCCGATCGGCTACCGGGTGACGCTGGTGCGCCTGCAAGGGGACAAGGCGGTCTCCTACGAGCCGTTCGCCGAGGGGTGGCTGCAGGGAGGCGAGGCCTGGGGCCGGCCGGCGGACGTGCAGGTGATGCCGGACGGGGCGCTGCTGGTCTCCGACGACAAGGCGGGGGCGATCTACCGGATCAGCTACGCCGCGCCGAAGAAGTGAGCGAGCTCGGCGACCGCCTTCAGGAGCGCGCGCGCCGCCTCTGGCGCTGGTTTTTCCCGCCGCGGATCGAGTTGCCGGAGGAGGTGGCGCGGCTGCTCCGGGCCGTCTATCCGGCCCTCGATCTCGGCGCCGTCTCTTTTTATCAGGGCATTCCGCACCTGATCGGCCGCCTCGGCGGACAGGCGATCACCATCCCGGCGCTCTTCGCGCGCCGCCGGACCTGCATCTACGTCGAGCCTCGGTCCTGGGACCTCGAGAGCGCCGAAGGGATCGGCACGCTGGTCCATGAGGCTTATCATGCTCTTCAGGCCCAGGAATGCGGCTGGGGCCTCGGCCCCCTTCGCCCTTTCCTGTTGCTCTATTTCGCCCATGGCGCGGCCAATCGTTTCCGCTATCACGGCCACCCGATGGAGGAAGACGCTTTCCAGCTCGCGGGGCGCCACTGGAGCCGCTTCGAGGCGGCCTGCGCCTGCGCCCGTATGGAGCCGGGCGGGACGGTGCCGGTCGAGGCGGCGGCAATCGAGCGCGCGGGGCTCGCGACTTCGTCCAGCGGGCTGCGGTTCTGGCGCGGACTGGCGCGCAGCCTGCCGTTCGCGCCGCCCCCTCTTCTCGTGCTGCCGCTCCTGCCGGTCTGGCTTCTGGTCTGGACCGGCGCCGCCTCTCTCGCCTGGCTCGCCCGGCTCCTCGTGGAGGGCGCGGGCGCCGCCACGGCGGCCCTGCTCTGGGGGGCCGGCGCGATCGCTTCCGGACTGTCGCGGATATTTTTTCGCCGGATCTGACCCCTGGCGGGTCGGTTTGACGTTTCTCGGGGCGACGGGATCTCGGGAAATTGAAAAGTTTCTATATCGCCGTGAAAATCTGTAACGGATTTTTCCGGATTGGGCCTAACATAGATACCAGCGAGAGAAATCCGCTGGCATCAACGTTCGAATCGTCGTAATGACTAGAAAAGGGGGAGAGAGATGAATCAGGACGCCACGGAGATTCGGGCCCGGGTCAAGCAGATCATCGCCAACGTCGCTGGGCTGGACGCGGCCCGGATCGGGGATGAGGCGAAGTTGCGGGACGAGCTCAAGCTCGACTCGCTGTCCCTGCTGGAGATCGGCGTCGACGTCGACCTCGCGTTCAAGCTGGAGCTCCCGGACGAGAATTACAAGGAGATCGACAGCATCCCCGACATGGTGGCCCTCGTCCAGAGCCGCCTCGCCGAGACCCAGCCCCAGGCGCAGCATCAGGCGATCTAGCCATGGAGCCACGGATCGCGGTGACCGGCCTCGGCCTGGTCACCCCGATCGGCATCGGGCGGGAGGATGTGTGGAACGGCCTGCTCGCCGGCCGGTCGGGGTTTGCTCCGGTCGAGTCCTTCGATACCCGTCTGTTCAACGTGCACCTGGGGGCCGAGGTGCGCGGCTTCGAGCCCGCGCCGTACGTCCGGCGGCTCGATCCCACCCGGCTCGGACGCGCCTCGCAGCTCGCCATCGCCGCCGCCCGGCTCGCCCTGGAGGATGCCGGCATCGACCCGGGCGCCGTGGCTCCCAGGCGGGCCGGCGTGGCGATGGGCACCACCTCCGGCGAGCCGCGGGAGGTGGAGAAGCTCGACGACCGCATCCAGGCGGGGGAGGTGGACCGGGTAGGGCCCGAGTTCCTCTCGCTCTACCCCTGCCACATGATCGCCGTCCACGTCGCCCGCGAGCTGGGCTTCGCGGGGGTCAACACGATGATCCCGACCGCCTGCGCGGCCGGCAATTATGCCCTCGCCCACGCGCTCGACACGCTGCGCGCCGGCCGCGCCGACCTGATGCTCGCCGGCGGCGCCGACGCCTTCTCGCGGATCACCTACACCGGCTTCTCCCGCCTCGGCGCCATCGCCCCGGAGCGCTGCCAGCCGTTCGACCGCAACCGCAAGGGGATGATCCCGGGCGAGGGGGCGGCGGTGCTGGTGCTCGAGCCGCTCGAACGGGCGCTCGATCGCGGCGCGCGGATCTACGCCGAGCTCGCCGGCTACGGGCTCTCCTGCGACGCCCATCACATGACCGCCGCCCACCCGGAGGCGGACGGCGCCGCCCGCGCCATGGAGCGGGCGCTCGCCGACGTCGGCGCCGCGCCTTCCGAGGTGAGCTATGTCAGCGCCCACGGCACGGGCACCCCGACCAACGACCGGCTGGAGATCCTGGCCGTCAAGCGGGTCTTCGGCGAGGCGGCCCCGCGCATCCCGATGAGCTCGATCAAGTCGATGATCGGCCACACCATGGGCGCCGCCTCGGCCATCGAGGCCGCGGTCTGCGCCCTGGCGGTCGCCGAGGACCGCATCCCCCCGACCATGAACATGGACGATCCCGAGGACGGCCTCGACTTCGTCCCCAACGTGGCACGGGAGCTGCGGGTGCTGATGGCGATGAACAACGCCTACGCCTTCGGCGGCAACAACGCCTCGGTGATCCTGCGCAAGGTGGGGCTCTGACCGTGCGCCGTTCCGTCGTCGTCACCGGAGCCGGGGTCCTCTCGCCGCTGGCGGATTCGCCCGCCGGGCTCCACGCCGCCCTCTGCGCGGGGAGGAGCGGGCTCAAGGAGATCGAGCTCTTCCCGCTCGACGGGCTGTCCATCAACGGATCCGGCCCCCGCCGGGCCGGCGAGATCCGCCCGTTCGAGCCGCGCGATTATCTGGGCGAGCGCAACCTGCGCCCCATCGACCGTACCTCGCGGCTGCTGCTGGCGGCGGCGCAGCGCGCCCTCGACGAGAGCGGCTGGACCCCCGAGCTACGGGCCGAGCGCGAGGTGGGCCTGATGCTCGGCACCGTCTTTTGCAGCGTCAAGACGATCGCCGAGTTCGACCGCCGCGGGCTCCAGCTCGGCCCCTCGCACGTCAGCCCGCTCGACTTCGCCAACAGCGTGATCAACGCCGCCGCCGGCCAGACCGCCATCTGGCACGGCCTGCGCGGGATCAACTCGACCATCTCGGCGGGGGAGGCCTCGGGGCTGCTCGCCATCGCCAGCGGCACCAGCCAGATCCGCGGCGGGCGCGCCGACGCGCTCCTCGCCGGTGGCGCCGAGGAGCTCTGCTTCGAGTCCTTCCTCGGCCATCTCCGTGCCGGCCGGCTCTGCGATTCGGCCCCCCTGCCGCTGGACGCCCGCCGGAGCGGCTTCGCCCTGGCCGAGGGCGCGGCCCTTCTCCTGCTCGAGGACGCGGCGTCGGCGGCGGCGCGGGGCGCGCGGGTGTTCGCGGAGGTGCTGGGCCACGGCTCCGCCTTCGATCCCACGGCGACCGAGGCCGGGGCCGCCGAGGCGGTGAAGGCGGCCGTCTGGATCGCGCTGGAAGACGCGGAGGTCTTGCCCGGCGACGTCAGCGTGGTGAGCGTCTCCGCCAGCGGCAGCGTGGCGGTGGACCGCGCCGAGGCCGCCGGCCTCGGCGCGGCCCTGGAGACCGGGGGGAAGGGCCGGCCGGTCACCGCCATCAAGTCGATGCTCGGCGAGGCGCTCGGCGCCTCCGGCGGCTTTCAGGCCGTCGCCGCGCTCGGCATCTTTGGCGACGGTGTCCTGCCGGGAATCCCGGGCTTCGAGCGCGGCGAGGAGGGGTTCGCGCTAACCGGCGCCGCCGCCGGGACGCGCCGCGTCGACGGCGTCCGGAATGTCCTGCTGACCGCGCTCAGCGCCGACGGCCACGCCTGCGCCGTGGTGCTGGGAGCTCCGGCATGAGGTCAGGGGCGCCGGAGGGCAGGCCCGAGCTGGTCCCCCGCCTGGAAGAGCAGGGCTACGCCGCCGAGGCCGTCGAGGCGAGGCGGCGTTGGGTGGAGGAGCGCACCGGCGCGCGATTCCGGCACGTCGGCGCCTGCTCGATCGCCGGCGAGGAGATGCGCGGCAATATCGAGAACCCGATCGGCGCCGTACAGGTGCCGCTGGGCGTCGCCGGCCCGCTGCGCGTCGCGGGGGAGCACGCGCGCGGTGTGTTCTACGTCCCGCTGGCCACCACCGAGGGGGCCCTGGTGCGCTCCTACGAGCGGGGGATGGCGACCCTCACCCGTGCCGGGGGGGCGGAGGCGCGGCTGCTGGCCGACGAGAACCGGGTCTCGCCGGTCTTCAAGTTCGACGACGTGGCCGCGGCGGCGGACTTCGCCCGCGGGCTGCCGGGCTGGTTCGAGGGGCTGAGGGCCGAGGCCGAGTCGACCACCCGCCACGGCCGGCTGCTGCGGGTGGAGCCCCAGCCGCTGGGGCGCGAGGTGGTGGTCCACTTCGTCTACTCGACCGCCGACGCGCACGGCATGAACATGATCGTCAAGGCCACGGACCGCGCCTGCCGCTGGCTGGTGGAGGGCGGCCGGGCGGGCGAGTACTACGTGTTCAGCGGCGCCGAGTCGGAGAAGCGGGCGAGCGGCTCGCTGCTCGCCGGCGGCAAGGGGAAGCGGGTGATCGCCGGCGCCCGCATCCCGGCCCGGCTGGTGCGCGCCTATCTGCACACCACGCCGGAGGGGATGGTGGACGTCTGGCAGCACACGGTGCGTGGCCACCTCCAGGCCGGGGCGCTGGGCTACAACGGCCATTTCGCCAACGGCCTGACGGCGCTCTTCATCGCCTGCGGCCAGGACGTGGCCAACGTCGTCAACTCCGCGGTGGGGATCACCGCCTTCGAGCGCACCGCCGAGGGGGACCTCTACGCCAGCGTCACCCTGCCGGCGCTGACCGTCGCCACCGTCGGCGGCGGCACCGGGCTGGGCACCGCCCGCGAGTGCCTGGAGATGCTCGGCTGCGCGGGGGCGGGCGGCGCGCCGAAGCTGGCCGAGATCGCCGCCGCGACCCTGCTGGCGGGGGAGCTGTCGATGGGAGCGGCGATCGCCAGCGGCGAGTTCGTGGCCGCCCACGAGACCTACGGCAGGAACCGTCCAGCTCCGGAGGACGGGACTTCTTGAAGCGCCTGTTCCGCGGCCTGAGACAGCCTCCCGAACCGTTTTACGACGCCGTGGTGATCGGCTCCGGCGTCGGCGGCCTGATCCTGGCCAACCTGCTGGCGCGCGAGGGGCTCAAGGTCCTGCTCGCCGAGCAGCACTACATGGTCGGCGGCTATTGCAGCACCTTCCGCCGCGGCGGCTACACCTTCGACGCCGCCACCCACTTCTACCCGCTGCTGGGCAACCCCGAGACCCTGACCGGCCGGCTGCTGGGCGAGCTCGGCGTCACCACCGGCTGGGTCAAGATGGATCCGGTCGACACCTTCCACTTCCCGGACGGCACGCGCTTCGCCGTGCCCGCCGACTTCGACGCCTATCTCGCCAAGCTCAAGGGGGAGTTCCCCGAGGAGGCCGGCGCCCTCGACAGCTTCTTCGCGGCCGTGCGCGAGGTCTATCTGCTCGGCCTGCTCCACTACTTCCGCGGCCGGCCGGCCGGGCAAGTGCCGCGCCTCGCCCCCTACCTGGACCTGACGGTGAGGGAGGCGCTGGACCGCTGGTTCCACGATCCCAGGCTCAAGCTCCTGCTGACCGCCGACTGTCCGCACTGGGGCTCCCCCCCGGGCCGCACCTCCTTCGTCTTCGATTCCATGCTGCGCCTCTCCTACTTCCTGGGCAACTATTACCCGGTGGGGGGATCGCAGGCGTTCGCGGACGACCTGGCCCGCTGCCTCGAGGCCTGGGGCGGGCAGATCCTCACCAGCACGCCGGTGAGGCGGATCGTGATCGAGAACGGCGCCGCCCGCGGCGTCGAGATCGAGACGCTGCGCGGCCCGATGGCCGGGCTGCGCTCCACCGTGCGGGCCGGCGTCGTGATCTCCAACGCCGACCTGCGGCAGACCCTGGAGGAGCTGGTGGGGGAGCGGCACCTGCCGCCCGGCGCCCTCGACGAGCTGCGCCGCCTGCGCCCCAGCTTCCCCTGCTGGCTGACCCACCTGGGCCTGCGGGGGGTGCCGGGCGAGGTGCTGGAGCAGGCTCAAGGGTATTACTGGGATTCCTGGGAGATGGACCGGGTGGGCCGCGACGCCCTCCGCTTCAAGCTGTTCGCTCCGACCCTCTACGAGCCGGCGATGGCCCCGGAGGGGGAGCACGTGCTGATCGTCCAGAAGGTGCTGGAGATGGACTACGACGCCGTCGCCGACTGGCCGGCCCACAAGCGGGGGATCGAGGACTTTATCTTCGGCCACCTGGAGCGGGTGATCCCGGGGATCGGCGCGCGCATCGCGGTGCGCGGCAGCGCCTCGGCACAGACCTCCCAGCGGTTTACCTGGAATCAGCGCGGGGCGATGCTAGGCTGGGAGATGTCCCCCGGCCAGTTGGGGGAGGGGCGCCCGGCCCTGGAGACCACGGTCCCCGGCCTCTACTGCGTCGGCCACTGGACGCGGCCGGGCGGCGGGATCACGCCGGTGATCGTCTCGGCGCAGCAGGTGGCGCGGCAGGTTTTGCGGGGAGCGCCAGCCGCCGTCCCGATCCCGCGCGGGAACCCGTGCTGACCTCGAGAAAGGACGGATGACGCCGTGAGAGCCTGGCTGACCGGACCCGACGACAGCGTCACCGCGGCGGTCGCCGGGCGGCTGGGCGGGTGTGCGGTCTCCCACGCGGTGGCGGAACCCCCGGCGGGCGTGGACGTGGCGGTCTACCGCCCCGGCGCGCGCGGCGGCCGGCCCGACCTGGAGGAGGCCGCGGCATTCTTCCGCGCCGCCGCCGGCGTCCCGCGGCTGGTGCTGATCTCGAGCGCCGCGGTCCACGCGCCCCACCACCACAACCTCGGCTACGTCGACGAGTCCTATCGCTCGCAGGGGACCAGCCCGATCGCCGGGGCCTGGCGCGCCCTCGAGGAGCGGCTCCCGAAGACCCTTGAGGCGATCGTCCTGCGCGCCGCCGCCGTGGCGGCCCGGGACGGCGGCGGGCTGTTCTCCGATCTCCTCGCCGGCGGGTCCGCCGTGGTCCCCCCAGGGTACGATCCGGCCTTGCAGTTCCTCGCCCCCGAGGACCTCGCCGAGGCGGTGGCCCTCACCGTCGAGCGGGGGGCGGGCAGGCCCGGCGTCTACCACGTGGCGCCGCGCGGGGCGGTCTCCGCGCGCGGCGCCCTGCGCCTGGCCGGCGCGCGGCGCCTCCCCTTGAACTGGACCGGCGGCGGGCCCGGGCTCGGCCCCTACCTGCGCCACAACGCGACGGTCTCCGGCCGCCGGATCGAGCGCGAGCTGGGCTTCGTGCCCCGCAAGAGCAGCGCCGAGGCCGTGCTGGCCGGTTATGGAAGCCGGGGGAACGCCGGGGAGGGTGCCGAGCTCGACGACTTCGGGCTCGACACCGGCTACATCGCCGCCTACGAGCGCACCCTCTTCCGTTTCCTCCACGACGTCTACTGGCGCGTCGAGTACCAGGGGCTGGAGAACGTGCCGCGGCAGGGGAGGGCGGTGCTCACCGGGGTCCACCGGGGATTCATGCCCTGGGATGGCGTGATGGCGCTGGTGGGTGTCCACCGCGCCACCGGGCGCATCCCGCGCTTCCTGATCCACCCCTGCCTGGTCAAGCCGCCGTTCCTGGCCAACTACATGACCAAGCTCGGCGGCATCCCGGCTTGCCAGGAGAACGCCGACTGGGTGCTGGAGCGGGAGGGGCTGCTGGGCATGTTCCCGGAGGGGATTCACGGCGCCTTCACCCCCTACCGCGACGCCTACAAGCTGGGCAAATTCGGCCGCGACGAATACGTCAAGATGGCGCTGCGCAACCGCGCCCCCCTGGTGCCTTTCGTCACCGTGGGGAGCGCCGAGATCTATCCGATCTGGGGGCGGCTCGACTGGAAGTGGGTCAAGCGCGCCACCGAGTGGCTCTACCTGCCGCTGGCCCCCAACTTTCCGTTCCCCGGCCTGCCGCTCCCCTCGAAGTGGCACACCCGGTTCCTGGAGCCGGTGCCGGTGCAGGAGGCGTACGGCCCCGAGGCGGCGGACGATCCGGCGGTGGTGCGCGAGATCAGCCGCGAGGTGCGGGGGCGCATGCAGGCGGCGATCGACGGCATGCTGGCGCGGCGGAAATC
Organism: Thermoanaerobaculia bacterium; assembly: GCA_039918595.1. Classification (GTDB taxonomy): domain Bacteria; phylum Acidobacteriota; class Thermoanaerobaculia; order Multivoradales; family UBA5704; genus DATARR01. Next base: position 10,380 of record JBDSHF010000454.1, read on the forward strand.
GATCTTCCTCGGCTCGATCTTCGAGGGTGGGGAAGGAGACCGGTGAGCTGCCATGCCCGACGATGAAACGCGGACCGGGGGACCGGCGCCGGCGGGCGGCTCCTGGACCGTCTCCAGAGCGCCCTCCCCTGAGCGATGAGAGGTCGACTCCGGCGTCGCGCGGCGCTCCTGCTGTTCGCCCTCGTCCTGGTGGCCTGCGCCAGCTTCCGGCTGGGCTATCCCGGCATGACGAGCGGCATGCTCAAGCAGATGCGCTATGGGACGATGACGGAGAACCGCAACCTCGGGCGCTGCATTTCCTACTGGCTGGAGCACATGCAGCAGCTTTCCTACAACCCCGGGAGCGGCATGTGGACCTTCGACGCCGTGCGGGAGGCGGAGCTGGACGACCTGCAGCGCGGCCAGCTCGCTTTTCACCGGGGCCGGTTCGACCAGGCCGTCCCTTTCTTCGACCGTGCGGTGAAGCGGCAAGGAGAGTCCGAGGAGCGGCTCTTCTGGCTGGGCATGGCCCTGATGCGGCAGGCCGAGGCCGAGAACTGCCTGGCGGGTCTGCGGGCGCCGGATGGGCCCACGGGCCTTACCGGCCACGCCGCCCACGAGCACGGCCTGTTCTGCACCCTGCCGTTGACTCGCTATCACCAGAGGCAGGGCCTCTCGCGCCGCGCCGCCCAGGTCTGGACGCGCCTGCTCGACCGCTACGCGCCGGACGACGACCTCTATCGCTGGCTGCTCAACTTCTCGCTGATGACCGTCGACGAATTCCCGGCCGGCGTTCCCGAGCGCTATCGCATCGCCACCCCCTTCATCGACGCTTTCTACGGCGAGCGCGCCAAGACGATGCGTGCGAAGTACCCCTGGCTCCACTTCACCGACCGGGCGCGCGAGTTGGGGATCGAGAACTTCGGGGCCGGGAGGGGGCTGGCGGTCGAGGATTTCGACCGTGATGGGGACCTCGACATCGTGACGACCGGAAAAGACTTCACCGTGCACCACTACCGTAACGACGGCGGCCGCTTCACCGACGTAACCGCCGCCTCGGGGCTGGCCGGCCTGATGCAGCCGTTCACGATCAGCCAGGCCGACTACGACAACGACGGCTGGATCGATCTGCTGGTGGCCCTGCCCTTCAGTCATTTCGTCCTGCTGCACAACCGGGGCAACACCTTCGAGGACGTCACCGCCACCTCGGGGCTGCTGGCGGGCCTGCCGGAGGGGGGCCTTGCCGCGAGTTGGGTGATGACCTGGGCCGATGTCGACAACGACGGCGACCTCGATCTCTTCGTCTCGAACTGGGCGTTCCGGATGCCGATGCTGAAGGGGATCATGGCCAAGCCCCGGATGGACTCGGCCCTGTTCGTCAACGACGGCGGCGGCCGTTTTCACGACGCCAACGCCGACCTCGGGCTCTACGGCCTGCTGCACGACAAATACTTTATCGGCAGCACCTTCGGCGACTACGACGGCGACGGCTTCGCCGACCTCTTCCTCTGCAGCCCGATGCGCGGCACCAGCGTCCTGCTGCATAACGAGGGGGGGCGCCGGTTCGTCCCCTCGGACGCCTTCACGCGCACCGAACCTGGGTTCACCGCCGCCTTCGTAGACGTCGATCACGACGGCCGGCTGGACCTCTTCCAGGCCGGCTTCGGCGATGCCCGCACCTCCGTCACCCAGGCCGTCTTCGGCAAGCACCTGAAGGATTTCGCCACCGATCACAGCACCATCCTGCTTCAGGGAACGGACGGCCGCTTCGCCGCCCACGACGAATTTTTCTCCAGCGACATGCCGATGGGCACCATGGGAGCCGGCTTCGGCGACCTCGACAATGACGGCTGCTACGACTTCTATCTCGGCACCGGCAACCCCGAGCCCTGGTTCATCCTGCCCAACCTGATGTACATGGGGGTGATGAAGGACGGCCGGTGCACGGGCCGGATGGACAACGTCTCGATGCTCGAGGGGTTCGGCAACGTGCAGAAGGGGCACGGTGTCGTCTTCTTCGATTTCAACGACGACGGCCGGCAGGATGTCTTCTCGGCTCTCGGCGGCATGTGGCCTGCTGACAACTGGGTGAGCCAGCTCTTCGTCAACGAGAGCGGCGCGCGCAATGAGTGGATCAAGATCCGCCTGCGGGGGCGCAGGACGAACTACTATGGAGTCGGGGCGCGGATCGAGGTGAAGGCCCGCTCGGCCTCCGGACGCCCGATCGTCCGCTTCGCCACGATCAGCCAGGGGACCGGGTTCGGCAGCGCGCCATTGCTGGCCCACGTCGGGCTCGCCGATGCCGTGGCGGTCGACGGGGTGGAGGTCTTCTGGCCGGCGTCGGGATGCCGCCATACCTATGCCGCGCAGCCGCACCGCGAGAACCTGCTCGACGAGGCCGAGTGCCGAGTGACGGAAAGAAAGAGAGCCATACGATGAAACGCGGAGGGGGGCACTCGCGCCTATAGAGGGGAACCGTCCCTCGCGACCGGGGGAGAAGGGGGAGATTGCGAAGATGGAAGAGATGGGTCCTCGTGAAACCGACGTCCTGATCATCGGTGCCGGCCTGGCTGGCCTGACGCTGGCCCGCCACCTGCTGCTGTCGGATCCGGAGATCCGCATCCTGATGCTGGACCGCCTGGCGGAGGTCCCGTCGCCGAAGCAGAAGGTGGGGGAGGCCACGGTCCAGGTGAGCGGCTACTACTACTCGCGGGTGCTCGAGATGGAGGAGCACCTGCTGACCGAGCACTTCCTCAAGTACAACCTCCGCTTCTACTGGAAGTCGCAGCGCGGCGGCGAGGTCTGGGAGGACCTCAGCCAGTCCTACATCCGCAAGATCTCCAACATCGCCACCTACCAGATCGACCGCAACCTGTTCGAGGCCGCGGTGCTGGAGAAGAACCGCGAGAGCCCAGGCTTCGAGCTGATCCACCCGATGACCGATCTGCAGGTGAGCTTGAGCGAGACCGGCGGCGCGCATACGTTCCGTTTCGCGGCCGGCGGCCGGACGATCGAGGGGCGCGCCGGCTGGGTGGTGGACGCCTCCGGCCGCGGCCGCTTCCTGGTCCGCCGCGAGAAGCTCGACCGCCCGAGCCCGATCAAGCACGGCACCTCGTTCCTCTGGGTGGAGGGGCGGCTGGACTCCGAGAAGTGCACCAACCTCGACCGCAAGGCGATGCGCGTGCGGCCGGAGCGCTCGGCCCTGGGGCATTTCCCCACCTTCCTGGCCACCAACCACTACTGTGGCGAGGGGTACTGGTTCTGGGAGATCCCGCTGCACGGCAAAACCAGCCTGGGACTGGTGTTCGACTCCGCCAACGTCGCCTTCAAAGACGTCTCCTCGCCCGAGAAGCTGGTCGAGTGGATCTGCCGCGAGTACCCGCTCTACGCCCGCGACCTGCCCCAGCGGAAGATCCTCCACCACTCGGGGCTGACCAGCTTCGCGCTCGACAACGGGCAGACGATCTCCCCCGCCCGCTGGGCCCTGGTCGGCGAGGCGTGCCGCTTCACCGATCCCCTCTACAGCCCGGGCGGCGACCTGATCGCGACCTACAACACGCTGATCGCCGATGCCATCCTGACCCGCGACCAGCGCGAGCTGGAGACCAAGATCCGCTTCTACGAGCCGCTGGCGCGGGCGATCTACGAGGCCTACGTCCCCAGCTTCGCCGTCAGCTACTGCACCCTCGGGGACCAGGAGTGCTTCTCCCTGCGCTACGCCTGGGAGCTCACCGTCTACTTCGCCTACTACGTCTTCCCGTTTATCAACGACCTGCTCACCGAGCAGAAGTTCCTGCCCGCCTTCCTCCGCCGCTTCGGCCAGTTGGGAACGATCAACCAGGGGATGCACCGGGTGCTGGCCGCCTACTACCGGTGGAAGAAGGAGAACGTGGTCCTCGCGGCGCCGGAGCCGGTCTTCTTCGACTTCACCGAGGTGGGAGCGCTCGCCGCCGCCGAGCTGACCTTCTACAAGGTCGGAGTCGGCCTCGACGAGGCCAAGCAGGTGCTCGACGAGCAACTCGACAACCTCCGCGACCTGGCCCGGTGGACGATGGCCCACATCACCGCCGCGGTGCTGGACGACCCCCGGGCCGTCACCAACGCCGCTTACATCCGCGGCATCGACGTCGACGACCTCCAGTTCGATCCCGCGGTCATGGCCGAGCGCCTGGAAGCCGCCTGCCGCGAGGCCTCCGAGGTCTATGCCTGGCGGTTCGACGTCCCCTGCATGGCCCGCTTCCGCACCGAGCGGCTGGCGCCGGTGGAGGTGCCGGCCCAGGCGGTGGGACGGTGATGGAGGATCATGCTCCGGGCCTCGAACGGGCCTTCTCCTTCGTCCCCGAGGAGCGGACGGCGGTGCCGCTGCGGGTGGAGGGGGAGCTCCCCGCCTTCCTCCGCGGCACCTACTTCCTGAACGGCCCCGCGCGCTTCGAGCGCGGGGACGTCCGCTACCGCCACTGGCTGGACGGCGACGGCATGGTCTGCGCCCTCCGCTTCGGCGCCGGCGGCCCACGCCTCACCGCCCGCTTCGCCCGCGGCGCCAAGCTGGCGGACGAGGAAGCGGCCGGGCGGGCGCTCTACCGCTCCTTCGGCACCGCGTTCCCGGGCGACCGCCTGGTGCGCGGCATCGCCCTGGAGTCGCCGCTCAACGTCAGCATCTACCCCTACGGCGAGAGGCTTCTCGCCTTCGGCGAGCAGGGGATCCCCTGCGAGCTGGACCCTGTGACGCTGGAGACCCGCGCGCCGTTCACCTTCGGCGGCAGCCTCAACGCGCTCAGCCCGTTCGCGGCCCATCCGAAGATCGATCCCGAGACCGGGGAGCTGTTCAACTTCGGCGTCTCGTTCTCGGCCACCCAGCCCTGCGTCAACCTCTACCGCTTCGACCCCGAGGGGAAGCTGGCCTACCGCCGCCGCCTGCCGCTCGACGTCCCCTGCTCGCTGCACGACTTCTGCCTCAGCGGGCGTCACGCGATCTTCTACGTCAGCCCCTACGTGCTCGACATGACGGTCCTCGCCGGCGGCGGCACCCTCCTCGACGCGCTGCGCTGGGAGCCGGAGCGGGGGAGCCGGCTGGTGATCGCCCGCCGGGAGGACGGCGAGCCGGTCGCCTCGCTGCCGCTCGGCAGCCGCTACGTCCTGCACGGCATCAATGCGTTCGAGGACGGCGAGCGCCTGGTGGTCGACGTCCTCGAGCTCGACCGCCCGGTCTACGACCAGTACGGCGTTCCCGACCTCTTCGCGGACGTCGCCCCGGGGCGCCCCGTCCGCCTGGTCGTCGACCTGCCGGCGGGGGGGACCCTGCTGGAGCGCCGCGAGATCGCCTACGACCGGGCGCCGGACTTCCCGGCCATCGATCCCGCCCTGGCCGGCCGCGCCTACGAGGATTTCTGGATGCTGGGGATCTCGAAGCGCGCCCTTCCCGGCCGCAAGACTTTCGACGAGCTCGTCCACGCCTCGTGGGCCCATCCCGATCGTGTCGAGGTCTGGCAGGCGCCGCCGGGGCACTACCTGGGCGGCGAGCCGGCGTTCGCGCCCGACCCGTCGGGCGGCGGGGGAGCGGTGATCTGCCAGCGCTTCGACGCGGAGAGAGGGGAGAGCGCCTTCCTGATCTTCGACGCCTTCGATGTGGAGAGAGGCCCCGTGGCGGTGCTCCCCCTGGAGCAGCCGCTGCACCTCGGGTTCCATGCGGTCTTCGCTCCCGAGGTTTGAGGCTTACTCATACTCCATCCGCTTCTTGACCTCCGCGATCGCCTCGTCGTTCCCCTCGATGCTGAGCTTCTCCCGGTCGGCCCCCCGGCCCCCCGGGTAGAGGCTCTGGCGGTACATCGGGTAGCACTCCGTGCGCAGGTGGCCCAGCGTCTGGTGGCCGCGGCGCACGGCGCGCTCGTGGCGCAGGGCGGCGATATCCACCGGGCCGACCACGATCTTCTCGCCGGGGCCGGGGTCGGCCTGGGCCAGGACGCGCCCCTCGAAGTCGACGATCATGCTCCCCCCGGGCCAGGAGAAGGGGGGGTAGTGCGACAGGCTCGCCGCCTGGTTCGAGGCCACCACGTAGGCCACGTTCTCGATCGCCCGGCAGCGGTTGACCACCGTCCACCAGTCCATCGGCGGCGTGGCGCCCCAGGGGTCCATGTAGGCCGAGACGCGGATCAGCACCTCGGCGCCGTTGGCGGTGAGCTGGCGCAGCGTCTCCGGGAAGAGCCAGTCGTAGCAGATCGCCACCCCGAGGTTGCCGATCGGCGTTTTCGCCACCGGGAACATCTCCTCCTCGTAGTCCGGCAGGTCGTGCGGGCTGGCGTGCACCTCCCAGGGGATCCAGGGGTTCACCTTGCGGTATTTGGTCAGGATCCCCTCCGGCCCCACCAGGCAGGTGGCGTTGAACACCGCCCCGGGATACTTGTCGTCCCGCTCCAGGAAGGTCCCGGTCTGAATGTAGATCCCATACTCCCTCGCCTTTTCCACGTAGCGCTCGGTGTGCTCGTTGGGGATCGGCACCGCCAGCTTCTCCAGCAGGTCGCGGGTGGTGAAGTAGACTGGCGCCGCATGGGCGAACTCGGGGAAGACCACCAGCTTCACCGGCAGGAAGGGGGCGTACCCCTCCACTGCCTGAGAGATCATCGCGATCATGCGGTCCGTGTGCGGCTTGATCCCCGCCCGGTCGGCCGGGTTGGGGAAGTCCACCTGGCACGCCGCCGCCGCGTATCGAAGCCCGTCTTTGCTCATCCCGTCTCCTTTCCGGTCACGGCATTATGGCGGCAATCATGGCGCCTCCTCGACCGGCCGCGAGGATAGTGATCCGATGAGGCTCCTCGCCGTCGCGTTGATTGCCGCGGGCGCGGCCGCGGGGCCGCCCGAGCGCGGTTTCGAAGGCCGCTTTTTTGAGGATATAACCGTCCGCGCCGGCGTCGCTGCGAAGCACTCGAACCGCGCCTTCCACAACCCCTACGCCGAAGTCATGGCCGGCTACACGGCCCTCGGCGCCGCCGTGGCGGTGGCGGACTTCGACGGCGATGGCTTCGAGGACCTCTTCGTCACCGACTCCGCCGAGACGGGGAAGAACCACCTCTACCGGAACAACGGCGACCTCACCTTCACCGACGTGGCCGGGAAGGCCGGCGTCGCCGGCGGCAACGACGCCGCGGACGCCACCGCCGACGCCCTCTGGCTCGACTACGACAACGACGGCCGCCCCGACCTCTTCGTGGCGCGCTTCGGTCACAGCCGGCTGTTCCACAACCAGGGGGGCGGCCGCTTCGAGGACGTCACCCGCCGGGCCGGTCTCGACCGCTACGCCAACGCCATCACCACCGTCGCCTTCGACTACGATCGCGACGGCGACCTCGACCTCTTCGTGGGCAGCTACTTCCAGCCGATCGACATCTTCAAGCCGAAGACCCCCCGTTTCTTCCCCGAGAGCTTCGAGACCGCCAACAACGGCGGCGGCCTCACTCTCTGGCGCAACGAAGGGGGCGGCCAATTCAAGGACGTCACCCGCGAGGCCGGCATCGACCTCGCCGGCTGGACCCTCGATCTCGGCCATGCCGACGCCGACAACGACGGCGACGACGACCTCTACGTCGCCTGCGACTTCGGCACCGACCGCTTCCTCCTCAACAACGGCGACGGCACGTTCCGCGACGCCACCCGCGAGACGGTCGGCATCGACACCAAGAAGGGGATGAATGCCGACTGGGGGGACTACGACAACGACGGCTGGCTCGACCTCTATGTCACCAACATCACCACCGACTACATGCGCGAGGGGAACTTCCTCTGGCGCAACAACGGCGTCGACGACAAGGGGACGCTGAGCTTCTCCGACGTGGCGCGCGAGACCGGCACCCACGACACCGGCTGGGGGTGGGGCGCCAAGTTCTTCGACTACGATGACGACGGCTGGCTCGACCTCTACGTCGTCAACGGCTGGGTCTCGGCCGGCCCGGAGAGCTACGTGCCCGACATTTTCGCGATGATCACGCGCACTCCCGCCGTCGACTTCGCCGACGCCCGCAACTGGCCGCCGATGGGCGGCAAGAGCCTCTCCGGCTACGAGAAGAAGCGGCTGTTCCACAACGAGGCGGGGACCTTCCGCGAGGAGGCGGCGCGCCACGGCCTCGACTCCACCCGTGACGGCCGCGGCATCGCCGTCGCCGACCTCGACAACGACGGCCGGCTCGACCTCTTCGTGGCCAACGCCAACGCCGCGCCGTATCTCTATCGGAACGTGCGCCCCGCCGGCCCCCACTGGGCCGCTTTCCTGCTCGAGGGGCGCAAGTCCAACCGCGACGCCGTGGGCGCGCAACTCCGGGTCACCGCGGGCGGCCACACCCAGCTCCATTTCGTGGACGGCGGCAACGGCTTCGCCGGCCAGAGCAGCCGCCGCGTCCACTTCGGCCTCGCCAGCGCCGCCGTGATCGACCGCCTGGAGGTGCGCTGGCCCTCGGGGGCGCGGCAGACCTTCACCCATCTCCCGGCCGACCGCCTTTACCGGCTCGTCGAGGCCGGGCCGGACCCGCAGCCCTTCACGCCTGAGGTCAGGAAGAAATGAGACGTTTCCGTACGCTCCTGCTGCTGGCGGCCTGCGCCGCGCCGGCCCTCCACGCCGCCGCCTTCGACGACGCGATCAAGGCGGTCGCGGCGCACCAGGACGCCGCCGCCCTGCCGCTGTTCGAGGCCGCGCTCAACGCCGAGCCCGACAGCCTGCCGGCCTCGAACGAGTACCGCAAGGCGGTCATCCGCACCCAGGAGTACGACCGCGCCGTCGGCTTCTACGAGAAGCTCACGGCCGCGCATCCGGACGCCGCCTTCGCCTGGCTCAACTTCGGCTATGCCTATGTGGACAAGATCCCGGCCGCCGGCTCGATCACCCAGATGATCCTCGCCAACAAGGCCCTCACCAACTTCTCGAAGTCGATCGAGCGCCGGAAGAGCTGGATCGCCCTCTATACCCGCGGTAACAGCTATCTCTACTGGCCCAAGGTCTTCGGCCGCGCGCCGCTGGGCGTCGCCGACCTCGAGCAGGCGGTGGCGATCGCCAGGGCCGAGCCCAGGAAGATAAAGGTCTACGTCCGCTCCTGGGTCGCCTTGGGGGACGGCTACTGGAAGACCGGTCAGTCCGAGAAAGCCAAGGCGACCTGGGGCGAGGGGCAGCAGCTCTTCCCGGGCGATCCGCAACTCCAGGCCCGCCTCGCCCGCGACGGCGAGGAGCTCGAGAAGTACCTCTACGACCAGCTCGATCCCAACAAGCGGGTGGACACCAACCTGGCGCCGCTGTATGAGGAGTGAGATGGCGGCTCGACCTCGCGCCTTCCCGCCCGGGATTGAAATCCCGGGCTACCCACGGTCGTCCCCTCCGGGACTCCCCCGATCCGTCCTGAGCCCCGGCAAGGGGCGCTCGTCGGTAGCCCGGGATTTCAATCCCGGGCGGAGAGTGCGGCGGCCCTACATCTCCTGCGTCCTCCTGCTGTTTGCCGCCTGCTCTTTGCACGCCCAGGCCCCGAAGCCCAGTCCCCCCATCCGCTTCGAGGAGATCTCCGAGCGGGCCGGCGCCCGGCTGACTCATCACACGCGGGTCTTCCAGGGGAAGAAGGCGGACGTGCTCGGCATGTTCACCTCCGGCGGCGCCGCCGTGGCGGTGGGGGACTTCGACGGCGACGGCGACGACGACCTGTTCGTCACCGACTCCGGCGCCGGCCGCCCCTGCCACCTGCTGCGCAACGAATTTCGCCCCACCGGCAAGCTGACGTTCACCGACGTGGCGAAGGAGGCCGGGGTGGCCGGCGGCAACGATCCGAAATCGATCGTCGCCGACGCGCTCTGGCTCGACGCCGACAACGACGGCCGCCGCGACCTCCTGGTGGCCCGTTTCGGCACGCCGATCCTCTACCGCAACCTGGGGAACGGCAAGTTCCAGGACGTCTCGAAGGCGGCGGGGCTCACCAAGTTCGCCAACAGCATCGCGGCGATCGCCTTCGACTACGACAACGACGGCCGCCTCGACCTGCTGCTCGGCCACTACTTCCCGCCGATCGACCTGATCGCGCTGCCGACGCCGCGCGTGCTCCCCAACGACCTCGACAACGCCGCCAACGGCGGCGGCGTCTCGCTCTGGCGCAACGTCACCGCGCCGGGCTCGAGCGCGGTCCGCTTCGTCGAGGTGACGGAGAAGGCCGGGCTCTCCCATCACACCGGCTGGACCCTCGACCTCGGCCACGGCGACCTCAACAACGACGGTTGGCAGGACCTCTACCTCGCGGACGACTACGGCACCGACCGCCTCTTCTTCAACAACCGCGACGGCACCTTCCGCGACGCCACCCGGGAGGCGCTGGGGGGGCTCGACACCAAGAAGGGGATGAACGCCGAGATCGCGGACTACGACCGCGACGGCTGGCTCGACGTCTACGTCACCAACATCACCGATGAGTACATGAAAGAGTGCAACATGCTCTGGCACAACAACGGCGACGGCACGTTCACCGACCTCTCCAAGGAAACCGGGACGTGCAACACCCTCTGGGGCTGGGGCGCCAAGTTCGGCGACTTCGACGGCGACGGCTGGGAGGACCTCTTCGTCGTCGACGGCCTGCGCTCCGCCGGCCCGGAGAACTACATCCCGGTGCTGCTGGAGATGATCATCACGCCGGACATCGACTTCACCGACATCAACAACTGGCCCGCCATCGGCACGATGAGCTGGAGCGGCCACCAGCGCAAGAAGCTGTTCCGCAACCTCGGCACCCAGGCGTTCCGGGAGATGGCCGCCGACGCCGGGGTGGACAACGACCTCGACGGCCGCGGCATCGGCGTCGCCGACCTCGACGACGACGGCCGGCTCGACCTCTACCAGACCAACGCCAACCAGGCCTCGCTGCTCTACCGCAACGTCTCCGCGCCCGCCGGCCACTGGATCGAGCTGAGGCTGACCGGCACGAAGTCGAACCGCGACGCCGTTGGCGCCCGCGCCACCGTGCGGCTGGGCGGCGCCGTGCTGATCCGCGAGCTCAACGGCGGCAACGGCTACGCCGGCCAGAGCACCGCGCGCCTCCATTTCGGATTGGGGACGGCCACCAGGATCGACGCCCTGGAGATCCGCTGGCCCAGCGGGAGGATCGAGAAGGTGACCGTTCCCGTCGACCGGATCACCACGATCCGAGAGGGCTCAGGGGTCGTGAAGTGAGGCTGGCGGTCCTGGCGCTCCTGCTCGCCGCCGCGGCGCCGCCGGAGGCCCCTCCGAACGCCGACCTTCTCTGGCAGCACCGCAACCTGGGGAAGGCGTTCTACGAGAACCCCTCGACGCAGTACCAGGCGGTGACGGAGCTCAAGGCGGCTCTGGACCTGGCGCCGGGCTCCGCCCGCGAGCGGGTCAACTACGGGCTTGCCCTGCTCAAGGCCGGCAAGACCGCCGCGGGGATCGCCGAGCTGGAGAAGGCGCAGAAGCAGGACCCCGCGATCCCCCACACCTGGTTCAATCTCGGCATCGCCTACAAGCGCGATGCCGGCTACGAGCGCGCCATCGTCCAGTTCCTCAGGATGGCCGAGCTGGTGCCGGACGAGCCGGTCACCCGCTTCAACCTCGGGATGCTCTACAAGCTCACCGCCAGGCCGGACCTCTCGCTCCAGCAGTTCGAGGCGGCGGCGCGGATCGCCCCCGGGCTCGCCGGCCCCCACTTCCAGCTCTACAGCTCTTACAAGGCGGCCGGCCGGGCGGCGGAGGCGGCGCGCGAGCTGAAGACCTTCCAGGAGATCAAGAAGCGCCAGGAGGGGGCGGCCGTGCCCGAGGACCTGGAGTGGAGCTGGTACTCCGAGATCTACGACGAGCCCGAGCCGGGCGGCGGCCCGGCCCCCGCCGTGCCCGCCAAGTGGGCGCCGCGCGAGCTGGCTTCCGGGGTCGATCCCGCCACCGCCTCCCTGACCGCGCTCGACGCCGACGGCGACGGCAAGCCCGACCTCCTGGCCGCCTCGGCCGCCGGCATATCGCTGTTTCTGGGCGGCACCGTCCGCTCCGCCGCGAGTGGGCTGGAGGAGCTCAAGGGGGTGACCGCGGTCGCTCCGGGGGACTTCGACAACGACGGCCGCGCCGACCTCTGCGTAGTGGCCGGCGGCGCCGCGTCGCTCTATCACAACGCCGGCGGCGGGCGCTTCGAGAAGGCCGCCGTCCAGCTCCCCGCCGGGAGCTTCCGCAAGGCCGTCTGGCTCGACTTCGATCACGACTACGACCTCGACCTGGTCCTGCTCGGCGACGCGGCCGCCCTGGTCCGCAATCAGGGGGCGGGGAGCTTTCACGACGAGACGGCGCGCTTCCCGTTCGTCCCCGGCAAGGCCCTGGACGCCGCGCTGCTGCACGTCTACTCCGACACCCAGGGGCTCGACCTCGCCGTCTCCTATGCCGATCGCTCCGGCGTCATCTATCGCGACCGTTTGGGCGGCACCTACGAGGCCCTGCCGGTCGCGGAGCTGCCGGCGGGAGCGGCCCCGCTCGCCGCCTTCGACGCCGACGGCGACGGCTGGACCGACCTCGCGGCCGGGGACGCCCTGCTGATCAACCAGCGGGCCAGGGGGTGGAAGGCGGAGAAGGCCGGCCTGCCGCCCCCCTTTGTCCTCGCCGACCTCGACAACCGCGGCGCCGCATCGCTTACCGCGGCGCCCACCCCCGCGGCGGCGCTGGCGGAAGCCGACTTCGACGGCGACGGCCGGCTGGACCTCGCGGCGGTGGGGAAGGACGGCAGGCTCCGGCTCTTCCGCAACGTCACCCCCACGGACAACCGCTGGCTCGCCGTGTCGCTCGAGGGGGTGAAGAACGTCAGGCTCGCGCCGGGTTCCGAGGTCGAGGTCAAGGCCGGACGGATCTACCAGAAGAAGCTCTACAAGGGGGTGCCGCTGGTCTTCGGCCTGGGCGGCCGGACGGAGGCGGAGACCGTCCGTATCACCTGGCCCAACGGGCTGATCCAGAACGAGACCCGGCGGCCGGCCGGCCAGATCGCCGCCGTCAAGGAGGCGCCGCGCCTCTCGGGCTCCTGCCCGATGATCTTCACCTGGAACGGTGAGCGTTTCCAGTTCATCACCGACGTGCTGGGGGTGGCCCCCCTCGGCGCCTCGGCCGGCGACGGCGAGTATTTCCCGGTCGATCACGACGAGTACGTCCAGATCCCCGGCGAGGCCCTCGTCGAGCAGGACGGCGTCTATCCGATCCGCATAACCGAGGAGCTCCGCGAGGTCGCTTTCCTCGATCAGATCCACCTGGTCGCCGTCGATCATCCGGCGGCGGTCGAGGTCTTCACCAACGACAAGTTCAAGGGGCCGCCGTTCCCCGAGTTCCGGCTGTTCGGCGTCGAGCGCCGGATCTATCCCAAAGCAGCCCGCGACTCCGATGGACGCGACGTGCGCGGCCGCCTGCTCGCCCGCGACCGGCGGTATCCGGACGGCTTCCGGCGCGACTCGGCCGGCGTCGCCGAGATGCACCACCTCGATCTCGACTTCAGAGGGGCGGCCCAGGACGGCCGCGCCGTGCTCGTCCTCTCCGGCTGGGTCGACTGGGCGGACGGCAGCACCTTCCTGGGGAGCGCCCAGGGAGGAGGGGGCCTGGTGATGCCTCGCCTGCAGGTGAAGGACGCGGCCGGCCGCTGGGTGACGGTGGACGAGGACATGGGGATCCCGGCGGGCAAGCCGAAGACCATCGTCTACGACCTCACGGGCAAGTTCCGGTCGGCCTCGCGCGAGGTGCGCATCGAGACCAACCTCTGCGTCTACTGGGACGAGATCTTCCTCTCCGAGGCGACGGGGGGGGCGCCGGTGGCGCTGACCGAGCAGCCGCCGGCCGCCGCCGAGCTGCGCTTCCGGGGGTTCTCGCGACCGGTGATCCACCCCGAGCGCAAGCAGCCCGAGAGCTTCGATTACCAGACCTGGATGCCGCTTTCGATGTGGAATCCGACCCCCGGCCTCTACACCCGCTACGGCGACGTGCGGCCGCTGCTCGGCGAGGCGGACGACCGCATGGTGGTCATGGGCTCGGGCGACGAGATCCGGCTTGGCTTCGACGCCCGCGCCCTGCCGCCGCTGCCTTCCGGCTGGCGCCGCGACTTCCTGCTCAAGGTGGACGGCTGGGCCAAGGACGCTGACGCCAACACCGCCTTCGGGCAGTCGGTCGAGCCGCTGCCGTTCCACGGCATGAGCCAGTATCCGTATCCCGCCTCCGAGCATTTCCCGGACGACGCCGCCCACCGCGAGTACAGGCGGCTGTACAACACGCGGCCGGGATTGCGGTTGATCCGGGGATTGCGGCCGGAGCAGTAGCCGGTGCACCTGGGGTTCCATGCTTTCTTCGCGGGGGAGGAGACGGGAATTCCCCTTTCCGGCGACGGGCCCGTTGACACCGTCCGGAACGGAGGCTAGTCTCGTCTTGCTGCAAGGAGGCTCTGATGGCACAGCCGGCACCACGTCCACAGGTTCTTCCCGAGCGGGAAGGTGGCCCTTGGCCTGCCCCGGGGAAGTGGACCTACGCCGACTACCGGCGCCTCCCCGACGACGGCAGGCGTTACGAAGTCATCCGAGGCTACCTCTACGTGAGCCCATCCCCTTCGGCCCTCCATCAACGCGCGTTGAGCCGACTTTTCTCGAGGCTCGACCGTTTCGTGCGGGACCAGAATCTGGGAGAGGTCTTTTTCGCTCCCTTCGACATCCTGCTTCCCCATAGGATTGCTGAACCGGTACAGCCGGACCTGGTTGTCATCCGGGCTGGGGAAGAGCCAGGGGAGCAGGACTTGAATTTTCAGGGGGTTCCGGCCCTCGTGGTGGAGGTGCTCTCGCCCGGCACCCGCCGGTACGACTTGGGCACCAAGCTCGGCGCTTACCTGGAAGCGGGTATCCCCGAGGTCTGGCTCACTGATCCCGTCGCGGCGACGATCTGGGTCCACGGCCTGAGCGAGGACCGGAAGCGCTACCTGGATCTGAGCCGCGGCGGTCGGGGGGAGTCGGTCGCCTCGCGGGCTCTGCCGGGCCTGCGGGTCGCCGTTTCCGAGATCTTTCCCCGCTAGGAGCGGCCCCCCAAGCGCTATGATCGGCCCGCCATGGCCGATCACGACATAACCCAAGCCAACCTCTGGATCGACGGCAAACCAACCCCCGCCCGCTCGGGCCGGTACGAGCCGGTCCTCAACCCCGCGACCGGCGAGGAGATCGCCCGGGTGGCCGAGGGGGGGCCCGAGGACATCGGCGCCGCGGTGGCGGCGGCGCGGCGTTCGTTCGAGCAGGGGGAGTGGCGGCGGGCCACCTCCTCCGAACGGGCGCGGGTGCTGCTGCGGCTGGCAGGTAAGATCCGCGTCGCCACGGCTGAGCTCGCGACGCTGGAATCGCGCAACGTCGGCAAGCCCATCCAGGAGGCCCGCGGCGAGATCGAGATGGGCGCGGCCTGCTTTCAGTACTACGCCGGCCTGATCCCGGCGTTCGGCGGCCAGACCGTGCCGGTCGGCGCTCCCGGCATCGGCCTCACCTTCCGCGAGCCGGTCGGGGTCTGCGGCCTCATCGTGCCGTGGAACTTCCCGTTCGCCATCACCACCTGGAAGGTCGCTCCCGCCCTGGCGCTCGGCAACTCGGTGGTGGTCAAGCCGGCCTCCGCCACGCCGCTGACCGCCCTGCGGCTGGCCGAGCTGGCCGCCGAAGCCGGCGTGCCGCCCGGCGTGCTCAACGTCGTGCCGGGACCGGGCAGCGCCGCCGGATCGGCCCTGGCGGGGCATCCGGACGTGCGCAAGGTCGCCTTCACCGGCTCGACCGCGGTCGGCAGCGCGGTGATGCGGACGGCGGCCGGCGACATCAAGCGGGTCTCCCTCGAGCTGGGCGGCAAGTCCGCCAACCTGATCTTCGCCGACGCCGACCTCGAGAAGGCCGGGGCGTCGATCTCCGGCGCCCTCGGCAACGCAGGCCAGGACTGCTGCGCCCGCAGCCGTGTGCTGGTGGAGCGGCCGGTCTACGAGGAGATCGTCGAACGCTTCGTCGAGCGCGCCCGCGCGATCCGCGTCGGCGACCCGATGGACGAGGCGACCGAGATGGGCTCGCTGATCTCCCGCGAGCACCGCGAGAAGGTCGACGGCTGGGTGCGGCGCGGGGTCGAGGAGGGGGCGAAGCTGTGCACCGGCGGCCGGGCGATGACCGGGGCCGCCTACGACCGCGGCAGCTTCTACGAGCCGGCGGTCTTCCGCGACGTCACCCCCGGCATGGCCATCGCGCAAGAGGAGATCTTCGGGCCGGTGGTCTCCATCCTGCCGTTCGACGACGAGGAAGAGGCGATCCGGCTCGCCAACAGCTCGATCTACGGCCTCTCGGGCTCCCTCTGGACGCGCGACATCGGCCGGGCGCTGCGGGTGGTCCGCGCGGTCGAGACCGGCGTGATCTCGGTCAACTCGAGCTGGAGCGTCCACCTGGAGATGCCGTTCGGCGGCGTCAAGCGCAGCGGCATGGGGCGCGAGCTGGGCCCCGCGGCGCTCGATCATTACAGCGAGTGGAAGAGCGTGTTTATTGCTATGGAGTAGGAGGCGACGGGATGAGCGAGAAGGGCATGCTGACGCTCGAGGAGCTGGGAGCCCTCGTCGAGCGCGGCGAGATCGAGACGGTGCTGGCGGTGTTCCCCGACCTGTACGGCCGGCTGATGGGGAAGCGGGTCACCGGCCCCTTCTTCGTCGACGAGGTCGCCCGCGGCGGCCTGCACGCCTGCGACTACCTGCTCGCCTGCGACATGGAGATGGAGGCTATCCCCGGCTACAAATCCACGAGCTGGGAGACCGGCTACGGCGACTTCCACTGCGTCCCCGACCTCGCCACCCTGCGCCGGGCCGACTGGCTGCCGCAGACCGCCCTGGTGCTGTGCGACCTCTTCGACCGTCACGAGAACCCCGTCGAGGTCTCGCCGCGCCGCATGCTGCAGCGCCAGCTCGCGCGGGCTCGCGAGGCCGGCTTCTCAGTGATGGGCGGCACCGAGATCGAGCTCTACGCCTTCGACGACAGCTATGCGGACGCGCGGGCGAAGAACTACCACGATCTGAAGCCGATGGGGGCCTACAACGAGGACTACCACATCTTCCAGGGCACCAAGGAGGAGGAGCTGATCGGCGCCATCCGGCGGCACCTCGGCCGCAGCGGCATCCCCGTCGAGGTCAGCAAGGGGGAGGCCGGGCTCGGCCAGCAGGAGATCAACCTGCGCTACAGCGAGGCGCTCACCCAGGCCGACCGCAACGTCCTCTACAAGCATGCGGCCAAGGAGATCGCCTGGGCGCAGGGCAAGTCGGTGACCTTCATGTCGAAGTGGGACGAGAAGCACACCGGATCGAGCGCCCACGTCCACGTCAGCTTCTGGGGCGCGGACGGCGGCGGCAACGCCTTCCGGGGGGACCGGCCGACCGGGCCGGTGGAGGCGAGCGACACCTTCCGCTGGTTCCTCGGCGGCTGGATCCGCCACGCGCGCGCCCTCACCGCCTGCTACGCCCCCTACGTCTCCTCCTACAAGCGGTACCAGTCGCGCTCCTGGGCGCCGACCACCATCGCCTGGAGCTACGACAACCGGACCGCCGGCTTCCGGGTGGTCGGCGGCGGACCGTCGCTGCGCGTCGAGTGCCGCATCCCGGGAGCGGACGCCAATCCCTACATCGTCTACGCCGCGGCCATCGCCGCCGGCCTCGACGGCATCCGCAACAAGATCGAGCCGCCCGAGATCTTCCAGGGGGATGTCTACGCCGCCCGCGAGCTGCCGCGCGTCCCCGGCACCCTGCGCGAGGCGATCGGGGAATTCGAGCAGAGCACGCTGGCCCGCGAGGCCTTCGGCGAGGACGTGGCCGATCACTACCTGCACTTCCTGCGCACCGAGCAGCGCAAGTTCGACGAGGTGGTGACCTGCTGGGAGCGGGCGCGGTATTTCGAACGAGCATAGATCGAACGAGCGTAGAGAGGAGAAACCAATGCGTCTCGAAAACAAGGTCGCCGTCATCACCGGCGCCGGCTCGGGGATCGGCCGCGAGTCGGCGCTGCTGTTCGCCCGCGAGGGCGCCCGGGTGGTTGTCGCGGACGTCAACGACGACGCCGGCCAGGCGGTGGTGGAGGAGCTGCGGGCCGCCGGCGGCGAGGCGGTCTACGTCCGCGCCGACGTCTCCAAGGGCGCCGACGCCGAGGGGATGGTCCGTGCCGCCGAGGAGAGCTTCGGCCGGCTCGACGTGCTGTTCAACAACGCCGGCATCTCCCACGCCCGCGACGACGACGCGGTGGCGACCGAGGAGGAGGTCTGGGACCTCACCATGAACATCAACCTGAAGGGGGTGTTCCTGGGCTGCAAGTACGGCATCCCGGCCCTGCGGCGCGCCGGCGGCGGCTCGATCATCAACACCGCCTCCTTCGTGGCCCTGCTGGGAGCGGCCACCCCGCAGCTCGCCTACACCGCCAGCAAGGGGGGCGTGCTGGCGATGACCCGCGAGCTGGCGGTGATCCACGCCCGCGAAGGTATCCGGGTCAACGCCCTCTGCCCCGGTCCGCTGCGCACCGAGCTGCTGATGAAGTACCTGGACACCGAGGAGAAGCGCCAGCGGCGTCTCGTCCATGTCCCGATGGGCCGCTTCGGCGAGGCGCGCGAGATCGCCCAGGCCGCCCTCTTCCTCGCCTCCGACGAATCGTCGTTCACCACCGGCGCCACCTTCCTCGTCGACGGCGGCATCACGGCGGCCTATGTGACGCCGGCCTAGAGTCCCGGTATCTTGTTTTGATGGCACAATAAGCTCGCTATGGAAACTTCACATTCCCCTTCCCCCGATCAGGAGGACGCCCGGGCCCATGTCGAGACCGCCTGCCGGCGGGCGGCGGAGGAGGGCAAGCGGGTCGCGGTAGTCTTCGGGGCCAACTGGTGCCCGGACTGCGAGGCTTTCAAGCGCGCTCTCGGGCATCGCCTGGTGGCGCCGATCGTCGATCCGCACTTCGTGGTGGTCAAGGTCTCGGTGGGCAACCGGGACCGCAACCTCGACCTGATGTCCGAGTACGGCATGAACGTGGGGAGCGGCATCCCCTCGGTGGCAATCCTGGAGCCGGACGGCAAGCTGGTCATCGCCCAGCGCGACGGCCAGTTCCGCAACTCCAGCGCCCTCCTCTCCGTCGCCGAGATCTCCGCCTTCTTCCAGCGCTGGATCCCCAGCCGCCCCGCGGTGGGCTAGCGTCACGGGGGAGGCCGCCCACGCCGCGCCCCCCGGCAAATTCCACGCCGCCCAACGTCTCCGCGTTACGCGGGAGGCCTGGGGCGGCAGGGCGAGCCTCTCTTGCGACACGGAACAGAGCCGCCGGGCCTCTCCCCCCGGCTCTTGCCACACGCGCCCCGCGAATGGCGTCGCGGCCCAAGCGGATGGCCTGACGTAGCTCATGGGGAGCGCGGCGCCATTCGTGGGGGCCATGACGCACCAGGCGGAATGCGCTGCGCAATTCGGCTGGGGAGTGACGCAATCCGCCTGGGGCGCTACACAATTCCTCTGCGGCGCGACGCAATGGGCGTGGGCTGCTTCGCAACTCGCGGGGCGCGTGCCGCAACTCCCGTAGGCGGAAACGCATGAGAAGCGGGCGCTGACGTCAGGCGGCGGGGCTCGTCCGCTCGCCGCCGGCCGCGCTCCTGACGCTCCCGGCGCAGACGCGGAGCGCAAAAACGCCGAGGAGGCACTTGAGAGAGCGTAGACGCATGAGATCGAGCTGCGGGGATTCTACCCCAGCCTCAAGGCAGAGCCGGCGGGGAGGCATCCGCGCTGGAAATCCCCGCAGGGAGATGACACAATCATTGCTACTAAGCTATATGAAGATCATCTCACTTTAGCCAGCATTCCACTCCAACGGGAGAAGCCATGAAAACGGTCTCAGGGTCGATCTGGATTTTTTGTGCCTTTCTGCTGGCCCCCGCGGCCGGCTTCTGCGGCGGGGCCTGGGTGCCCGAACCGGGCAAGGGGGACGGGCAACTGGGCTTCAGCCGCAAGACGGCGAGCACTTCCTGGAACCGGGACGGCGACGTGTACACCAATAAAAACGCCGCCGGCCAGATCAGCTACCACGACTTCCGCTACACCTACCTCTCGGGGGAGGTGGGGCTGTTCCCCCGCCTCTCCGCCCGCTACCTGGTCACTTATCTCTACGGCCTCGAAGGCGCGCACATCGACGAGGAGAAGAACGTCGGCTTCTCCGATACCTGGCTCGGCCTCAAGTACGCCCTGGCCAAGGGGGACTGGCCGATGGCGCTCGCCGCGACCGAGCGTACCCCGATCCTCTACGACCTCCCGGGGGCCTACAGCCGCTATCTCTTCGACGCGCAGGGGAACCGCCGCGGCGTCAGCCCCGAGTGGCGCGGCCTGCTCAAGCACGACTACACGCTGACCTACATGCTGAGCCACTCCTACCACGAGGGGCGGGGCTGGATGAATTTCGAGACCGGCTACACCTGGCGCGAGGGAGCGCCGGCGGACCAGGTGCCGGTCTATGCCGAGGTGGGCTATCCGCTCCCCTGGTGGGGCCTGACGGCCAAGGGCGCGATCACCTACGTCCGGAGCCTCGGCAACGACTCGCCGCGCCAGCCCGACGACCGTTTCGGCTCCAGCGCCGTCCTCAACTTCAACGACGCCAGCCTGGCCAAGGGCACCGTGGCGGTGATCGTTCCCCTGAACTGGCGCGGCCTCGCCCTCGAGGCGGGCTACAACCAGTGGCTCTGGGGGATCTCGGCGCGGCGGTATAGGGAGCCTTATCTGTCGCTCGGGTACCAGTTCTAGCGGGCTGAAGGGACGAACACGGACGAGCACGGACAAGCACGGACGAAAAGGACAGGGTTGCCTTCGTCGTCTCTTTTGTTTGTGTTCGTCTGTGTGCGTTCGTGAGCGTCCGTGTTCGCCCTCCCCCTAGAAAGTATCCCCGGTCGACACCAGCCACTGCAGGTTCTGAATCCTGCCCCCGCCGTCCAGCGGGAAGGCGACGTCGAGATGGAGGACGCCGCCGCGCGAGGAGCGGCTGGAGCCCACCCGCAGACCGAGTCCGATGTCCTTGAGGACCTTGCGGTTCTGGCGCAGAGCGACGTCGCGCTCGGTGAGGGTGTCGACGAACCAGGCCTGGCCGGCGTCGAAGAAGACGGCGGCCCCGAGGTGGGCGAGGTGGAAGATCTCGCGGTCGCTGAAGAAGCGCTGCTCGAGAGTCAGCAGGAAGCGGCGGTCGCCGGCCTGGTAGCGGATGGGGTAGCCGCGCAGGCCGCTGTCGCCGCCGAGCAGGAGCTGGTCCTCGCCGTCCAGCCGGTGCGCGAGGTCGGCGCCGAGCGAGGCGTAGAAGACGTGCCGGCCGAAGTCGCGGACATACCAGCGGACGCGCCCGCCGGCGACGAGGTTCTCGGCGTCCCCCTCCGCCCAGCGGGTCGAGCCGCCGAGCTGGGCGAGCACGATCTGGCCCGGAGCGGGGCGCCAGCCGTCCGACACCGCGGTCTGCGCGACCCAGCGCGAGCCGTCGCCGCCGAAGGTGGGGGAGGAGAGGCCGACGAGCGCGCTGAACTGCCGGCCCAGGTTCAGATCCTCGGAGCGCTGGATGCGGTCGAGGTCCTTCTCCACGACGAAGCGGTTCTGGATCGACTGGAAGCGGAGCCACGGATAGGCCAGCGTGCGGTCCGGCGGCAGCGGAATCCGGTCGATGGGCCCCTTGCCCAGCTCTTTGCCCCCGAAGAAGGGGAAGGGGCGCGAGGAGCGCTCGAAGTCGTCCCGCGAGTAGGTGAAGCCCGCCTCCCAGCGGTGGGTGGCGCCGCCGACCAGCCCGGACGAAAGGCCGCCGTAGACCTCGACGAAGTTGGTCTGGTGGCGGAAGGCGGTCTCCACCTTGCCCAGCGAGTAGAGGCTCTCCAGGCGGTCGTCGTGGAAGCTGCGCAGCCCGGCCGCCCAGCGCGTATCGAGCGAGTAGAAGGGGCGCTCGAGCTCGAGGCGCTGGCGCCCGCCGTCGCTGTTGTCGGCATAGGAGAGGAGGAGGCGGACGCGGCTCCCGATCAGGTTCGGATCGGTGAAGCGCACCAGGTTGGAGGTGCGGTCGATGGTGCCGATCCGGGCCAGCGAGACCTCTTTGCCGGTGCCGAGAAAGTTGCTGTCGCTCAGCGAGAAGCTGCTGCTGTTCCGCCCCCCCGCGCGGCCGAAGGAGGCGCCCCCCTCGAGCGTCCAGACATCGCGGGTCTTCACCTCCACGTCCACCTTGCCGTCGCCGCGCAGCGCCGGGCGGATGGCGACGTCGTAGAGGTAGTCGTGGGAGCGCAGCAGCCGCGCCGACTCCTCGACCAGCTCGGGGGAGAAGACGTCGCCCGGGCGGAACAGGAGCTGGCTCTGGATCACCCCCGGCCGGGTGGTGCGGTGCAGATGGTTGGCGATGCGGAAAAGACGGTTGCCCTCGCCGGGAGTCTTCTCATCGAAAATGTCCTGCGCCACCACCCGCACCTCGCCGATGACGCTCCCCGGCGGGATCCCCTGAAACTCCGGCCCGGTCGCCAGCACGGGCGACTCCGGCGCGGCGGGCGCGGCGGCTGGCGAGAGCCGCGAGGAGAGCCAGAGGAAGAGGCCGGGGGATGGCTGGGCGCTCGCCGCGGGGGCGAGGAGAGCGGCTCCACAGAGGCCCAGGGCCAGGGTGAGCCGGAACGGACGATCG
>JBDSHF010000455.1:0-8202 GCA_039918595.1 Thermoanaerobaculia bacterium
CGCGGCTCTGCCGCTACTTCTTAGACTCTCCTCGCCAAAGGAAGAAGCAGGCTCCCCGGGCCATGAAGGCTGCCAGGGAGCTTTGCTAATAAGTTAGCGCCTATGCCCGTTCCGGGGGAGGAAAAAAGCCTACAAGCCCCGCCCTCCACATCTCCATTTCCGGAGCAGGTTTCCTCCCCCGGAACGGGGGAGGCCAGGAGGGGGCTCTAACCAGTTTTTTTACCGCCCCACCGAAGCCATCATCGCCTCCGGATACCGCAGCCCCGCCGCGACCCCCTTCGGGGCGGCCTCGTCGATCTTCCGCAGGTCTTCCGGCGATAGCGTGACGTCCAGGGCTTCCACGTTCTCCTCCAGGTACTTGCGGCGCTTGGTGCCGGGGATGGGCACCAGGCCGTCCCCCTGCGCCAGCACCCAGGAGAGGGCGAGCTGCGCCGGCGTGCACCCCTTGGACCTCGCGATCTCGCCGATCCGCTCGACCAGGTCGAGGTTCTTCTGGAAGTTCTCCCCCTGAAAGCGCGGAGAGTGGCGGCGGTAGTCGTCCGGCTCCAGATCCTCGAAGCGCTGGATCTGGCCGGTGAGGAAGCCGCGGCCGAGCGGGCTGTAGGGGACGAAGCCGATCCCCAGCTCGTGGCAGGCGTCGAGGACGCCGTCCTCGGGGTCGCGGCTCCAGAGGGAGTATTCGCTTTGCAGCGCCGTGATGGGGTGGATGGCGTGCGCCCGGCGCAGGGTCTCCGGGCCGGCCTCCGAGAGGCCGAGGAAGCGTACCTTCCCCTCCTCGATCAGTCTGGCCATGGCGCCGACCGTCTCCTCGATCGGGGTAGCCGGGTCCACCCGGTGGAGGTAGTAGAGGTCGATCGTCTCCACCCCCAGGCGGCGCAGGCTCCCCTCGCAGGAGGAGCGCACGTAGTCCGGCTTGCCGCTGATCCCCCGGATCTGCGGGTTGACCGCATCGCGGACGATGCCGAACTTGGTGGCGAGCACCACGCGGTCGCGACGGCCGCGATCAGCGCGCAGGAAACGGCCGACCAGCTCCTCGTTGGTATGGGGGCCGTACATGTCGGCGGTGTCGTAGAACGTGATCCCCAGCTCCAGGGCCCGTTCCAGGGTGGCGAGCGACTCCGCGTCGTCCCGGCCGGCATAGAACTCCGACATCCCCATGCAACCCAGGCCCATCGCCGAAACGGCGGGCCCGTTCTTCCCCAGTCTGCGTTCTTTCATCGCGCGCCTCCTTTTACTTCTTTACGTCCTTCGCGTCCTTCGCTTCCTTCGCTTCCTTCTTCCGCGGCTCCTGCGGCAGCGGCTTGCGGGGGAGGGGCTCCGGGCGCATGGCGGCGTTGTAGAGGAAGGCGGCCATGAGGACCGAGGCCTGCTCCATGTCCTGCGCCTGGACGTGATCGTAGGTGTCCAGGTCCGTGTGATGGGTATGCGAGAAGTAGTCCATCTGGTCCTGGATGAACTGGAAGCCAGGCAGGCCCACGCCGTCGAACGACACGTGGTCGGTGCTGCCGGTGTTGCGCAGGGTCACGGTGCCGGCCCCGAGATCGACGAAGGGGGCGAGCCAGGCGGCGAAGATCGGCCGCACTCCGGCGTTCTCCTGCGCGTAGATGCCGCGGATCCGGCCGCCCCCGTTGTCGAGGTTGAAATAGGCCGAGACCTTGGCGTGCTCGGGCTTGATCTGGAGCGGCCAGGTCTCCTCCCGGAAGTACTCGGGGACATCCTTCTGGGCCGGGTTCTCGGGACGGGCCGCGAAGTGCTGGCGCACGTAGGCGATGGAGCCGAGCAGCCCCTGTTCCTCGCCGGTCCAGAGCGCGAAGCGGATGGTGCGCCGGGGCTTGACGCCGAGGGCCTTGAGGATGCGCGCCGCCTCCATCACCACCGCGCTGCCGGCGGCGTTGTCGGTGGCCCCGGTGCCGGTGTGCCAGGAATCGAGATGGGCGCCCGCCAGGACGATCTCGTCCCGCTTGTCGGAGCCGGCGATCTCGGCCACGGTGTTGTAGGCCTGGGGGTCTTCCTCATTGAAGCGGGCGGTGACGTCGATCGCGAGCTCCACGGCCTGGTCGTGCTCCAGCAGGCGGAGGATCTCGTTGTAGTGCTCGGCGGCCATCACCAGCCCGGGGACGACGGCGGCCTTGCCGGGCTCCCAGCCGCCACCTCCGGACACGCTCAGGACGCCCTCGTTGCGCGAGCTCGCCTCGACCGTCGCCAGCACCTTCTCCTTGGCCGCGAACTCCTGGAGCGCCGCCCGCATCTTGAAGCGCTGGAGCGCGCCGGAGCGCCGGTTGGGATCCCGCGGCCCCCGGACCTCGAACCCCGCGATCCTCTCCAGGTCCTCGGCCGAGTAGCGCCCGGGTTGATCGGCGAAAGACTCCGGGTCCGGCGGCGCCTTCGCATCCGCCGGCGGCTTGAACTCCCGGACGTCGTCGAGCAGGAGGATCTTGCCGGCGACCTTGCCGCGGTAGGCCTCGAGCTCCTCGGGGGTCTCCGCCTTGACCCGCGTCACCGGGCCGCGCAGGGTTCCGTTCGTCCCCGGCGTCCAGGCCTTGGGCAGGGCGAGGAGGACGGCGGCGCGGGGGGAGACCATGCGCACCTGGCAGGCGCTGAACGACCAGCCGCGGCCGAAGGGGTACCCCTCCAGGTGGGCGTTGACCAGGCCCCAGCGCGTGAACTGATCGCGGGTCCACTCGTTCGCCTGCCGGGCCTGCGGCGAGCCGGTGAGCCGGGGGCCGATGACGTCGGTCAGATGGAACAGGGTATCCATCACCTGCGAGTGGTGGAGGCCTTCGTCGCGGATGCGGGTCATCATCGAGAGATCCACCGGCTCTTCGGCGCGCAGAGGGAGCGCCGAGAGGGCGAGGACGGCGAGAACGAGCGTACGCTTCATCGAGAGCTCCTTGGCCGATACGGGTGGGACGGGCCGGCGGGAAAGTCTACCTGATCCCTCCGGCTCCGGTCCTGCTAGGATTTCGGCCAACGGACCACGAGGAAAGACCATGAACCGACGCTCTACCTGTCTGGCCAGCCTCTCGCTCGCCGCCCTGCTGACCCTCCCGCTCGCCGCCGAAGGTACCCGGCGCCCTCTGAAGGTGGACGACATCTTCGCCCTGAAGTCGGTCGGCGACCCCCATATCAGCCCGGACGGGGGCTGGGTCGCCTACACCGTGCGGTGGCTGGATGCCAAGGAGGACTCCTCCGACACCGACATCTACATGGTCCCCTTCGCGGGCGGGACCCCTCTGCGCCTGACCTCCAGCCCGAAGGCGGAGAGCCATCCGCGCTTCAGCCCGGACGGCCGCTACCTCGCCTTTCTCTCGGGGCGCGAGGGGAAGAAGGCCCAGGTCTGGCTGCTCGACCGCCGCGGCGGCGAGGCCGTCAAGCTCACCGATCTCAAGTCCAGCATCTCGGACTTCGCCTGGTCGCCGGACGGCAAGCGCCTCGCCCTGGTGGTGGGCGACGTCGATCCCGACGATGCGGACGACGAGGACAAGGCGGGCGGGGACCAGGAAAAGAAGCCGAAGACGCCGAAGCCGATCGTCATCAACCGCCTGCAATTCCTGCGCGACGGCGACGGCTTCCTGCGCGACCTCCGCCAGCACCTCTACGTCTTCGACGTCGCCGGCAAGTCGAGCGTCCAGGTGACCTCCGGCCCCTATGACGACGCCGAGCCCGCCTGGTCCCCCGATAGCCGCTGGATCGCCTTCACCAGCAACCGCACCGCCGATCCGGACGCCAACGACAACAGCGACATCTTCGTCGTCGAGGCCAAGGCGGGGCAGAAGCCGCGGGCGGTCACCACCGCGGCCGTCACCGACCGCGAGCCGGTGTTCAGCCCCGACGGCAAGTGGATCGCCTACCTCGCCGGCGGCGATCCCAAGGACATCTGGTACGCCTCCAACCATGTGGCCGTGGTGCCGGCCGCCGGCGGCGAGCCCCGCGCCCTGACCGCGCAGCTCGACCGCAACGTCGAGAGCCCGCGCTTCTCGCCGGACGGCAAGTTCGTCTACTTCGGCCTGGAGGAGGGGGGCAACGAGCACCTCGCCCGCGTTCCCGCCGCCGGCGGCGCGGTCGAGCGCGTGGTGGATGGCGAACGCTCGCTCGGAGGCTTCGAGATCGGCCGCGACGGCAGGATCGTGACGCTCGAGAGCACCCCGTGGCGCCCGTCGGAGGTCGCGGTCGTCGAGGGGGGCTCGCTGCGGCACCTGACCACGGTGAACGACGAGCTCCTCTCCGGGATCCGGCTGGGCGAGGTGAAGCGCTTCCAGGCCACCAGCGCCGACGGCACCAAGATCGACACCTTCCTCACCCTGCCGCCGGACGCCAAGCCCGGGGCGAAGCTGCCGGCCATCCTGCGCATCCACGGCGGCCCCACCTCCCAGTTCAACACCGCGTTCAACACCGAATGGCAGATGCTGGCCGCCCACGGCTACGCGGTGGTCGCCTGCAACCCGCGGGGGTCGACCGGCTATGGCGGGGCGTTCAGCCGGGCGATCTGGGCCGATTGGGGGAACAAGGACTACCAGGACGTGATGGCCGCCGTCGACGGCGCGATCGCGATGGGAGTGGCCGATCCCGACCGCCTGGGCGTGGGGGGGTGGAGCTACGGCGGCATCCTGACCGACCACGTGATCACCAAGACCAACCGCTTCAAGGCCGCGACCTCGGGCGCCAGCGAGGTCAACTACCTTGCCAACTACGGCACCGACCATTACCAGAAGGAGTGGGAGGCCGAGCTGGGGCTGCCGTGGAAGAACCCCGAGGGGTGGATGCGGATCTCCCCCTTCTTCCAGATCGAGAAGGTCACCACCCCCACCCTCATCCTCGGCGGTTCCGACGACGTCAACGTGCCCCTGCTCAACGCCGAGCAGCTCTACCAGGCCCTGCGGCGGCTCGGCCGCGACACCGAGCTGGTGATCTACCCCGGCCAGAACCACGGCATCAACAAGCCGAGCTACCAGAAGGACCGCTACGAGCGGTATCTCGCGTGGTACGGCAAGTACCTCAAGGGGGAGAAGGGGACGAAAGCGACGGCGAAGGCGCGGTGAACGTATAAGTAGGAATGCGGTGATGGACCCGCCCCTCCTCCGGGGCGGATCTACCGCCATCCTCGGCGTGAAATGCGCCCCGCCACCCCGCGGTTCCAGGTTTGTGAGAGAGTCCCCTTAACGATGTACGACCAGTTCTACGGCTTTCAACAGCCGCCGTTCAACATCACCCCCGATCCGCGGTTCCTGTTCTTCAGCGACCGTCACCGGGAGGCGTACAACCACATCCTGTTCGGCATCCGGGAGCGCAAGGGGTTCATCCAGATCACCGGCGAGGTCGGTGCCGGCAAGACGACCCTCTGCCGGGCTCTGCTCGAAGAGCTGGGGCCCAACTACGTCACGGCGCTGATCCTCAACCCCTGCCTCAGCCCCACGCAGCTCCTGCGCACCATTCTCACCGAGCTGGGGCTCAAGCCGGAGAAGGCGGAGGACCGCGCGACCTGCCTGGAGATGCTCAACCACTTCCTCCTCGAACAGCTCGCCAAGGGCAATGACGTGGTGCTGCTGATCGACGAGGCGCAGGATCTGGACGCCGAGCTTCTCGAACAGATCCGCCTGCTCTCCAACCTGGAGACCGACCAGCGCAAGCTGTTGCAGATCGTCCTCGTCGGGCAGCCCGAGCTGCGGGACAAGCTCAACGACCGCAGCCTGCGCCAGCTCCGGCAGCGGATCACCGTCCGCTATCATCTGACGCCGCTGTCGCGCCTGGAGGTCGAGCGCTACATCCATCATCGTTTGCAGGTGGTCGGCGCCAACGGGCGCCCGGCCTTCACCTCCTGGGCGATCCGCTCGGTCTTCCGCTATTCGGGCGGTATCCCGCGCCTGGTCAACGCCGTGTGCGACAAGGCGCTGCTCGCCGGCTTCGTGGACGGCACGGACCTGCTGACCTGGCGGCAGGTGCGGCGGGCGATCCGCGAGTTGGAAGGGAAGTTCACATGAGTCTGATCAGCGACGCGTTGAAGCGGGCCCGGCAGGAGGCCGCGCGCCAGGATTCCCTCCGGCAGGGCGTGCCGTACGCCGTGGGAGTGGCCGATCCGCCGGTCCGCCGCACCCCCTGGATCTCGCTGCTGGCGGGATTGGGGGCCGGCTGCATCCTGGCGGCGGCGGTGTTCGCGCTCGCCTTCTTCGCCGGCTGGGGCCCGTCCCGCAAGCCCGCGGTGGAGGCTCGGACGGCGGAGATCCCCGTGGCTGCCGCGCCGCAGTCTCCGTCCGCGGCCCTGGTAGCCGCTCCGGTCGTCGAGCCCGCCGCCCTTCCGATCGCGCCACCCCAGGAGAAGACGGCCCCCGAGCCGCCGCCCAAGCCTCTCCCGGAGCCCCCGCGGGTGATCGAGGAGCGCCGTCCGGCTCCGCAGATTGAAGTAACGCCGCCGGTCCGCCGTCCCCCTCCGGAGACTGTGCCGGCAGCGCCCGCGCCGGCTCCCGCTCCAAACACCGAGGTGGAGCGTCCGGCCCCAGCGCCGGTCCCCGCCGCTCCCGCTGAAAATTCGGGGAGCCTGGTAGAAGGTCAGGTCTACACCGGCGAGGTGCCCGTCCCCGGGGGAGGGAGCCTCAAGCTGAACGGCATCGTCTTCTCCCAGGACCACCCGATCGCGGTGCTCGACGGGCGGGTGATGGGACCGGGCGAGAGCGTGCAGGGCTTTACGCTCGTCGCGATCGAGTCCGGCCGCGTGAAGTTGCAAGGGCACGGCACGACGGTCTACCTTTCTCCGAAATAACTTTCCCCGCGGCCTGACGAGCGAAGACGGCGGTCCTGAACGTCAGGATGCGGCTTCGCGAAGAAAGACAGGGCGTTCCGAGCCAGGAAGACGGCTTGGATGGGAAGACAGCGCGTTTTTTCACGAAGATGACGGCTCGGGAAGAAAGATGGCGCCTAGGGAAGAAGTACAAAGGCGTGGAAGCCCCGATAACCGTCCGGACCGAAAGTCAGCCGCTCGGGAAGCCAAAAAACCGGCTGGAAAACTAAAAAACCGGCCGGGAAACTAAAAAAGCGGCAGGGAAGCTAAGAAACCGGTCCAGAAACCAAAGTGGCCGTCCGGACGGCGAAAAATGGGCCGGGACGGAAAGACGGCGGCTCAGCCGAGGATTTCGTCGACGGCGAAGCCCGTTTCGGGGAAAGCTTCGGGGTAGATCGTCTCCCCCCGCCGATAGGCGCGCACGTCCTTATATCCCTTGGGGGACGGCTGCCTGTAGACGAAGATCGTTTCAGAAGTCAGAGCGACCAGCCAAGCCTCGGAGATCCCTGCCTCGGCATAGAGATGCATCTTGACCTTACGGTCATAGGAGAGGGAAGACTCGGCCACTTCGACCACCAGGAGGGTGTCTTCGGGCGTCGGTGTGCCGGATGAGTAGAAGTCGTCCCGGATACGCAGGAGAGCGAGATCCGGCTGCGGTTCCGACTCTTGTTCCCTCAGCAGAATGGGGTTCTGCGCGTCCACCATGGCGTGGGCGCTGAGCCGAGCGCTGAAGTTGCGGATGAACCGCCTCACCGAGGCGGAGTGGCCAGGGCCGATCGGCGACATCTCAACGATCTCCCCGCGGATGAGCTCTAACCGTGCGTCCGGGGGAAAGACGCCGTCCTCCGCCATCTGCTGGTACTCGTCGATCGTCACGAATCTCTTCTGGATCGGTACCGCCATGAGCCATCACCTCCACCCCCATTCTACTCCGTGAGCGAGGCGGGGATGCTATCTCACGGTTTCGCCTGGAGGGAACTGTGTCGTGTCTTTCCGCGCTCGGATCAGCCGAGGATCTCGTCCACTGCGAAGCCCGTTTCAGGGAAAGCTTCTGGGTATATCGTCTCTCCCCGCCGATAGGCGCGCACGTCCTGGTACCACTCGGGAGACGGCCGGCGGTGGACGAAGATCGTCTCCGCCTTCAAGTCGACCAGCCAAGCCTCGGGGATGCCTACCTTCGCGTAGAGGGGCATCTTGACGTCGCGATCGTAGGCAAGGGTGGAATCCGAGACCTCTACGACGAGGAGGGCATCCTTGCCGCGTGGAGGGCGTCTCTTGAAATCCGCCCGGCGCCGAAAGACGACGGCGTCGGGTTGAGGGACCGACTCCTGCAAGGGGAGGCGGAGCGGACCCTGCAAGCTCGAAATGCCCTTAGGCTTCAACTCCGACAGGAGGTCGCCGAGGAACATGACGCAGAGGAAGTGACGGTC
>JBDSHF010000456.1:0-8076 GCA_039918595.1 Thermoanaerobaculia bacterium
ACGTTCCCCTTGCCGGTCCCCTGCGAGACGGTGATCTTGACCGCCACCTGTTTCGCCCCGGCCGGCACGCCGCAGGCGCCGGCGGCCTTGAGGACCTTGCGGGCGTTCGAGCGCAGGGGGCCGGTGAACAGGGCGCACGGGGGGACGGTCACCGGGCCGGAGGGGGTGGGCGGTGGCGGCGGGTCGAGGCTGAACAGGTAGACGTCGGAGGAACCGTTGAGATCCCCGGCGACAAAGTCCACGCCGCTGTTGAATGCGACCTGGCGTCCGCTGGCGCTCAGGACAGGGAGATACGAGTCCGAGGTCTGGATGGATTCCGGGGTTGGAGCGCTGACCCAGGCCGTCGCGCCGGCGAGCCGGTCCCAGAGAAAGACATTTCTTCTCGGCAAGGGGCCGGAGAATGTGGGCGGGGGTTGTCCGGGCGCCAGGTCGGTGGCCCGGCTGTCGAACGCGACGTACCGGCCGTCGGCGCTGATCGCCAGGTTGAGGACGTCGTCGTTGCCGCCGTGGCCGCCGGAGATCGACCGGCTGACGAGAGTGGTGGTCTGCGTGCCGCGGTCGAGGAGGAAAACCTGGGATTCCCCGGCACTCCCCGGGATGGGAACCTCGAAGCTGATGAAGGCGACATAGCGGCCGTCAGCGCTGATCGCCGGCTCCGCCCCCAGGGGAGCGATCCGCGCCAGAGCTGTCGAGACGCGATCGTAGATGTAGAGGGCGCGCTCGGCTCCGGGCTCGAGGGGAGCAAAGGAGGAGGTCTGGAAAGCGATGGACCGTCCATCGGCGCTCATCGAGAAGGCCTTCTCGGAGTCTTTGGAGTTGACCGAGCCGGCGGCGAGGGGGGAGCCCAGGGCGTGGCTCACCAGGACCGTCTTGCCGGTCGTCCGGTCCCAGAGGAAGAGATCGGGCTCATCGTTGGCGTCGACCTGGCCGGGAACCAGGTTCGAGGCTTCGCTGGCGAAAGCGATCCAGCGGCCGTCGTCGCTGATCCGGGGCCGATAGGACTGGAGATTGCCGGTCACCGCGGCTCCGGCGGTCGAATGGCTGACCAGGGTGGTGCCTCCTGTCGTGCGGTCCCAGAGGAAGACATTGAAAGTCCGGGGCCCTTGCTGACCGGGGATGAGGTTGGGCACGTAGCTGGAAAAGGCGACCCAGCGGCCGTCCGGGGTGATGCGCGCCTCAGGAAACGGCGAGATGCCGAGGCCGGTCTGCGTCCGGCCGACGAGAACGTTCGTCCCCGTCAAGCGGTCGAAGAGGAAGAAGCTGACGTCGCCCGATCCCGGGAAGGCCGTGCCGGCGACGAGGTCGGTGGCGCTGCTGGTGAAGAGGACCCAGCGGCCGTCCGGAGTGATCACCGGGGAGAAGGATTCGCCTTGAGCCGCGCGGGTGGGCGAGCCGGCGGCGTGGCTGACCAGGATCGTGGCCCGGGTCGCCCGGTCGTAGAGGAAGGTGTCGCGATTGTCGTTGGCATCGGACTGTCCGGCGACCAGATGGGCGGCCGTGCTCTCGAAGGCGACCCAGCGGCCGTCCCCGCTCACGGCGGCGGCTAGGCTCTCCCCCGCGGGAGTGATCGACGGCAGGTCGGACGCGTGGCGGGTGACCGCGGCCAGGGTCGCCGAGGCGGTCGAGTAGACGAAGACATCCTCTCCCCGGTTGCGGTCCGGGACGCCCGCCGCCAAGTCGTCGGCGGGGCTGGAGAAGAGGACCCGGGCGCCGTCCGCGCTGACCGCGGGGGGAGAGGAGAAGCGGTTGGCCGCGGTGGTGGCCGAAGCGCCCGCGCGGCTCACCAGGGTCAGCGTCCCGGAAGTTCGGTCGAACAGGAAGACGTCCCAATCGAAGTTGTTGTCCGTCTGACCGGTCACGAGGTCCGGGTCCCGGCTGAGGAAGGCGACGAAGCGGCCGTCCGCGCTGAGTGCGGGAGAAGAAACGGCGGAAGAGCTGGGAGTGGTTGCCGAGCCGTGCTTCCGGCTCGCCAGGGTGAAGGTCGCGGAGAGCCGGTCGTAGAGGTAGATGCCCGCCGCGGAGGGGCCGCCCGGCTGGGGCGGGATGACCCGGCTGGCGAGGCTGGCCAGGGCGACATACCGTCCGTCGGGGCTGATCGCGAGCGCGGGCGACGGGGTGGCGGTGTCCCCGGGATTCGCGGTGGCCAGTTGGGTCTTCGCCTGGGTGACGCGATCGTAGAGATAGGTGCTCTGGAATCCGTGGACAGCGAGGTACCGGCCGTCGGCGCTCATCACCATGTCCTGCCCCGGGCCGACCAGGGTGACCGTGCGCGAGATCCGGTCGAAGAGAAAGATGGCGGGGCTGCCGTCCGGCGTGGAGCTGAAAAAGGCCACATAGCGACCGTCTGCGGAGAGGGTGGGATGGCCGGGTAACGAGCCGCCGTCAGGGCTGACCAGTTGAACGGACCTTGCCTCCCGGTCGTAGAGAAAGACGTTGAACTGAGCGAAGCTTGGCAGGCTGGGGACCAGGTCCCTGGCGTCGCTGGCGAAGACGACGTACCGGCCGTCGGCGCTGATCGCCGGTTGATGAAAAAAGGCGACAGGGCGCTGCGCGATCAGCGTGCTCGCGTCCGTCGAGCGGTCGTAGAGGAGGATCGCTCTGTCGTTGGAGGAGAACGGAGGGGCCGCCTGGCCGGGGGCGAGGTCCGCGGCCTGACTGGTGTAAGCGACCCAGCGGCCGTCGCCGCTGATCGCCGCCTGGTCCGAGCCATCGTTGCCTGCTGTAACCGGCGAGCCCAGGAGGTGGCTCACCAGGGTGGTGGTGCCGGTGAGGAGATCCTGAAGAAACACGTCCGGCGCCTGGTTGGCGTCCCGCTGCCCCGAAACCAGGTTCGTCGCGGAGCTGAGGAATACGGCATAGCGGCCGTCGTCGCTCAGGGGGACGGCATTCCGCCCGAAGGTGCTCCCCGCACCCGTGCCCGAGATCTGGCTGGGAGCGACCTGGGAGACCAGTTCCAGCGAAGCCGCGCCGACGGCCATGCCTCCCATCAGCAACGAAATCAGAACGCTTCCACCTACCGCCCGCCGGAGACTCATTCCAGGGCGCGAAAATACCGGGGCTTGGGGCACGACGACCTCCTCGAAGTTGAACTTTGCGTGAGAACTGGATTGTACCCCGCCGTTTCGCTTTCAATGGGAATGACGAAACGGCGGGTTCCCTTTCAGGTGGGCGCTACGGGGTGCGGAGCACCTTGACGGGCCTTGAGGTCCGAGATATTCTGAAAATAGAAATATAATCTATCTCTAGCTAAGGAGGAAGCCAGATGGCCGTGCGACAGCTTCGCCGCTGGAAGAAAGTTCTTGTTGTTCCTCTCGGTTTGACTCTCCTGAGCGCCAGCTCAGTGGTTTTCGCCTTCGAGCGCGGTATCCACTCGGACATCACCACGAATATCCTGGAGAGCATGGGGTTCGACGCGGATTCCGCATCCCTGGCGGCCGGGGCGAATTCCGAGACAGATATCTTCGAATTCTACAATTCGTCCGCCCACGCCGATAACAACCAGCTAGCGGGCGCCTCCGAGCGGCTGAGGAACAAGCGGCGGGAGGTCGGCGAGTCCCTGAACATCTGCCGCCGGGGCCAAGCTCTCAAACGGTTCGGGCAGGCCTTGCACACCGTGCAGGACATCTACTCCCACTCGAACTCGATCGACAACGGGATCGGCATTCCCGACATCCTGAACATGGCCAACGGGACCGCGCCCTGCGCGCTCCCGGATTTTGCTCCCACTGGCCTGGTCACGGGTTATTTCAGCTCGCTCGGCTTCATCACCGGCAACCAGTGCCGGTTCATGGGCCCCAACCTCTGCTGCCACTATGACCTGAACAAGGATAGCCCGACCAAG
Organism: Thermoanaerobaculia bacterium; assembly: GCA_039918595.1. Lineage (GTDB taxonomy): Bacteria > Acidobacteriota > Thermoanaerobaculia > Multivoradales > UBA5704 > DATARR01. The sequence continues at coordinate 3,842 of JBDSHF010000456.1, forward strand.
CCGAACGGCGCGCGGCACCCCGCCGCCCGGGCGGCCGCGGAGGCCGCCACAAGCAATTACCTTAATCTGGTGGAGACGGACATCCGCGCGCGGTTCGGGAGCCGGGCCGACCAGCTGCTGAAGATTTTCAAGAAGAACCAGCGGCAGACCGTGTTCGTGATCGACGACACGGGCAGCATGTCGGGCGACATCTCCGGTGTCCAGGCGACGGTCAACGACTTTCTCAATCAGATCCTGGCGGGAAACGAGTCCCCCGCCCTGGGGCTGGTCACCTTCAAGGACAATGTCACCGACCGCGGGCTGACCTGCGACGTGGAGCAGTTGCGCAGCCAGGTCAACTCCCTGTTCGCTGACGGCGGCGACGACTGCCCGGAGGCCTCGATGTCCGCGGTCATGAGCGCTCTGCAGAGCTTCCCGGAGTCGGGTTCACGGACCCAGCTCCAGGGTGGGCGCGTGCTGCTGGCGACCGACGCTTCGTCGGGGGACGCCTCGCTGGGTCCTCAGGTGGTGGTGGAGGCAATCGCGCGGGGAGTCAGCGTCGATTCCATCCTCACCGGTGACTGCGCCGCCGAGGGTTCGTTCGCCGCTCTGCGTTCCGCGGCGGACCCCACGGCTCCCTCGAGCAACGGCGGCTCTTCCCTGGCGGCGGCCACCTTGCAGACGGCCGCCGTGACGTCGGACCCCTTGACCTCCGGCTCCGCCCGCACCCTGCTGCGGGCTCTGACGGAGCAGACCGGCGGCGTCCTCTTCAACGTCTCCCGGGTCGAGGTGGACGACGTGGTTCCCACGCTGCTCGAGCTGGGCCAGGTCGACAGCGCGATCCTCCTGACTCGCCGGATCACGCTAGCGGCAGGCGCGCCGCTGACCCTCGACATCCCGGTCGACGATACGCTCGGCAGCCGGGTGACCTTCATGGTGACCGCCTCGACCGCCAGCCAGCTCCCCACCCTGTCCGTGCAGCGGCCGGGAGGGGCGCCGCTTTCGTCCTCGGACCCCGACGTCGCCTACCGCGCGCTGAGCTCGGTCGCAAGCTATGCCGTCGCGACTCCCGCGACCGGCTTCTGGCGGGTCCGCCTGGAGGGGGAAGGCAGCTTCGTCTTCCGCGCTTTCGGCGCTACGCCGCTGCGTATCAACGGTCTGAGCCTCGAGACCTCCGAGCAGCAGCCGCCGCGGCCGGAAAGCGAGACCACCCCGATCGAGGGGCAGCCGCTGATCGGTTCCAGCGTCCTGGCGGATCTCCGGTTCACCGAGGCTCCGCGCGGGCTGGCGGTCGCCGTGCGGCGCGCCGACGGCAGTCTGATCCAGGATCTGGCTCCCCGCCCGCTCACGGACGCCCGGCAGTTCCGGCTCGACCTGAGGATCCCCGGCGAGCCCTTCCTGATCGAGGCCACGGGGCAGACTCCGAACGGCAGCTCCTTCATCCGGCAAGTCGCCGTGCCCGTCAACCCCCAGCCGGTGGCCCTGCACGCGAACCCGCCGGCGAACGCGGGGGCCCCGGGCTTGCCGGTGACTTTCGACCTGACCGTGAGCAACGTGGCGGCCCGGGCCGCCACGTACCGCTTCCAGACCTCGTCCGCCCTCGGCTGGACGGTCGTGCCACTCCCCCCGGTCACCGTCGGCGCCGGCGCGACGGCGAGCCTGACGCTCACGGTCAACGTCCCTGGCACCGCCGGACAGGACGACATCAACAAAGTCCTCGTCGTGGTGGAGGACGTCGACTCGCCGCGGATCAGGAACAGCGCGTCGGTCGTGGTCGGGGTGGCGGAAGGCTCGAACCGGGCTCCAGTGTGCGATGGTGCCAGGCCGAGCGCCGCTCAGCTCTGGCCCCCGGATCACCGCATGGTGGACATCGGGATCGCGAACGTGACGGACCCCGACGGCGACGCGGTCACCCTGACCGTCGACGCGATCACCCAGGACGAGGCCGTCGCCGAGGCCGGCAGTGGCAGCACGGCTCCTGACGGCGCCGGAGTGGGCACGGCGGCCGCGCAGGTTCGAGCCGAGCGGAGCGGGGATGGCGATGGGCGGGTCTATGCCATCCAGTTCCATGCCCGCGACGGCCGGGGCGGCAGTTGCGCCGGTACGGTGCGCGTGAGCGTGCCGCATGATCAGAACCAACCGGCGGCCGACAGCGGCCAGGCGTTCGATTCCACGGCCGCTCCTCACTGAGCGGCCCTGGACCGGGGTGGGGGGCGGCGCTGACCGCTCCCCCACTCTCCCAGGTGAAAAAGAGGAGTCAAGGATGAGCTTCCGGGCCATGCGTTCGCTCGTGCGCTCGCTGTCGCTGCTGACCGTTTTCACCTCCCATCCCGGAGGGGGTCAGCCCGGATCCGTGGCGGCGAAGCTCTCCGAGGAGACAGCCGATCTCGCGGCCCCGGTCGTCGGAGGAGCGCAGCTTCGCGTCGATCAGCCCTATTTCGACCCGGTGGGACGGCTGCGCTGGGCGGGAGCGGTCACGCCTCCTGCGCCGTCGCGGGATTGCGGCGGCGGCGTGGAGTACGAGCGGCTGACGCGGATGCTGGCCCCTCGCGTGGACGAGGTCCGCTGTCGGCAGGAAGTCCCTGGTGGAAGCCCCCGGCTGGATAAGTTTCTGGTGGGGGTCGACGCCGCCGGCAAGACCGTCTGGAGCCGCCGGCTCGGCTTCAAGTCCGGCGAGTACACGTTCGACGAATCGGTGATCGGCGCCAGCATCGAGGGCCTGGTGCTGAGCGATCTCGGGGTCCTCTCTCCGCGCACGGGACAGGTTCTGTTCCCTCCCCCCGCTCACCCAGTTCCCGGCGCGCCGCGGAGCGCCCCGGACTACGACTTTGCCTCGCGAGCCCTGTTCGTCGCGGCGGACCGGACTTTTCTCGTCTTCGACGCCGAGGTCACCCTGACCCGGAGGACCGGCGGCCTGTACCGGCTGGAGACTGCCACCGGGCGCAGGGAGCTGCTGCTCCCCGTCGCCGCGACCTTGCTAGGCGGCTCCTGGCGGATCGAAGACATCGCCGCGAGCCCCGACCCCCAGCGGATCCTCCTCGCGCAGCGCAAGGAGGCCCGCGGCCCTGGCGGCGTGTCGTTCGCGGTCTTCGACCTGGCGAGCCGCCGGGTGATCTTCGAGGAGACCTTTCATGCCGACCACTTTTGCAAGGACCCGAGAGTCCTAGTGGGCTCGGAAGGGAAGATCGGCTTCGCTTTTCGCGACGAGACGGCGGGTCAGGCCGTTCTCGTGAGCTACAGGTGGAACCCCGCCCGCCATCCCGCTGGCAAGCAACGCTGAAGGTTGACGGCGGTTTTTCCTGCGGGGTCTCCTTTCAGCCGGTCGCTACGGGGTATGGGTGAACAGGAAGGTGCGCGCACGATTGGGTACGGAGGTTGCAGCCGGTGCTGAGGGAGGACGGCATCCGTCGCCGTCAGCGAATCAACTCAGGAGGATGCATCATGGCTGTTTCCCTCAAACCTCTCGACCAGCAGGTCATCGTCATCACCGGCGCTTCCAGCGGCATCGGCCTCGCCACCGCCGAGGCCGCCGCCAAGGAGGGCGCCAAGCTCGTCCTCGCCGCGCGCAGCGAGCAGACCCTTCACGAGATCGTGCAGCGGATCAACGCCAACGGCGGCGACGCCATTTACGTGACGGCCGACGTCGCCGAGCGCCAGCAGGTCCGGGGGATCGCCGAGGCCGCCGTCCAGCGGTTCGGCCGCATCGACACCTGGGTCAACGACGCCGGCCTGTCCATCTACGGCCGCCTCGACGAGGTCGGCGAGGAGGATGCCCGCCGGCTGTTCGACATCAACTTCTGGGGCGTGGTCAACGGCTCGCTCGTCGCGCTGCCGTTCCTGCTGCGCCAGGGGGGCGCGCTGATCAACGTCGGCAGCGAGGTCTCCGAAGCGGTGGTGCCGCTGCAGGGGATGTACTCGGCCTCCAAGCACGCGGTCAAGGGGTTCAACGACGCCCTGCGGGTCGAGATCGAGGAGATCGACGAGGCGCCGGTCGCGATCACCCTGATCCAGCCGACCGCCGTCGATACTCCCTTCCCGCAGCACGCCAAGAACTACATGGACCAGGAGCCCAAGCTGCCGACGCCGAGGATCGACCCGGAGAAGGTGGCCGAGGCGATCCTCAAGGCCGCCGTCAAGCCGGAGCGCGACGTCAAGGTGGGCGCGATGTCCAAGCTCAATACGATGACGGCCAAGATCGCGCCGGGGCTCGGCGACAAGCTGGCCGCCAAGCAGGCCGACCGCCAGCAGTACCAGGA
>JBDSHF010000457.1:0-7836 GCA_039918595.1 Thermoanaerobaculia bacterium
AGCTCCCCGAGGAGCGGCAGGGGCGCACGATCGGCCGCTTCTGCCTGGTCTGCGGCAGCATCTATCCGCTGCACCGCAAGCTCCACCGGGGGAAGGCGATGTATGGCCGCGATCACATCGCGTCGCCGTGCACCCACGAGGGGGACGCCTTCGAGGAGAGCGCCAACTGGTGGCAGCCGGCGGTCGAGGTGTTGCCGGAGGCGGTCGAGAAGGCCGCCGAGGATTTGACGATCGGCGCTCCCATCAAGGGGACGTCGCCGTAGCCAGCAGACGCAGTAAAAAGGGAGGAGGGTTCATCCAGCCGGGATGAGCGTCGTGAACCCCGAATCGCGAGCCGCCCCAGCGCGCGGGGCGGCTTTCGCCTACCACCGCTCGAGCCGGTTCGTGGAATGGCTCCGGCGGGGGAACGGAGTCCGCCTCGCCCTGTCGGCGGCCGCGGGGCTCTTCGGGGTGCTGATCCGCGACTGGAGCGGCGGGCTCGTCTTCCCCTCCACCCCCGCCATCTCGCTCACCGCCGGCCTGCTCTTCGGCTGGCTCGGGATCGCCGGCACCATCGCCGGCCAGTTCGCGGCGGTCTGGATCGTCCGCGACAACCCCGCGGACGCCCTCGTCCTCTCGCTCTCCTTCGCCCTCGCCGGCGCCGCCGGGTGGGCGATCTTCAACTACGTCCCCAAGCTCGGGCGAGGCCTGCCGAATCTCCGGTCGTTTCTCTGGACCCTCGCCGCCGCCCTGGTGGGGGGGCTGACCGGCGCCGTGCTCACGCTGATCTCCTCGGGCCCGGCCGGCCCCACGGCGGGAACCTCGCCGGCGCTCTGGATCTGGACCTGGGGGACCGGCGCCCTGGTCAGCACCGCGCTGCTGGCGCCGCCGATCCTGCTCCTGTTCGACCGCTACGGCCGGCGCTGGATGGTGCCGATTCCCGGCGAGTTCCGCGGGGAGGACCGGCAGCAGGGCGGGAGCATCCCCGGCAGCGGCGAGGAGACGGTGATCGTGTTCGCCGCTCCGGCGCGCCAGGGACGGAACCGCCTGAAGGATCTCCTGCTGGGCTCCTGGATGGTGCTGGCTTCGGCGGCGGTGGGGCTCACCCTGGTCTGGTTCCTCCCGCGGGGCAATGAGTGGACGACGTTCGTCTACCTCCTCCCGATCCTCTGGGCCGCCCTCCATTACGGCCTGCGTGGCGGCATCCTGGCCGCTTCGGGGAGCGGCATCTGCCATCTCCTGGGCCTCGCCGGACTGGTGCTCCTGCTCGGAATGTCGTCGGAGATCGGGCGCGAGGCCTGGACCGGGCGGGCCGATCTGCTGATCCTCTCGGTGGCGGGCGCCCTGGTGGGGTGGTCGCGCCAGCGGGAGGTGCGGCTGCGCGAGGAGCTGATCGAATCGAACCGGCTGCTGCGGCGCGACCTCGTCCGCGTCTCGGACGCGCTGATCCAGGCGGTCGAGGCCAAGGACGCCTACACCGGGGGGCATCTGCGGCGGGTGAGCGAGTACGCGGTGGCGGTGGGGGAGAAGCTCGGCCTGCGCGGCCGGGATCTGGAGACCCTCCACTACGCGAGCCTCCTGCACGACGTCGGCAAGCTCGGCGTGCCCGAGTCGGTGCTGCGCAAGGAGGGGCCGCTCGACGCTCAGGAGACCGGTCAGATGCGCCTGCACCCGGAGATCGGAGCGCGGATGCTGGAGCGGCTGGAGCTGCTGCGGGGCGCGGCGCCGCTCGTCCTCCATCACCAGGAACGCTTCGACGGCGAGCGCGACGGGCAGCATCCGGGCTATCCGCAGGGGCTCTCGGGGGAGCAGATCCCGCTCGGCGCGCGCATCATCGCCGTGGTGGACGCCTTCGACGCCATGACCACGACCCGCCCCTACCGCAACGCCCTGCCCCAGGTGGAGGCCGCGGCCGTGCTCCGCCGGGAGCGGGGGCGGCAGTTCGATCCGCAGGTCGTGGACGCTTTCCTCAACTGTCTCGCCGAGCGCCCGTGGAGGGTTTGACACCGGATTGGGAGGCCTTGGACCGTCATCTCGCCCAGGTGCGGGGGTGCCGGATCTGCCCGACCGTCGTGCCGCCGCCGGTGGCCGCCCGTCCCGAGGTCTGGCCGCGCGTGATGCTGGTCGGGCAGGCGCCGGGGCCGAAGGAGGTCGTTCTGCAGCGGCCGTTCGCCTACACGGCGGGATCGCGCCTGTTCGCCTGGTTCAACCGGCTGGGGGTTCCCGAGGAGGAGTTCCGGCGGCGGGTCTGGATGGCGGCTGTGATCCGCTGCTTCCCCGGCCGCGCCCCCCAGGGGGGCGACCGGGTCCCCAATCCCCTGGAGATCGCCAACTGCTCCCCCTATCTGGAGGAAGAGCTCCAGTTGATCCGTCCGGCGACGGTGATCGTGGTCGGCCAGCTCGCGATCAAGCTCTTCCTCCCCGAGACCGCGCCGCTGCAGGAGAGGGTGGGGAAGGCGTTCCCGGGCTCGCGGGGGGATCTGAAGTTCGACGTCATCCCGCTGCCGCACCCCTCGGGCCGCAGCACCTGGCTGGTGCGGCAGGAGAATCAGGAGCTGCTAGACCGTGGGCTGGAGCTGCTGCGCGGGAGCATGGGGTGGCGGGAGACGTTTGGGTAAAGGAAACAATTCGACGGAGGCGGTAGAGACGTTCCCGGGTCCTGAACGACACCCTGCGAAGGCCACGGGGACCGAGGGACGTCTCTTCGAAGGGCTTGCTGCTTTGTCTGCCACTTTCGGCGAGAAGGCCATTGACCTCGGCGGGTGGCGGGTTTGTTCGTTCGATTCCAGGAAAAGATTTGGCGAGCATTATCGTGCCCAGGTCAGACCTTGAGATAGGCAACGGCATGCCCTCCGGCGGAGACTTCGCCGAAAAGATGTCCTTGGGCGCAAGGTTGCTACGCGTTTTACTTCGGGGATTTCACTTGCCCCCGCCTCCACCAGCAGCTCCCGGATCCGCTCCACCGGGAGCGTGACATGGACATTGGAGGTTGATCCTTACCGGATCGGCAGCTCTGGAAAGATCGTCGCGAAGTCGCTCCGGTTTCGCGTGATCAGTCCTTGGTAGCGGGTGGCGAAGGCCCCAATCAATACGTCGGCCATTGGTCTCTTTGGAACAAGGCCCGAACGCCTGCGCCGGATTAAGTCGCTCCAGGCCTCGTGCGTACGGAGAGTGTCTTCCCAAATCCAATCCTGGCGGAAGTCCACGCCGATCCCGATCAGGAACTCGTCCTGAAGAGATAAGTTGCCTTCAAAAGCGGGAGCCAGCTCTGTGTAGGTGACAGGGCAAATTGTCAGGCCATCCCCCGCCAAGCTGTCGAGAGTCCTGGCCGAAACCTGTCCGAATTCCGGGTCGTCTTCCAGAACGTCCAGGAGAACACAGGTATCGACGACCCAGGCCATCAGGTCTCGCCTTCCCGCAGCTCGTCCATCCAGTCCTGGGTCCGCCGCGCCGGCCGGAAGCGTTTCGCGAAGCCCAGCATCGCCACCGCCCCGCGAGGCTCGGGCTCGGGGAGAACCGTCACGCGAATCTCGTGCTCTCCGGTCTTTTCCCAGAGCAGCCGCTGGCCTTTGGCAAGGGCCAGTTCCTTACGGAGCTGGGCCGGGATGGAAACTTGGCCTCTTTCTGTGATGACGGAGACTTTGGACGGAACGGGCATGAATCAAACTATATCATGTACGCTCGTCATGTACGCTGTTCCAGCCCCGCCGGCCGGAGCGACTTCTCGACCCACCCCAGCAGCGCATCCACCACCAGCGCCAGCAGCGCCGCCGGAATCGCTCCGGAGAGGATCATCGCGCTGTCGGCGAGTTGCAGGCCGGTGACGATCGGCTCGCCGAGGCCTCCAGCGCCGATGAAGGCGGCGAGGGTGGCGGTGCCGACCGTGATCACGGCGGCGGTGCGCAGGCCGGCCATCACGAAGGGGGCGGCGAGGGGGAGGCGGACCTCGCGCAGGGTCTGCCCCGGAGTCATGCCCAAAGCGGTCGCCGCTTCTACGGCTTTGGGATCGGCGTCGCGCACGCCGGTGTAGGTGTTCCGGACGATGGGGAAGAGCGAGTAGATCCAGAGCGCCACGATGGCGGGGAGGGCCCCCACGCCCAGCAGCGGGATCATGAAGGCCAGCAGGGCGAGCGAGGGGACGGTCTGGAGGAGCCCCAGGATGCGGATGACCGTCTCCGCCCAGCGCCGGTGCCGCTCCAGCCAGAGCCCCAGGGGGATCGCGAAGAGGGCGCCCAACAGCAGCGCCGCCGCCGAGAGGCCGAGGTGCTGGAGGGTCAGCCTGCCCAGATCCCGTCGCGCTCCCCAGAAATAGGCGAGGACGCCGGGCTTTCGGGAGGCCGGTTCCGGCGCGTTCCCCTCCTTGACGACCAAGCCGATCGAGCGCAGCGCGTCCCGGGCCACCACGACCTCGCTCTCGTGCTTCTCCTGGAGGCGCAGGTTGAAGGCCCGCATGGCATCCTCGTCGAGCGAGCCGGCGAGGAGGCCTAAAACGGCGCCCATCTCCGGGTGCTTCTTCAGGGTCTCCCCGCGCACCAGCGCCGCCGCCTCGTAGGGGGGGAAGAAGTCGCGGTCGTCCCGCAGGACCTTCAGGTTGTAGAGGATCAGCCGGCCGTCCGTGGAGTAGACGTCCAGGGCGTCGATCGTCCTCTGTTTGGCCGCCTGATACTGGATCGCCTGCTGGAGATGGTCCACCGAGCGGAACTGCAGGCCGTAGGTCTTCTGGAGACCCAGAAGGCCGTCCTCGCGGCCCACGAACTCGTGGCCGAAGCCGCCGTGCAGGCTCTTCGAAACCCGGGCGAGGTCGGTGATCGTCTCCAGGTGCTCGCGCTCGGCCAGCTCCTTGGGGACGGCGATCTCCCAGGAGTTCTCGAATCCCAGCGGGGCGAGCCACCAGACGTTCCAGCGGCGGAGGAACTCGGAGCGGACCCGGTTCAGCGTCTGGTCCGGCCCCCCCTTGGCCTGCTCGCCCAGAATCGAGACCAGCCCGGTGCCGGTGTATTCGGGATAGACGTCGATGGCGCCGGATTTCAGCGCCTCGAAGCAGACCTGCGTGCCCGCCAGGCCAAGCCGGCGTTCCACCTGGAGCGTGGTGCGGCTTTCGAGGAGCTGGGCGAACATCTCGGCGAGCAGGCGGCTCTCCTCGAAGTTTTTGGAGCCGACGACGACGCGGTCGGCGGCGTGGAGGGGGAGGGTGAGAAAGAGGATAGCCCCCCAGATCGGCCAGATCCTACCCACGCCGCAGCTCCAGCAGCGCCGACACGTACGGGTCCGCCGGGTGCTCGGCCAGCTCCGCGGGGGGGCCGAGCTGGAGGAGGCGGCCGGCGCGCATGACGCCGATCCGGTCGGCCAGGCGGAAGGCCTCGCCGAGGTCGTGGGTCACCAGCACGGCGGTCTTGCCGAGGTGGCTTTTGAGCTCCAGGAACTGGCGGTGGAGCTCGAGGCGGGTCAGGGCGTCGAGGGCGCCGAAGGGCTCGTCGAGGAGGATGAGCGGCGGATCGGCGGCGAGGGCGCGGGCGAAGGCGACGCGCTGGCGCTGGCCCCCGGAGAGCTCGGCGGGGTAGCGGCTGGCCTGCGCCGCGGAGAGGCCGACCAGCTCCAGCATCTCGCGTGTCCTCTCCCGGCGACGGTCGCGGTCCCAGCCGAGGAGACGGGGGACCAGCTCGACGTTGCGCTCGACGCGCCAGTGGGGGATCAGGCCGCCGTCTTGCGGCACGTAGCCGGTGCGCCGGCGCAGGGCGATCGGATCGAGCTCCGTCACCGGCTTCCCCTCGATGCGCACGGTGCCGGCCGAGGGCTCGATCATCCGGTTGAAGGTGCGCAGAAGCGTGGTCTTCCCCGAGCCGCTCTCGCCGACCAGAGCCACCGTCTCCCCGGGCTGGACGGCCAGCGTCACACCGGCGAGGGCCGCCGTTCCATCGCCGTAGGTCTTGGCGACGTCGACGGCTTCGAGGATGGGCTCCGGAGGCACGGGGGTAGTCTATCCCGGGGGTGCTACGATCGCGGGGCCATGAACAGCGAGCACCTGCGATTTCCCGGCGCGCGCGGCCAGAGCCTCGCCGCCCGGCTCGACAGCCCGGCGGGGCCGCCGGTCGCCTACGCTCTCTTCGCCCACTGCTTCACCTGCTCGAAGGACCTGAAGGCCGCCGGCTGGATCAGCAGCGCCCTTAACCGACGGGGGATCGCCGTGCTCCGCTTCGACTTCACCGGCATCGGCGAGAGCGAGGGGGACTTCGCGGGCACCGACTTCTCCTCGAACGTGGAGGATCTGGTGGCGGCGGCGGACTTCCTGCGCCGCGAGCGCGAGGCGCCGCTGCTATTGATCGGGCACAGCCTCGGCGGCTGCGCCGTGCTGGCCGCGGCGGAGCGGATCCCCGAGGCGCGCGCCATCTCGACGATCGCCGCCCCGAGCGACACCGAGCATCTGAAGAAGGCGCTGGCCCACCTCGCTCCGGAGCTCGAGGCGCGCGGCGAGGTCGAGGTCCATCTCGGAGGGCGCCCATTCCGCGTCCGCCGCGAGCTGCTCGACGATCTGGCCGAGGATCATCTCCGGGGTGTCCTCGAAAGGCTCCACCGGGCGCTGCTGATCTTCCACTCCCCCGTGGATAACATCGTCGGCCTCGATCACGCCCGGCGGCTCTTCGAGATGGCGAGGCACCCCAAGAGCTTCGTCTCGCTGGACACGGCCAACCATCTGCTGAGCGACGAGCGGGACGCCCGCTATGTCGGCGACATGCTGGCGGTCTGGGCGGAGCGGTACCTCGAAGGGGTGCAGCCGGTCGGCAGCTTGATTGGAAAAAACGAGCCGGAGATCGGCAAGGAGGGGGAGGTGCTGGTGATCGGACCGCCCAGCGGCTTCGCGCAGGAGATCATCGCCCACCGCCACCGCCTGGTGGCCGACGAGCCGAAGGAGGTGGGGGGAACCGAATCGGGGCCGACCCCCTACGATCTGCTGCTCGGCGCGCTGGGGGCCTGCACCTCGATGACGCTCCGGATGTACGCCGACCGCAAGCAGCTCCCGCTGGAGGGGGTCCGCGTGCGGCTGCGCTATTCGAAGATCCACGCTCTCGACTGCATCCAGTGCGAGACCAAGGTCGGGAAGATCGACCACATCGACCGCGAGATCGAGGTGCTCGGCGCCTTGACCGAGGAGCAGCGCAGCCGCCTGCTGGAAATGGCCGACCGCTGCCCCGTCCACCGGACGCTGATTTCCGAGATCGATATCGTGACGAAGCTGAGCTGAGGCGTCCCCCGCCCCGAATCCTCACCCCCGGCCCCTCTCCCACCGCACTCCCCCCGACCGGGAGAGGGGGGACTTTGCTGAGAAGGCGTGGCTCGTAGGGTGCGCTGTGCGCACCATCACCGTTTCTGGTGCGCACAGCGCACCTTACAAGCGAGGTCTCTCCCGTCAAGCTCCCCTCTCCCGGACGGCGGGAGGGCGGTGGGAGAGGGGCCGGGGGTGAGGATTCGGGGTGGGGGCGCCCCGGTAGTCACCCCCAGGCTCCACCCCCGTCATCCGCAAGGGACACGCGTCTGTCCCACCATACGCCCGGAAATCCAATCTCGCGGGCAAATCACTGAAAACAAAGGATCGCATGATCCGGCAGACCCCTGGCACGATTCGTGGAATCTATGGATTCCGAACGCGCCGGGGTGGATGCGAGGACGGGCGGGAACCGGCGGATCTTTGAACCTAAGAGAAGACGCCGCGGAGCCCCAAAGCGCCGCGGCGGCCAAGATAGCAAGGCAATCTCCTCTCCCTCCGGTGCCGGGGCGGGTCTTAATGCCCTCCGCCCGCCTCGGCCCACTTTTTTCTTCCCGCTTGCCTCCCTTGGCGTACCCCGATAGAGTCTGACCTGC
>JBDSHF010000458.1:0-5219 GCA_039918595.1 Thermoanaerobaculia bacterium
ATGGGGTTCGGCTACTGGGTCTGGTTCATCCCCCTGGGCAACGGCGAGACCAGCATCGGCATCGTCTTCGACACCCGCCTGGTGAACCTCGACCGCGGCAGCAACATGGCGAGCGACTACCAGGCGTTCCTGCGGGCGATCCCGGCCGCGGCGGAGCTGCTCGAGGGGGCGAGCCTGAAGGCCGACGACCTGAAGACCTACTCGAACCTCGCCTACTACACCCGCCAGTACATGGGCAACGGCTGGGCGCTGATGGGAGACGCGGCGGCCTTCCTCGACCCCTATTACTCGCCGGGGCTCGACCATGCCGCGTTCTCCGTCGAGGCCACGGTCGAGATGGTCAAGGCGCAGACGGCGGGGGAGGACGTGACCGCCCGGATCGCCGAGCACAACGCGACGTTCGACCGCTCGTACCACCGCTTCTTCAGGGCGATCTACCAGGACAAGTACTTCTACATGGGGGAGCACGACCTGCTCTCCGCCTCGTTCCTCATCGATACGGCGCAGTACTACATCTTCGTGGTGATCCCCGCCTACCGGTTCTTCGGGAAGTTCCAGTGGATGCCCGTGCTGGGGCCGAAGCCGGCCTTCATCAGCTACCACATGATGCGGATCTACAACCGGCGCTTCAAGGCGATCGCCCTGGCGCGCCGCGCCGCCGGCGAGGCCGGGCGCCGCAACGACGGCCGGCGGGTCAAGGCGCTCTTCGACCTCAAGCTCGCCCCGTTCCACATGGCCGCCAAGGGGCTCAAGCTCTGGCTGTACGCGGAGCTGGACAACGCCCGGCTGTCGCTGAAGCGGCTGTTCGCGGGAAAGCCGGCGGCGGTGGTGGCGGAAGAGATGCCGGTCGAGGATTCCTGACGGCCTACTTCCGCTTCTTTTCTTCCTCGATCCGCAGACGCAGGAAGCGAACATCTACGGCATCGCTTTCCCGGATGGTCGCCTTCATGCGGATCAGTAGCTCTTTGCTCGCGACCGGGATCTCGACACCCTGGATGTTGAAGTGATCGAGACCTGCCGCCAGTGCCTCGGAATAGGCGATACCACAAGCCGCTCCCAATAAATCGACGACGATTTCGTCGGCGACTCGGACGACTTGGTACTTGAGGATCTCGTCATCAGCAATGAGGGCGGCCGCATTATCGGGCAAGCCTGCCATGGCCCTCTTGACGGCCTGTACGTTGGATTCCGAGGCATCGACCAGGAGATCCACGTCCTTGGTCGACCGGACGAACCCATGAAGGATCACGGCGAAGCCGCCGATCAGGACATAGCGGACATCCTCCCGGTTGAGGGCCTTGCAGAGCTCTAGGAGGTCTTCGAGGCGTGGCGCGCGTGATTCGCCGCGATCTGGCGCATCATCCATTCATCCGCCTCCTCGTGAGTCTGGAACCGGTAGACGCCTCTGGGAATCAGGCCACAGCCCCGCAACTGGTTCATGGTGTCCTGGAGGATGTCGATGTCCCGCAAGACGTCTTCCCGCTCCCGCCGTCCCGCTACACGTTTCACCCGCATCGCGTTCATGGTTTCTCCTCTCGAAATCAGAACATCCCCAACTCCAGCCGCGCCGCCTCGCTCATCATGTTCTGATCCCAGGGCGGATCGAAGACCACCTCGATTTCGGCGTGCTCCACCTCGGGGAGGCTCTCGATCCTCTGCTGGACGTCCTGGGCCAGGATCGGGCCCATGCCGCAGCCGGGAGCGGTGAGGGTCATCTTGATCTCCACCCGCCGCCCCTCTTCCTGGATCTCGCAACTGTAGATCAGGCCGAGATCGACGATGTTGATCGGGATCTCCGGGTCGAAGCAGGTGCGCAGACCCGCCCAGATCCGCTCTTCGAGACTGGCCTCGGCCGGCGCGGCGAGAGCTTCGCCCGGCTCTTTGCCGAGGGCGTCGGCGTCCCGGGCTTCGATCCGGAACAGGTAACCGCGGTCGGTCGCGACGGTGTAGGAGCCACCGAGCGACTGGGTGATGCGGACCCGGGTCCCGGAGGAGAGGACGGCGGGCGTGCCCTCCGGGATGCGGACGGCCCGGCACTCGCGGCGGACAAGGGAGTATTCAGCGACAGGAGCTAGCATCGGCCCCTAGCATAGCGGATCGCGGCCGGGCTGGTAGAATGCCCGCATGCAGTTGTCGTTGAAGTCTGACCGCCGGGGCGGCACAAGGTTTTTCCCCGCCGCCCTCCTCCTCGCTCTCTTCGCGGTGCCCGCCTTCGGCGCCGAGGTCGCCCAGGGCTGGCGGAAGATGGAGATCCCGGCGACCGGCTCCTATCTCCTGCGCTACGTCCCGGCAACGCTCGACTCCACCAAGCCGGCCCCTCTCATCCTGTTCTTCCACGGCTCCAACGGCGCTCCGGAGGACTACAAGGCCTTCGTCGCCACCGCCGCCGAGAAGGCCGGCTGCGTGGTGGCGCTGCCGAAGTCCTCCTCCAACGCCGGCTGGGGAGTGGGGAACGACGAGCTGACGACCACCGAAACCCTCCGCCTGGTCCGCGCGGAGCTGCCGGTGGACGACCGGCGGGTCGCTCTGGCGGGGCACTCGGCCGGCGGCGCCTGGGCCTACCTCGTCGCCTACGCCAGCTCGGCGTACAGCGCCGTCTTCACCCTCTCGGCGTCGTTCTACCCGGTGGCCTCGCTGGCCGATCCCGGCTACAAGCCGCCGATCCATATGTATTACGGCACCACCGATCAGAACTACACCGGCGCCCGTCCGAGCCTGGAGGCGCAGTGGGCGCGGCTCGGCGTTCCCTGGGAAGAGGACGTGCAGGCGGGTTTCGGCCATAACACCTGGCCCACCAGCTCGATGGCCGACGGCTTCCGTTTCGTGGTGGAGAAGAGCCGCCCCGATCCGGCGGCCCTCTGCACGCCCACGGCGACGAGCCTCTGCCTCAGCCGCGGGCGTTTCCGCGTCGAGGTCGCCTGGGACGCCAACGGCTCCTCGGGAGCGGGGCAGACGGTGCCGGCGATCTCGGCGGACTCCGGGCTCTTCTGGTTCTTCGCCCCTGACAACTGGGAAGTGATGGTCAAGGTGCTCGACGGCTGCGGGGTCAACGGCCGCTACTGGGTCTTCGCCGCCGGCACCACCAACGTCCACTACGTCCTGACGGTGACCGATACCACGACCGGGAGCGTCGCGCGCTACGAGAACCCGGCGGGGAAGGCGGCCGCCGCGGTCACCGATGTCGACGCCTTCAAGACCTGCCCCTGACCCGCCAATCCGGGTATACTTTTCCGGAGCCCGGACAGCCTGCCTGGCGCCCTCCCGCGTGGAGACTCGGGGACCGGCGCCGAGGCGCACCTTGGAAAGGAGTATCCCGCGAGGGTTGTAGCTGGAGCTTCAATCCCTCGGCGGCTCTGCATGGAATCGGTCGGCAATCAGGCTCCCAGTTGGGACGAATGCGTCGATATCCTCGAGCGGCTCCCCACGATGCCGCTCGACACCCGCGTCGAGGCGCTCGAGCGGCTCGTGCGCAACCCCAGCCCGGGCATCCGCGAGCAGGCGCTGCGCATCGGCGCCTCCGTCCTTCCCGACTCCCGGCTGGCCGAGTATCTGCGCGATCCGGCCGATGCCGCGCTGCGCAACGCCGGCTCCGAGATCCTGCGGCTGCGGGGCGGCCGCAGCCTGCCGCTGGTCGTGCGGCTGCTGCGCGATTCCGATCCGGACGTGGTGCTGCAGGCGGTCCTCATCCTCGACCGGCTGCGCGATCCACGGGCGCTCGAGCCGCTGCACGCCACTCTCGGCCACGCCGATCCCAACGTCCAGCAGGAGGCGATCCTCGCTATCGGCCATCTGGGGGACGCGCGATCGATCCCGCACCTGGTGCCGTTCCTGAGCGCCGACCTGTGGGTACAGATGGCCGCCGTGCAGGCCCTCGGGGATCTGCGCGCGCCCGAGGCCGTGCCCTATCTGGCCGGGCGGCTGACCGATCCGATGGTCGGCTCGCTGGCGGCCGAGGCCTTGGCGCGGATCGGCGGCGAGCTCTCCTTCCGCGCCCTGGCCGCGCACTGGCCGGCCGGAGAGGTCGAGATCGATGAGGAGACGATGCTCGGCCTGCTCGCCCACGTGATCGAAGGGCTGCCCCGGCCGGAGGAGATCACCCTCCTGCCGGGCGGATTCCGCGAGGCCCTCTCCGCGCGGCTCCACGACCGCCTGCCGGAGGTGCGCACGGCCGCCGCCCGCTGCCTGCTGGCGCTGGGGGCAGGCCCCTGGGACGCCGAGGCCGTCGAGGTGCTGGCCGGTGCGCGGCCGGCGGCGCCCCTGCGCCCTTCCGCCCTGGCGCGGCGGCAGGATCTGATCGCTCCGCTGCTCGCCGCCGCCGGGGAGCCGCGGGCCTGGGGTTTTCAGCTCGCCGCGAGCTTTCCGCGGGATGTCCCGGCCGCCGCGTTCCTCACCGCCACCAAAGAGACGGCGGAGCGTCCGGAGTTGCTCCCGCATCTTCTCCAGGCGCTGGAGAAGGTGAGCGTCCCCGGCCTCGGCGATGCCCTGCTCGACCTCTATCTCTGGCTTCCCGCCGGCTCGCGCGAGTCCCTGGGGCCGGCGCTCGACGCTCACCGCGCCGATGTGCAGGCCGCTCTCGACATCCTGCCGGACGTGGACCCGTCCGACCGGCTGGTCCTCGCCGCACTGCTCGGGCGGCCGGTCGACGAGGTGGTCGAGGCCATCCTGGATCTCGACCCGTCGTTCCGCCCCGGCGTGATCGCCCGGCTGATGCGGATCGACGGGATGGCGCCGCTGCTCCCCTGGGAGGACTGGTTGGAGGAGGCTCCCGAGCTCTACGCGGCCCCGGCCGCCGAGGCCGCCATGCGCTGCGGCATGACTGAGTTGCTGCCGGCCCTGCGGGCCCGCGCGGCCGTGATGCCTTCGCCGCCGCTGCTCCGCGCCCTGGGAGAGCTGGGGGACCGCGCGGCCGTGCCGTTGCTCGCCCGCTGTCTCAAAGAGCGGGAAGAGCTGCGCGCGCCCGCCCTGGAGAGCCTGGGCCGGATCGGCGGACCCGAGGCACGGGCCGTTTTGCAATCCTCCATCCTCTCCCTGGGTGCCGGCGCGGAGGCGCGCGCCGTCTACAAGGCGCTCGCGGTCTGCGCCGGAGCCGGAGACGACGCTTTTTTCCGCGCCGCCGCGTCGCATCCGGACTGGCAGGTACGGCTGGCCGCCGCCGAGGTGCTCAGCCGCTTCGGCCGTCCCGAGAACATGATCGCCCTGACCCGGCTCGCCGCCGACTC
>JBDSHF010000459.1:0-5312 GCA_039918595.1 Thermoanaerobaculia bacterium
CGCAAGACGCCCGACATCCAGGTGGTGGGGGAGGCGGCGGACGGCGCCGAGGCGGTGCAGGCGGTGATCGATCTGCAGCCGCAGGTGGTGGTCATGGATCTCCATATGCCGGTGCTCGACGGCTATCAGGCCACCGAGCAGATCATGGCGGTGCGGCCGACGCCGATCATCGTCCTCTCCTCGCGGGCCAACCGCAACCAGATGACGATCGCCTTCGAGGCGATGCGGCGGGGGGCGGTGGAGGTGCTCCCCAAGCCCGAGGACACGCCGAGCTGGCAGCAGCTCGCCGAGAGCCTGCCGGATACGGTGCGCGCGGTCGCCGAGGCGCGGACCGCCCCGCCGCCGCGCCCGCGGGCGGCGCGGCCGGCGACGCACCCCTCGGCGATCCATCCTTCAGCCATCATCGCCAGCCGCGCCGCGTCGGCGGAGCTGCGCTGGATCGCGATCGGCGCATCGACGGGGGGGCCGGCCGCCATCCGCGAGCTGCTGGACGAGGTGCCGGCGGACGCTCCGGTCGGTTTCCTGATCGTCCAGCACATCGCCTCCGGCTTCGAGCTCGGCTTCGCCGACTGGCTCAACAAGGAGCTGCCGTTCGACGTCCGCCTGGCCCAGGACGGCGAGGTGCTGCGCCGCGGCGCCGTGCGCCTGGCGCCGGGCGGCGCCCATCTGCGCCTGGAGTCCGGGGGCATGCTGCGCCTCGACGCCGACACCCCGGCGCGGCGCGGCCACCGTCCGGCGGTCGACGAGATGTTCCTCGCCGCCGCCGAGCACTGCCCGCGCGAGGTGGTGGGGGTGCTGATGACCGGCATGGGCTCCGACGGCGTCGAGGGGCTGCTCGCGCTGCGCCAGGCGGGGGGGATCACCCTGGTGCAGGACGAGGCGAGCTCGGTCGTCTTCGGCATGCCGCGGGTGGCCCTGGAGCGCGGGGCGGCCGACGTCGCCCTGCCGCCGCGGGAGCTCGCCCGCGCGCTGGTGCGGCTGTGGACGAAAGGGGAGCGGTGAACCGGCGGGTGCTGGTGGTGGACGACAGCGAGGTGACGCGGGCGATCCTCGCCCGTACCCTGCGCGGCGCCGGCTTCGAGGTGCTGGAGGCGCGCGACGGCGCCGAGGGGGCGATGACGGCGCTGCGCGAATGGCCGGCGGTGGTGGTCACCGACCTCGAGATGCCCACCATGGACGGCTTCCCGCTGCTGCGGCTGCTCAAGGCCGACCCGGCGAGCGCCCACATGCCGGTGCTGATCCTCACCAGCCACGGCGAGGCGGCCTCCCGCTACTGGGGGCTGCGCACCGGCGCCGACGCCTATCTGACCAAGGATCACCGCCCCGGCGAGCTGGTCGAGACCGTGATCCGCCTGGTCGAGGCGGCCAACGCCTCGCCCAATGCCCATCCCGCCGCCGGCGGCCTCGATCCGCAGTCGATCGGGCCGGTGGAGGTGCTGGCGCGGGTGGCGCGGCATCTCGACGCCTCGCTGCTGCAGGCGACGGTGGTCAACACCCTGCTGGAGCACGGCATGGCCGCCAACGACTTCCACGAGGCGGCGCACAGCGCCCTGGAGACCCTCGGCCAGGTGGTGGACGCGCAACTGCTGGCGGTGGCGGTGGCGGAGCTCGACGCCGGGATGATCCAGATCCTCCTCCAGGACCCGGTCCGGCAGACCGACGTCGAGGTGCTGGGGGACCTGCTCGCCAAGGCGGTCACCCACGCGCCGGGGACGCCGTTCGAGGTCCGCATCGGCGGCGAGCGGGGGAGCGTCGCCGTCGAGCTCGAGCGGGCGGTCTGGCTCACCCTGCCGGTGCGCGACGCCACCGGCGTCCTCGCCTTCCTGCCGCGCGATCCCCACGAGTTCGCCGCCGCGTCGACCGGGGCGCTGGTGGAGGCGCTGACCGGCCATCTGGCGCTGGTGCTCGACAACGCCCGCCTGTCGCAGCGGCTGCACGAGCTCTCGACCCTCGACGGCCTGACCCGGCAGCTCAACCACCGGGTGATCTACGACCGCCTGACCGAGGAGCTCGACCGCGCCCGCCGCTACAAGTACCCCTTGAGCGTGGTGCTCTGCGACTTCGACCACTTCAAGGAGATCAACGACACCCACGGCCACCTGGCCGGCGACGCCGTGCTGCGCGAGGGGGCGGCGGTGCTGCGCGGTTGCCTGCGCAGCACCGATCTGCTCGGGCGCTACGGCGGCGAGGAGTTCCTGGCCGTGCTGCCGCAGGTGGACCTGGGGTCGGCGCGGATGGCCGCCGAGCGGCTGCGCGTGGGGCTGGAGAAGAATCCGGTGCGGCTCCCCGGCGGCATCGAGGTGCGCGTCACCGCCTCCTTCGGCGTCGCCGACCGCGACGAGCTGGCGGGCGCTCCGAGCGGCGACCTGCTGGTGTCGCTCGCCGACCGCCGGCTCTACGAGGCCAAGGCCGCCGGCCGCAACCGCGTCCGCCCATGAGCCGTTTGCCCATGAGTCAAACGGCGCCCAGCCCGCTTCAGCATCTCATCGTCCTGATCCGCGAGGCGACGGGCAATGTCATTCCGCCCGCCCGCGCCGGCTTCCTCGAGGAGGTGGCGCAGCGGCGGGCGGCCGCGACGGGCTACCACGGGCTCCTCGAGTACGTGCAGGCGCTGGCGACCCATCAGATCGACGGCGAGTGGGCGAACCTGATCTCGCTGGTCACCATCAAGGAGTCCTACTTTTTCCGCGCTCCGCAGCAGTTCGACGCCATCCTGAGGCAGGCCCTGCCGGTGCTCACGAAGGCCCGCGCCGGCTCGCGCCACCTGCGGATCTGGTCGGCGGCCTGCGCGCGCGGGGAGGAGCCGGCGACGCTCGCCATGCTGCTCGCCGACGAGCCGTCGCTCGCCGGCTGGACCTGGACGATCGTGGCCACAGACCTCGACGAGGAGGCGCTGGCCGGGGCCCGGCTCGGGCTCTACGGCGAGCGGGCGGTCTCGCAGGTGCCGCCGCCCCTGCTCGAGCGCTGGTTCAAGCGGCGGGGGAAGCTGTTCGAGCTCGACGCCGGGCTGCGCTCGCGGATCAGCTACCAGAGCCTCAACCTGGCCCACGCGCCGTTCGCGCTCCCTTTCGCCGAGTGCGACCTGGTGCTGATGCGCAACGTCCTCATCTACTTCCGGCGCCCGCTCCAGCGCTGGGTGATTTCGCAGGTCGGCAAGCTGCTGTCACCCGAGGGGTACCTCTTCCTGGGCGCCTCGGAGACGCTCTGGCAGATCCAGGACGAGCTGGAGTCGGTGGATCTCGGCCCCTGCTTCGCCTACCGCCACCGGCGGGCTCCGGCTCCCGAGGCCGCGCCGAAGCGGATCGCCCCCCGCCGGGCCGTGCCGGCGCCAGAGGCCGAGAAGCCCGCGGAAGAGCGCTCGCGCTGGAGCGAGCTGGACTCCCGGGACCGGAGCGCCGCGCGTGCCGCCGCCGTGGTGGAATCCCCCCGGCCGCAGCCGGCGGCCGCCGCGTCCTCCGGCGTTCACGAGCGGCTGGTGGCGGCCGCCCGCGAGCTCGCGGCCAACCGCGTCGAGGAGGCCGGCCGGGTGATCGCCGCCGCCCTGGCGGCCGACCCCTCCGAGCCCGCCGCCCACGCCCTCGAAGGGTTCCTCCACGACCTCTGCAAGCGCACCGAGGAGGCGGTCGCCTCCTACCGGGCGGCCCTCTATCTCGATCCGGCCCTCTTCCAGGCCCGCGTCCTGCTGGCCGACTGCCTGCTGCGCCTGGGCCATCGCGACCGCGCCGAGCACCAGTTCCGCGAGGTGCTCACCCTGCTCGCCAGCGGCCGTGAAAAGACGCTGATCCTCTTCGGGGACCTCCCCCTGCCCGACCGCGAGCGGGCGCAGCGGCGGTGTCGGCAGGTTTTGAAGGGGGGGTAGGGCCCCCTTGGGAATCTTCCCGCCACCAGTTACATTGAAACCATCATGGCGACCGTCCGCCCACCCGCCGTCTCCGGCCTGTTCTACCCCGACGATCCGCGCGAGCTGACCGCGATGGTGGAGGGGTTCCTGCACGCCGGGCCACCGGCGGGGAGGCCGGCGCCCAAAGCGGCTGTTCCGAAGGCGATCATCGCTCCCCACGCGGGCTACATCTATTCGGGTCCGATCGCGGGCAGCGCCTTCCACGCGCTCACCGCGGCGGCGGACACCATCGAACGGGTGGTCCTCCTGGGGCCGTCCCACTTCGTGCCGATCCGCGGGCTGGCGCTGCCGGGAGATCCCCGCTTCGCCACTCCTCTCGGCGAGGTGCGGGTGGAGCCGGAAGGCGCTGGCGCGGCGCTCCGGCTGCCACAGGTCCGGGTCATCCCCGAGGCCCACGCCCGCGAGCATTCGCTGGAGGTCGAGCTTCCCTTCCTCCAGGCGCTGCTCGGCGAGTTCGACCTCGTGCCGCTAGTGGCGGGGGAGGCGACCGGCGAGGAGATGGCCGACGTTCTCGAGCACCTCTGGGGCGGGCCGGAGACGCTGATCGTCGTCAGCTCCGACCTCTCGCACTTCCTCGGCTATGACGCGGCGCAACGGGCGGACCGCGACACGGCCGACCGCATCCTCGCCCTCGACGGCACGCTGCACACCCGCCAGGCCTGCGGCGCCGTGCCGGTCAACGGCCTGCTGGAGATGGCGCGGCGGCGGGGCCTCCATCCGGAGCTGCTCGATCTGCGCAACTCGGCCGACACCGCCGGCGATCCGGCCCGGGTGGTGGGCTATGGAGCCTTCGCTTTCTATGAACAGGATTGAGGCCGGGAGCCCCTGGACGGCGGAGCGCGGGCGCACCCTCCTGCGGATCGCCCGCGCCAGTCTGGCCGAGGCTCTCGGTTTCGGCGGAGCGCAGGAACCGCCTGGAGATCCCTGGCTGCGTGAGCCCGGCGCCACCTTCGTGACTCTGCGGCGGCGGGGGGAGCTGCGGGGGTGCGTGGGGTCGACCCTGGCCTACCGGCCGCTGTTCGAGGACGTCTGGCGCAACGCCCGGGCCTCGGCTTTCCACGACACCCGGTTTCCGCCGGTCGAGCCGGGGGAGCTGGCGGAGATCGGGATCGAGATGTCGCTGCTCTCGCCCCCCGAGCCGCTCCCTTGCGCCAGCGAGGCGGAGGCCCTGCGCCTCCTCCGTCCGGGCGTGGACGGCGTCATCCTCGAGTGCGGGGAGCACCGCGGCACCTTCCTCCCCCAGGTCTGGGAGCAACTCCCCGATCCCCGCGATTTCCTGGATCGCCTCCGCCACAAGGCCGGGCTGCGGCACGGCAACTGGTCGCCGGAGGTCCGGCTCAGCCGCTACACAGTTTTGAAGTGGGAGGAGTAGGCCCTCCCGAGCCCACCCCTCCGGGTGGTTGACACCTCC
>JBDSHF010000460.1:0-23011 GCA_039918595.1 Thermoanaerobaculia bacterium
CCTCGACCAGGGCGCCCTCCTCGGGAAGGTAGCGAAGTTTTCGTCCCATACCCCTAATAAGACGTAAAATCTTGCCCCTTCTGACAAACCCTTTGCTGCCATAGGGTTACAGAGGCATTTTTGCCGCCTCGAATCAGGTGCCACCGTCAGCCGTCTGCATCCGGAGCCTCTCCGTCCCGGTACGGCGTCTCTCCATCTGCGGACGGAGCCTCTCCATCCCGGTCCGGTGTCTCTCCGTCTGCGGACGGAGCCTCTCCATCCCGGTCCGGCGTCTCTCCGTCTGCGTCCGGAGCCTCTCCGTCCCGGTCCGGCGTCTCTCCATCTGCGGACGGAGCCGCTCCGTCCCGGTACGGCGCCGACGTATACTTGGTGTCAAGAATCGCGTTCAAGGTACGGGCGTGCGGCGGATCCCTGCCGTCCAGGGACACCTTGCCTTCACAGGATCGCCGTCAGGAGGAACCCCATGACTCTGTCGAAGAGCTTCTTCATGCTGGCCCTGGCCTTCGTTTCGATGTGCGTCGCCGCAGGCGCTGCGGTCGTTGCGCTCTCGGGCACCGGCGGGTCGGTAGGAGTGACCGTCGTGGCTCTCGGCATCGCGCTCGGAATCCTCTGGCGCGAGTCGAAGCGCGACCTCGATGCCGTCTTGACGTTGATCTCCGTCTTTCTGATCCTGACCGCCCTCTGTACAGGCATCTATCTCTTCTCCGCGGACCGGACGGGAATCGCTCCCAAGATCGCGCTTGGAGCGTCCATCGCGATCGGCGTCACCTGTGGAGCCATCACCTACCGCAGGCAGCGGAGCGACTCGGCGGCCTTTCCCAACGTCCTCCTTACAGCAGCTCCAGCGGCGAGCCTCTTCGAAACCGAGGGCGTGCAGTTTACCGGCATCCTGACTCAAGGATCTGGAGGGAAACCGCACGACCTCTCGGTCTACCTTCAGAACTGTTTCGACGCTCCTCGCACGGTCAGGATCCGGTTCGAAGCGGCAGGCTACGAGAAGTACCTGCGGTTTTATCCTGAGCACCGGGTCACTCTCGGCCCGGCGGAGGTCGCCAAGGTTGTCTTTTCGGTCGTCACGCCAACCTATCCCGGCTCCTATCCGCTCTACCTCTCCATTGGAGTCAGTGGTCGAGATGGGAAACGGGTCCGGCTCTGGCGAGCGCAGGATGCCACCGAGCGAACCAAGGCGGAAGCCACGGCGGCGCTGCTCGCCGTTGGCGTCTTGAAGCTGGGAGGTGGGCTCCGGTTCACCGTGGGACCGCTGCCGGACGACATCTGGGCCGCCACCCTGACACCGCCAGCCCAGGAGAGTCTCTGGCGGCCCCGCATCGGAACCGTGCCCCTGGTCCAGCCGGTGGCCTGACGGCCCCGGAGAGAGGGAGGAGCTCGTTCGGCGGCTCGCCGTCCGCGAACTGCCCGGCGCGGATCGGGTGGCACCTCGAGAGAGATCCTCCTCAAGGAGAGGTTTGCCCGTAAAGGCGGATCGGAGGAGGAGTCCTCGGGGTCGCCATTTGGCGACTTCAGGCGGCTGTGTTACAGTTTTGCCCGATGAGTACTACAATCACCGTTCGTCTCAGCGAAGAGTTGGCCGCTTGGCTTGAAGAGGTTGCGGCGCGAAGCGGCGTGTCACAGGGCAAGCTCATCCGCGATCAGTTGGAGAAAGCCAGGGCGAGCGGCGAGGGGCAGAGCTTTCTGCGCTTGGCCGGAGCCGTCAGCGGACCGGAGGACTTGTCCCGGCGCAAGGGCTTTTCGCGGCCGTGAAAGGAATCGCCGACACCGGCTTCCTCGTCGCCTTCGCCAACCGTAATGACTCGTACCATTCTTGGGCGGTCAGCGTCGCGAGGGGTGTCACCGAGCCCCTGCTCACCTGTGAAGCCGTGCTGGCCGAGACGGCATTCCATCTCCAGAGCGTTCCTATTGTCCTTTCCATGATGACGGAGGGGCTGGTCGAGATCGCTTTCGACTGCGGGTCTCAACTCAGTCAGATCGGGGTGCTGGCGGAACGGTATTCCGATCGGAATCCCGACTTGGCGGATCTCTGCCTGATTCGAATGAGCGAGCTCTATCCGCGACACAGCGTCATCACGGTGGACCGAACGGACTTCCGCATCTATCGCCGGAACAAACGAGAAGCGATCCCGCTGATCTGTCCCCCCTGAAGACTGGGGCCGGCGAAAAATCTCCGGACCCTGATCGGTCGGGCTCCTCGGCCCATTGAAAAACCCGGACTCTTCTGGAATGGCCCGAGATCCTAATAGAAAAATCCTCCGGACCCATTGGAAAAAACCGGCGATCCACCGGAAATCGGCGTCGACCTGGTAGAAAAACCTCCGGACCCTGTGAAAAAAACCGGCGATCTACTAGAAATCGACGTTGACCTAATAGAAAAATCCCCTGACCCATTGGGTTGCGGCCGCGATCCAGCCAAAAAGTCCGCCGATCTAATGAGGCCCTGACTTTTTCCACTGGAAAGCCGGGCTCCTGTGATCCGTCCCGTGCGTATTCCAGCAGAAAGATGGCGGCTGAGTCTCATAAAAGCTCTGGCCTCCGCTTCGAGCGCGATGCCGGCGGGAGCGTCGTGCGCCGCACCTCGAGAGCAGCGCGAGCGCGGCGCGTCTCAGTCCAGACCCGACCCGGCACCTTGAATGAAGAGAACGCGGTATTTTGCCGCGCTCTTTCAAGAAAGGTGAAACTCCATGAAGAAAGATTTGACCTCCCGGAAGCTCCAGACCCTGAAGCTCAGCCGCGAGACCCTCGGCGCCCTCAACAGCAGCAAGCTGCAGGCCGTGGCCGGAGGGATCAGCCTGCGCTGCGACGGCACGGCCGCCTGCACCGAGAGCTGCGGCGCCAATACCTGCGCTTATAGCTGCGGCGGCGCCTATACCTGTCGTTGCTGAACGAGCGCGGCGCTCCTCGAAGCCCCCGGCGCCGCCGGGGGCTCCCAGGTGGCCTGGGCGATTAGCATTCGTCGTCGCAGTCCCAGTACCGCCCGAGGAAGACGTTGTTATAGGTGCCGCCATAGTAGTTGTAGCAGGTGCAGCTCAGGCTGTTGAAGCAGACGTCGGTGCAGGCCGTGGTGGACCCGGCGGTCTGACAAGAGGTTCCGTTCAGGGCATAGCAGCGCGGCACCGGCATAGGCCTGAACCCCGCGAACAGAGGAATCTCTTCCTGGGTCTGCTGTCCGAGGGTCGTCGCGGGAGCGGCCTTGCAGATCTCGGCGGCCGAAGCCGGGACCGCGGCGAGCAGTGCGAAGGCGATTACGAGCGGGAAGTTCTTCATTCGATGTCTCCGACTGAGGTTGAGGAGAGCCGCGGCCGACTCGTTCCGGCCCGCGGCGGAGGAGCACCGGCTCCTCTCCTACAACCGTAGGTGCGATCGAGGGGAGGCGGCGAGCCGCCGAAGTCCCGCGGGAGGCCCGCCGAGAACCTGGAGCCGCTCGGGGCGCCCCCAAGCTCTTCGGGGGCGCCCCTGCTCTTACTTGGTGCAGCCCGGTGAGAACGAACAGGCGTCGGAGGCAGCGACGCACGGGGCGACGCTGCAGGCCGCGGAGCAGGGACTTCCGCAGGTCCTCGCGGTCAAACCTCCCACCGCTGCCTGGATCGTGCTTTCCGCCAAGAAACAGAGAGTCTCACGGTGGAGGGCCAGCTTCTTCACGCTCTTCTTCATGTGCCTTCCTTTCGGTCTGATCTTACGGGATCGAGCAACCGTCGCAGAGCCAGGTGCAATGCTGCTGGGCATCTCTAGAGTGGGGGCCAAACGGAAGCCACTTTCCCCCTTGTCTATGCTGGTGCGCAGCAGAGGCGAAAACGCGCTCATGAACACTGGAGAGCGGCGGTATCCAGGAAGTCGTCCAGGCGCTACGCCGGATGATCCAGGCGGCTTCCCGGAAATGACCGAGCCGGCGCGGCCCGCCGGGCGACGCAGCTACGCGGCCTCAAGATCTTCGGCAATCCCAACGAGAGCTACCGGGATTATCAGGCGGTCGCGCAAGCCGCGGCGAAGCGCAAGAAGGCCTGAGTCCGCGGGGTCCTACGGGTGCCGTACCACCTGGAACGGATAGGCGGCGACGGCGAACCCTTTGCCGTCGCCCCGCGCCCCTTCAATCCCCAAGCGATAGGAGCCGGGGCGGAGCATGCGGGAGGGCAGGAGGAGGACCAGCGTGTCACGGCTGTCCGGCCGCAGGCCGCGAGCCTGCCAGACCTCTTTGCCGTCCCCGGTGCGCAGAGAGGCCCGGTAGGAGGGGTAGTCGATCGTCGCCAGCTCCAGAGTGAGGATGACCGGCCCGCTGGCGGCGGAGAGCGGGATGCGGTTCACCGACTCCCTGCCCTCCTCGCCGCCGCGCACCGCGGCGAGCAGGAAGATGGGGACGTTCACCCGCGGGGCGGCGACCTCGCTCTCGACGGCGGCCCGGGCCTGGCGCTCCCTAGCCAGCTCCTCCTCCAGCCGCCGGCGATCGACGGTTCCGGCCTGCTGGAGGGAGCGCAGCCGGGCCTCGAGGCTCGCGATCCGCGGCTCGCCGCCGGCCGGGGCCGGAGCCGTCACCCGGGCGGTCCGCGCTTCGGCCAGTTGCCGATCGAGGAACCGGTTACGCGCCACCAGCAACCCGAGGGGGAGCGCCACCAGCAGCAGCAGGAAGGCTCCCAACGCCATCCGGCGTCCGCGGGACAGCAGGGCGAGGCCGGCGAGCAGGCCGACCTGAGCCCGCGCCGTATCCTCAGCCGCCACCCGGAGCATCCCCTCCCGGAAGTCCTCCGCGGTCTCGAGGCGCTCGAGGCACGTCGCACAGTCGAAATAGTGGGCCTCGAACGCGTCCCGCTCGCCGTCGCTCAGACGGCCGGCGAGGTAGGACTCGGCGAGGTCGTGCTCTTCGACGTAGCTATGGTCCATCGCGCTCACCCTGCCGCCGGTCATACAGCTCCTTGAAGCGCTGGCGGGCACGGAACAGCACGCGGTTGAAGTGCAGGCCGGACAGCTCGAGGCCGCGGCAGATGTCCTCCTTGTCCTCGCCCGAGATGTAATGGCGCGAGAGGATCTCGCGGTCGCGGTCGTTCCTGAGCTCCGCCAGCACACCGCGGACGGCCGCGGCCCTTTCCTTGGCGAGGAGGCTCGCGAGCTGCCCGGGGGCGGGATCGGGGGCGGTCTCGGTCGCCTCGGAGTCGCCGTGCCACTGCTGGCGCCGGCTGCCGCGCCGGACCGAGCCGAGGAACAGGTTCCGCGCCATGCTGCTCACGAAGCCCGGGAGCCTCTCCGGCTCGCGCAGCTCCCCGTTCCGCACCTTCTCGATCACCAGCCGGAAGGTCTCCTGGTACAGATCCTCCGCCGCGGCCTCGTCCCGGGTCAGCCGCCGCAACAGGAACGACAATGCCCGGCTGAAGCGCTGGACCAGCTCCGCCTCCGCCGCCGGCTCCCCGGAGACGATGCGACGGACCAGGTCCACGATGGGGTCGGTCCCGGCCTGGGGCACACTGCCTTGGTTCATGCTCCCCCTGGTTGCAGAGGAGCGATGATACTGCAAGGCCGCGGCCGCTCCTACGTCGAGGCAAGCTCATCGTCGCCCGGGTTCGCATCGGCGACGAAGGTACCGGTGTTGCCGGA
Organism: Thermoanaerobaculia bacterium; assembly: GCA_039918595.1. Classification (GTDB taxonomy): domain Bacteria; phylum Acidobacteriota; class Thermoanaerobaculia; order Multivoradales; family UBA5704; genus DATARR01. The sequence continues at coordinate 5,596 of JBDSHF010000460.1, forward strand.
GCTGCCGTCGATCGGAGTGGGGTCCAGCATGCCTCTGATCTGTTGGCCTTCGAGAGTGATGGTCACCTGGCAGTCGACGGCCAATCCTCCGAACTGCACCGAGACAGACCCCTTCAGGCTGCCGTCCTGGAGCAAAAGGCTCATGGAGCACGGTTCACCCTCTGAATTCTGCCAAGCAATATCGCAGCCCGAGGTTCCGCCTGGGGGGGTAGAGAGGATGGTGATCGACACAGTGCTGAGGTCCTTGAAGCCGTTGCGCGGAATCGGCCCCGATGTAGGGGGGACCCAGCTCACAATGTTCCACTTCTTCGCGAATGACTCGATGCCTAGCATTTCCAGCTCCTCTCCTCGGAAGACGACACGGCGGGATCGCCTGCGTCACCCCTCAAGTGCTCCGTTGGCCACGTTTATCTCAGGCCGGCCTCCAAGCCGGCCCATTCGCCCTGCAGCACGAACCCGCTCCAGTAGTAAGGCGACCGCCATCGCCGGTCGTCCCGGATGGCGAGCTGGGCCAGCCGCAGGGCCGCGGCCGGCGGCCGGCCCTCGACCAGGAGGCCGCGGTAGAAGCGCGACATCAGCTCCGCCGTGGCCTGGTCCTCGATCCGCCACAGGCTCGCCACGACCTGCCTGGCGCCGGTGTAGAGGAAGCCCTGGGTCAACCCCACCAGGCCTTCCCCCCGCACCTCCTTGCCCAGCGCCGTCTCGCATCCGGAGAGCACCACCAGATCGGCCCCGAGCCGCAGGTTGTAGATGTCGCGCAGCCCCAGAAAGCCGTCCAGCGGCTCGCCGCGCTCGCCGACGCGCGAGAGCATCAACCCGGACAGGGCGGGGGTGCGGGAATCGATGATGCCATGGGTGGCGAAGTGGACGATGCGGTACCCGGCCAGGCCGGGCGACAGGGCGGTCGCGCGGCTGGCCCGGAAATCGAGCGCCAGGAGCGACCGGCCCGCGGGCACCACCGCGGCGATCGCCTCCGCCTCGCGGCGGGTCCAGGGCAGCCGGAGGAACGAAGCGGCGGGAGAGGGCGCGGACCGCAGCCCCGAACCGGCCGCGGACCTCGTCCCGGCGCCCGGCGCGACCCGCGGATCGTCGGGCGCGAAGACCGGATCGGCCAGCACGGCCACGTCCCCCCCCACGGCTGTCTTCCGGGCATGCCGTCTCTGCCAGGCGACGGCGGAGGCCGAGGGAGCGTCGACGATCTCGTGCCGGGTGAGCAGGGGCATGAAACCGCCGGCCTCGCGACCGGCATCACGACCTGCATCAAGGATCGGCAGCGCTCCGAACGGAACGTACTGCAGCTCGCCGTCGGCCACGACGACGAGGCGGCGCTTGCCGAGCCTCCCGGCGACCGGCCCGAGCACCATCCGGCTCAGCACCCCGGCGGCCGGCTCGAATCGATCGTCCCCCGGCGCCAGGACCGCCAGCCGGTCGTAGACCGCGCGGGCAGCCGCCTCGATCCGCGCCCGCGGCGGCAGCTCGAAACCGGTCACGGAGCCCGCGTCGACCGCCCAGAGGAAGCTCCGCTCCTCGCCGAGCGAGTACTCGAGGAGCAGGCTCTCGCCGTCGAGCAGGCCGCGGATCTCGGCGCTCGTGGCCAGGGGCGGCCGGGTGAGCGCGGCATACCGCGGGCTGCTCCTGCGGATCTCCGCCTCGACTTCGGCGAGCTCGTCGAGCACCGTCCGGATCTCGCCTTCGGCCGCCCGCCGGCGCTCCGCCGGCACCGGGCGGCTCATCAGCTCGGCCTGCTGGCCGGCCTTGGCGCTCAGCCGGGCGAGCAGGCCGCGCTCGCGTTCGCGCAGCCGCGGATCGACCCCTTCGTGGATGTCGGCGCGCGCCTCCTGCAACAGGTCGAGCAGAGACCGGGCATGGGCACGCTCGCTGGCCTCCAGCGCCTCCGCGGCGTACCCTTTGCCGGGCTGCCGCCGGTCGAGCTCCATCAGCAGGTCGATCTCGAGCTCGAACGCGGCGCGCTGCGCGGCGAGGAATGAAGCCCGCAGATCCGGGTCTGTCTCCAGGGTGCGCAAGGTCTCGATCAGGAGGAGGGCCTCCTCGACCCGCGCGCGGGCTTCCTCCGGCTTTCCCAGCTTCCTCTGGGCGCGCGCGAGAGCGGTCAGCGCTTCGATGGTCCGGGTCGTCGCCTTGACGGAGCGGGCGAGCTCGACCGCCTCGCCCAGCACCCGCGCGGCCTTCTCCGGCTGCTGCAGAGCCAGGTGCGCCGCTCCTGTGAGCTGCAGAGTCCCGGCCTCGGCGATCCGGTCCTCCAGGAGTCGGGCGAGGCCGAGAGCCTGGGCGAGCTCGGGGAGAGCCGCCGCCGGCTCGCCGGCGGCGACGTCCGCCTTGGCGACCAGCAGGCGCGCGAGCATCTCCCCCCGGCGATTGGCGGTGGTGGCGGCCACACCGGCAGCCCGGCGGCCGAGCTCGAGGGCCTGGGCGGTCTGCCCGGAGCGGAGCCGCGTGTGGCCGATGCTGATCTCGGACAGCACCTCGCCCTTCCGGTCGCCCGCTTCCCGGCGGATCGCCAAGGCCTGCTCCAAGTCGGCGAGCGAGCGCTCGAAGTCGCCCAGCCCGTAGTAGGCCACACCCCGGTTGTGCAGGAGCGCGGCCTCCCACAGCCGGTCGCCGGACTGGCGGAAGAGCGCCAGGGCCGGCGTGTAGGCCTCGAGCGCCTGGCCAAACTCGCCGAGGTTGGTGTAGAGGACTCCCAGGTTGTGGAGCGTCCGCGCCTCGCCTCTCCGGTCGCCCAGCGCGCGCTGCAGCTCGAGGACCTGCCGGTGGCTCGCCAGCGCCGCGTCGGGCTCTCCCAGGCTGATGTAGACCCCCGCCAGGTTGTGCAGCACGTTCGTCTTCCAGAACCCCTGTTCGCCGGCTCTTTGAAAGGCGTCGAGCGCCTGCTGGTAGAACCCCAGGGCCGCGCGCAGGTCCCCCTGCGAGTGGAGGGCAAAGCCGAGGTTGTTGAGAGCCTTGGCCTCCTCGGAAAGGCGGCCGAGGCGCCGCTCGAGCGCGAGCGCCTGGCGCTGCGCATCGGCGGCACCGGCGGTATCGCCCAGGGCGCTCCGGGCGAGGCCGAGGCCGCTCCAGGCCGCCGCCTGCCCCGGCTCGTCCGCCAGCCCGGCGAACCGGTCGAGCGCCTGCTGGTAGTGCTCCACCGCCGGTTTCGGCCGGCCGAGGGCGGTGTCGATCCCACCCAGCGCGAGCCCGCACCTCGCCTCCTCCCGCCCGCGGCCCAGCGCGCGCCAGTGGAGCAGAGCCTCCTCGTAGCGGGCGGCGGCGAGCCGCTGGCCCTCCGCGCCGCCCTCGCGGTTGCGCGCCGCCGCCTCGGTCATCAATCGCTCGGCCGTGATGCGCTCGCGCTCGGCGGGCGTCGCCGCCGCGAGCTCTTCCAGACGGATTTCATAGCTTCCCGGCGCGACCCCCGGGCTCGGCGACAGCACCCGGATCTCCAGCGGACCGGACGCCTCCTCAGGGAGCAGGGCGGATTCCGGGCCCTGGCTGTCGGTCGGGCTGTCCACTGCGACCAGGGTCCCGCCGTCCGGCCGCCTGGCCTCCACGAAGACGTCGATGCCGCGCTGGTCGACGGTCACCAGCAGCCGCGCGCCGGGCCTCGCCTCGATCTGGTAGGAGTGGCTCTCGCCTCCCTTGATCCGCCGCTCGACCGCGGCTCCGGTCCGGAGCTCTTGCGGATGCACCGCGGCCACCCCGAGGGTGAAGAGGGCGACCGCTTGCCAGGTGATGAAAAGTCTTTGCGTGCGCATGCCGGCTCCCGCTGTCGGGGGTGGGCCGAGGATAGCACCCGGGAGCACCCGGGATATCCGGATGGAATATCCGGGTGGAAAATTTGGGTGAGATAAACCGGCGGGTCGGGGCACATCCCCATTGCACATACCTCCGGGGGGCGCTCCAGCCTCCTCGGTCATCTGAAGAGGTGCTCATCATGGTCAGGAAGAATCGCAAGATCGTGCAGTTGTCCGTTGCCGCGCTGCTCCTGTTGGCCCCGGTCGCGGTCCATGCGCAGAACAACAAAGGTGGAAAGGAGCTGCCGAAGCTGGCGGCCGGATCCAGCTACGTCGCCTGCTACTTCGGTGATGCGAGCAATTCCCAGTGGCATTGGGCCCTCACTCCGGCCAACGGCTGGTATTCGATCTCCGGCGACTACAACAAGTCACAGTTCACCAAGATCCAGAGGTTCGTCACGACGGCGTCCCAGAGTGACATCGCGACTGCCTGTGCGCGGTCGAAGGCATACTACAAGATCACAGGCAACTTCTTTGCCGCGTTCGCCGCGACGCAAGCTGCGGGATACAACTACCCAATCCTGTCCAACGGGACCTACCTGTACCCGCAGTACTGATCACGAGCTACCGGGAGCGCGGCGTCCCCTTCGCCAGGAGTCGCCGCCGCTCTCCCGGAACGCGCACTTACGAGAGGCCATCGAGCTTTCTCTGGACTTCTACACACAAAATTAAGGAGCTGAAACAATGGCGATCCATGCGAACAAGCCTGATGCCTCTCCCACATCGCCGACGTGGGGCAACTGGTCCGGGAACATCGTGCACGAACCACCTACCGACGGAGAGAATTACTACTTTCGTCCGACGAACTTGGCCGATTTGAGGTCTGTCCTCGCAGGGGCAAAGGCGAAAGGAGTGACCTTACGCGTTTCCGGCCAGCGGCATTCGCAGCCGCCGCTGGTGGCCGACGACAATCGTGGCGCTGTGGCGCCGTCCCCCACCACGCATTTGGTGGACATGTCGTGCTACGCGGATCTGGGACAGAGCGGCCAGGATCAGATGGTCCTGGGACCCGGACAGAATCAGGTCACTGTCAACCCGGGTGTGCGCGAGGACGCTCTCGACGCGTTTCTCACCAACAGCAACCTGATGCTCGATGCCGTCACGGCTGGGGGTTTTTTCAGCATTGGCGGCATGACTGCCGTCGACGTTCACGGCGGCACCGTGAAAGCGCCGATCTTCGCCGAAGCAGTCGCTTCGTTTACGATCCTGGGAGCCGATAGCAACCAGACCACCATCGACGGCCAGTCGAAGGATGCGAACGGCAACTCACTACTGTCGTTCGCGCGCGTGTCGCTCGGCATGCTAGGCGTCGTGACCAGACTGACGTTGAATGTCCTACCCCGTCCGTGGGCGAACACGCTCCAGGGCTCCACGGAGCGATTCCTGGCGGCAACGAAGCCGGATTTCATCGCCCAGTACAAAGAACTCTTAGCGGGACCGGAGAAACACGACCGGATGGAGTGCTTCTTCACTCCCTATGCGGCGCCGTTAAACATCAGTAACCATCTCGTCGTCTGGTGGAACGTTGTCCAGAATCCAAGTCCTCAAATTCCGAATTCCGCTGCCACGCCGCAAACTGCTTGTACGCTCTCCAATGCGAACGAATTTGGAGCGGGCCTGATTAATATCGGGCGTTTTGGTGAAAAGGTCATACGGGATTCACAGACCACTGATCCCTACTGGTCTCCGTTCGCCGGTCCGGCTGTGATTGCCGCCTTTGCCCTGGACCAGATAGAAAGTCAAGTTTCAACTGCGAATGAGAAATTTTCTGACCTGTGGCTGGCGGAATCGTCGCAGGTCATCTTCATGTCCTACTTTATTGAAATGCCCGGCTTGGACGAGGATGGGCTTGGTAAAGCGTGGGAGGGTCTGGACGTCGTCAACAGCTATGTCACTCAATCGGGCAATTTTCACATTGCAGCTCCCATGGAATTCCGTTTCGTAAAGGGCGGCGACTCCGCGATGGCGGGGACCTTTACGAAAAACACCAACGCCTACTTCGTGAACCTCGACCTGATCGCCTGGGTTGAGCCGACGCCAAGCTCTCAGTATCCCGCCGCCCTTTTGAAGTTCTTTTCCACAGTCGAGCGCAAGTGGGTCTCGCTAGGCGGCCTGCCTCACAACGGCAAGATGTATGGTTTCTACGACCCGACCAACTCTTCCACGAATTCCTACACACCGCCTTTCAATAAGAACTTCCTGAAGTTTATCACCCGTCAGCGTACTGTGACGCGCCAGGCGCCGGTGGAGGCGCTCAAGAAGTTCCGCAGCGCCAGCGATCCAGGCGGGCTTTTCTATACCCAGTATCTTCGCGATTTGCTCGAGTAGTGGCCTCCATCTACGGTCGGGGTCGGACCGCTGAGCTCCGGAGCCAGGAATAAGTGCGGCAACGAAGCACCTGGCACTCCTCCCGTCAGCCTGACGAACCGTTCCTGGAGAGCGCGCGAAGTGCGCCGTGCCCCAGAGCCCCGGCGGCGCCGGGGCTCCCAGGCCCTCCGCGACCCTGCGAAATCAAGATAATTGTCTCACTTTCCGCGCCAGAGGCACCATCTACTTATGTAGAACGCGGAGCGGCCTGCGCCGCAAGGAGACACCATGATCGGAAGCCGAGTTTTGTTTCGCCGTTTCTTCTTTTTTCTTCTCGTCGCGCTCTTGCCGCTGAAACCAGCGACGGCGCAAACCTGTGACGCGCAAGCCAATACGGCGCCGGGCACCCGGCCGTCCTATGCCTGGCAAAACCATTTCACCTCTCTCACCCGGCTCGGCAACCACTGGATGCCGAATTTCGGCGACGGGGATTCCATGAGCAACCCGTTCTGGCTCGACCAGGGGACGGCCTTTCCTTATGGCTCCGCCGGCTTTCAGGAAACCTGGTACATTCCGAGCACGAACCTCTCCAATACCGCGCCGCTCTATCGTCTCTCCAACCCCACGAGCCTGGACCACATGGACTGGACCGCGGCGGTGAGCGGCTACACGACCGAGCTCACGCATGGCTATCCCTGGACGTCGCAGGTGCCGGGCACGCTGCCGATCAGCCGTTATCTCAAGAGCAGCATTTTCGATCACAGGACCTGGCGCAACAGCCAGGTCCCCACCGGCTATGCGTCCGACGCCATCATGAGCACGGCGAACGGTCTGCCGCGCTACGGATATGAGCGGTACGGCAACCTGCTCGATCAGTGCACAGTGATCAATACCGGCAACTCGATCGGCACCAAGCTCCAGAACACCAAGCTGCGCGTCGGGTTCAACCCGATCTGGGGAAACGCGATCAGCGAAATCACCCAACTGTCGACCGGCAAGCAGGTCGTCTCACACTCGATCGGCGACATGGTGCAGTCGGTGCTCTGGTACGGCGGCCCGGACGCTCAGCATCAGCTCAACCCGACGCAATCGGGCGGTGCCGACTGCTGGGATTACGGCGCGACGCGGCGGTGGGCCGGCAGCCCGGTGATCTCCCAGGCGGTCTCCGGCACGAACCCCAAGATCTTCACCACCACCGTGCGCCCACTCAACTTCTGCCACGACGACTTCCAGGGCAACGATGTGTGGAGCCCGCTCGCCTGGAAGGGCCTGTTCCGGCTGACCACGACGCTCGGCTGCAAGCTCAGCGGCACGCTCTATGAAGACGTGATCCAGATTCAGCACGAGGCCGAGAAGGACTCGACCGCAACCTTCACCGACAACCCGATCAACATGAACAACACCGCATGGCTGATCCCCAATGCCTTTGGCGACTGCCGGAGCAGCAACGTCAAGTTCGACATCGTCGACCTGACGAACGGCAGCATCGTCTCGACCTACTTTCCTGGTTGCAATGCCGCCACGGTCGCTCTGTCCAATCCAGCCAACAAAGGCTTGCGGATCAGCAGCGCCGACGGCACGTTCGCTCTCGGCTTCGCGCGCATCGGAACGGCCACGCAGCTCGACTTCGTGTTCACCTGCAACTTCGGTTGCGGTCTCGATACCCAGAAGATCATCATCAATTACCACAATTTCCATACCATCACGTCGACCGCCTGGGAAAAGGAAACCGTCAACTATGCCATCGGCACTCCGGCCGAGGTGCTGGCCCGCATGCAGCAGATCTATTCAGACACCGGCGGTGACTGCTTGAACTGAGCTTTTCCGCAAGGCTGGCCGCGAATCGGGACAGGCGATCGAAGGGTGCGAGACTGAGGAAGGCCATGCACGCCAGACGCGTCCATGGCCCCCTCGAGGAAGACTACGTCGCTCGCCTGCGCAGCACGGCCAGGCCGGACAGGATCAAGAGGCCGGTCAGAAGGATCATGGCCCACCCGGAGAGCGTGGGGATCGCGGCGGAAAGCGGCAGGCCGGGGCCGCCACTGCAGACGGTGACGTTGCTGTTGTCCAGCGTCACGGCGCCATTGCGCGCCAGGGCCCTTCCGCTCACGCTGGCGCCGGTATTCAGAGTGATGCTCTGGAGCGCGACGATGCTCCCCGCCAGCGTGGTGCCCGTGCCCAGGATCGCGGAGCTGCCGACCTGCCAGAACACTCCGCAACTGGAGCCACTATTGATCAGGAGGACAGACGAGGCGCTCGCGGTCGTCAGCGAGCTCCCGATCTTGAAAATGAAGACGGCGTTGGGGTTGCCTTGCGCGTCGAGAGTGAGCGTTCCCGTCAACTGGGCCGAGCTCGAAAAACAGTAGACGCCTGGCGTCAAGGTCTTTCCACCCAGATCCTGCCCGGTCAAGTCGGTGTTGCATGCCGTGTTCACCAGATTGTTGTACACGGTGGTGAGCTCGACCTGAGCCTGGGCCGCGACCGCGTCGGCGGCGTGGATCGTCCCTCCGACCACGATTCCTGGAGGAAAACCGGTGACCGCGCTGCCCGGGCTGACGCCCAGATTGCCAGTGACGACCGTCGGGGTACTGGTATTGGTCACCGTCGAGCCCCCCAACACCGCGAACGAGCTCAGTTGAGCCACTGCTCTGGAAGGGGCGCAGAGGAGCGCTGCGAATCCCAGGACGAAGATGCTCAGGTACTTGTGATTCATTCTGAAACTTCCCTTTCCAAAGTTGATGCGGTAATGGGGAGCACGGGCTCGGGATCACTGCCCGGTGATCGCCAACTTGCCGAATCCCGGATCCGCCGGCGGTCAGGCCGCCACCCTTCGCCGAGATTTTCGCGGTTGCTTCTGGCCATTATCGCACGTCGCAACTCTAATGTGGAGCTACATAGAAGTATTGCACGAAGCGCGCCAGGGGCCCCCTTCCCTTGCCTGGTCCCGCGGCCGCGTAATACCCTGAGCCCCTGGAAGAGGAGGCGCATGGGCGGAACCTGCCAAAGACCCGTTGACCTGAGATGGATCGGATGAGCGCGAACGCGAACGCGGCGTTGCGCGAGACGGTGGACGCGGTCTACCGCTCCGACTCGCGCCGGGTCTTCGCCACGCTCGTCCGTGTCCTCGGCGACTTCGACCTCGCCGAGGACGCGTTGCACGACGCCTTCGCGGCGGCGCTGGAGCAATGGACGCAGGGCGGCGTGCCCGCCAACCCCCGGGCGTGGCTGGTTTCCACCGGCCGCTTCAAGGCCATCGACCGCATCCGCCGCCGCGCCCGCTTCGATGCCTGGCAGGCGGAGCTCGCCGCGCGGCTCGACGCCCAGACCCAGGATGCCGTGGGGCTGGAGGACGAGGGCCTCGAGGACGACCGGCTGCGGCTGATCTTCACCTGCTGCCATCCGGCCCTGCCGCCGGAGGCCCGCGTAGCGCTGACGCTGCGCGAGGTGTGCGGCCTCACCACCGAGGAGATCGCCCGCGCCTTCCTCACCGCTCCGCCCACCCTGGCCCAGCGGATCGTGCGCGCCAAGACCAAGATCCGCGCCGCCGGCATCCCCTATCAGGTGCCGTCGCGGGCCGATCTGCCGGACCGGCTGGAGACCGTGCTCCAGGTGATCTACCTGGTGTTCAACGAGGGGTACTCCGCGTCGTCGGGGGAGTCGCTGACGCGAGCGGATCTCGCGAGCGAGGCGATCCGCCTGGGGCGGCTGCTGGTCGAGCTGCTGCCGGAGCCCGAGGCGATGGGTCTCCTGGGGCTGATGCTGCTGCACGAGTCGCGGCACGCCGCGCGCGCGTCGCCCATGGGCGAGCTGGTGCTGCTGGCCGATCAGGACCGCTCGCTCTGGAACCGGGAGCAGATCGCGGAGGGGAAGGCGCTGGTGGAACGGGCCTTGGCGTCGCGCCGGTTCGGCCCCTACACCCTGCAGGCGGCGATCGTGGCGGTGCACGCCGAGGCACCCACCGCCGATGCCACCGACTGGGCCCAGATCGTCGGCCTGTACGACGTGCTGGCGCGGGTGGAGCCGTCGCCCGTGGTCGAGCTCAACCGTGCCGTGGCGGTGGCGATGCACGACGGCCCCGCGGCGGGACTGGCCCTGATCGACGCCATCCTGGAACGCGGCGATCTGGCCGACTACTACCTGGCGCACTCCTCGCGGGCGGAGCTCTGCCGGCGGCTGGGCCGGACGGCGGAAGCCCGGGCCGCCTACCAACGGGCCCTCGCCCTCACCCGGCAGGAGCCGGAGCGGCGGTTTCTCGAGCGGCGGCTGGGCGGCTTGGCGGACTGAAAACGGCGAATTCGGACTTTTTTAGATTCCGGGCAGTGTGGTTGTCGATTTGGGGCGCCGCCGAACGACTACCTGGTATCGCGGCGATTCGCGGCGACCTCGAACCTCAAATCCGACCGACCCGAAGGAGCCCACCATGGACATGAATACCTACCTCACGTTCAACGGCCAGTGCGAAGCCGCGTTCAAGTTCTACGAGCAGTGTCTTGGCGGCAAGATCGTCGCCATGCTCAACCACGAGAATACGCCGATGGCGGAATGCGCGTCCGCTGAATGGCAGGGCAAAATCGTTCATGCCCGCCTGATCCTGGGCGACAAGATCCTGATGGGCTCTGACGCTCCACCCAACAGCTATGAGCAGCCCAAGGGGTTCTCCGTATCGCTCCTCGCCGCCGATACGGCGGAGGCGGAGCGCGTCTTCCACGCGCTGGCGGAAAACGGGACCGTGCAGATGCCGCTCCAGGAGACCTTCTGGGCCCACCGCTTTGGTATGCTGGTCGATCAATTCGGCACACCGTGGATGGTCAACCACGAAAAGCCCGCGAATTCTTAGAAAACCGTTTCTATAAAGACAACCCAGGAAGGAGCCGGCATGAGCGGAGTACGGGTACTGGTGGGCACGCGCAAGGGCGCTTTCATTCTGACCTCGGACGGCAAGCGCGAACAGTGGAACGTCAGCGGCCCCCATTTCGCGGGCTGGGAGATCTACCACGTCAACGGCTCGCCCGTGGACCCGAACCGGCTGTACGCGTCGCAGACCAGCGGCTGGTTCGGGCAGATGATCCAGCGCTCCAACGACGGCGGCAAGACCTGGGAGGCGGTGGGCAACAAGTTCACGTATAAGGGCGTCCCCGGCACCCACCAGTGGTACGACGGCACGCAGCACCCCTGGGCGTTCGCGCGGGTCTGGCATCTCGAGCCGTCGCTGACCGATCTGGATACCGTCTATGCCGGGGTGGAAGACGCCGCCCTGTTCCGCTCGACCGACGGCGGGCAGACGTGGCTGGAGCTCCCCGGGCTGCGCGAGCACGGCTCGGGGCCCAAGTGGCAGCCCGGGGCCGGTGGGATGTGCCTGCACACCATCGTGCTCGATCCCAGCAATCCCCAGCGGATGTTCATCGCCATCTCGGCCGCGGGCGCGTTCCGCACCGACGACGGCGGCAAGACGTGGCGGCCGATCAACCGCGGCCTGAAGTCCGAGGGCATCCCCGACCCGAACGCCGAGGTCGGCCACTGCGTCCACCACATCACGATGCACCCGTCGCGCCCGGGCACGCTGTTCATGCAGAAGCACTGGGACATCATGCGCAGCGACGACGCCGGCGATTCGTGGCGGGAGGTCAGCGGCAACCTGCCGAGCGACTTCGGGTTCCCGATCGCGGTTCACACGCACGAGCCGGAGACCCTCTACGTGGTTCCGATCAAGAGCGACTCGGAGCATTTTCCGCCCGAGGGGAAGCTGCGCGTCTACCGCAGCCGGACCGGCGGCAACGAGTGGGAAGCGCTCACCCACGGGCTGCCGCAGAGCGACTGCTACGTCAACGTGCTGCGCGACGCGATGGCCGTCGATTCGCTCGATTCGTGCGGCGTCTACTTCGGCACCACCGGCGGCCAGGTCTACGCGTCGGCCGACGCCGGCGACACCTGGGCTCCGATCGTCCGGGATCTTCCGGCCGTCCTCTCCGTCGAGGTTCAGACGCTGCCATGATCCGCGTCGTGCTCCCGCATCATTTACGAAACCTGGCGCGCGTCGGCGACGAGGTGGAGATCCAGGTCGAGGGCACGGCCACGCAGCGCTCGGTCCTCGACACGATCGAGGCCGCCTATCCGGTGCTGCGCGGGACGATCCGCGACCGCGTCTCGCTGCAGCGCCGGCCGTTCCTCAGGTTCTTCGCCTGCGAGCAGGATCTGTCCCACGAGCCGCCGGACGCCCCCCTGCCCGCAGCCGTCGCGGCGGGGAAAGAACCCTTTCTGATCGTAGGGGCCATGGCCGGCGGCTAGATCCGGGACCAACGGGGGACCAACGGAGAAAGACCATGAGATACATGCTGCTGATCTATGGCGACGAGCAGGCCCTGAGCCAGGCCGAGCTCGAGCAGTGTTATGGGGAGTCGGCGCAACTCGCGCGCGAGATCCACGCGAACGGTCAGTACCTCGCGACCGCCCCGCTGCACCCGACCTCGACGGCCACCAGCGTCCGGGTCCGCGAGGGCAAGCGGCTGGTGACCGACGGCCCGTTCGCGGAGACGCGTGAGCAGTTGGGCGGCTACTTCCTGATCGAAGCCGGCGATCTCGACGAGGCGATCGCCATCGCCGGGCGGATTCCGATGGCGCGCCGGGGCACCGTCGAAATCCGGCCGGTCGTGGAGGTCGCGGGCCTGCCGGGGTCATAGCGCTTTCAGGAGCTGCCAGCTACTCGACCATCTCGATCAGGAAGCCGTGCGTCAGGGAGGCCGGGATCAGGAAACGATCCCGGCCTTTGTAGGTGAAGGTTTGCAGGTTCAGGCCGTTCTTGCGGTTGACGAGGTCGCGGGCGGTTTCGAGGTTGCCGGCCTTCAGGCTCACGCCCAGGATTCCTTCTCCGCGGTCGGCCGCGAAACTCGCCGCCACGCCGGGGCCTTCCGGCTGCAGAAGAGTCACGGTGCTGTTGTTGTGATAGATCACTCTCGCGCTACGCGCGCCCAGGTAACCGATCCTCTTGTGCCGGGAGCGGACCTCGAGGCCGAGGGCCTCGTAGAACTCGATGGCGGCGTCCAGATCCGATACCACCAGCCAGAGGGTTTCGATCTTCTGCGCCGTGTTGGGATGCGGGCGGGGCGCCAGCACCGGAAAATCGACGAACATCTTCCGCACCTGGGCATCGTCATATTGCAGTAAAAAATTTGAGTTGTCGGGGGCGACTCGCGAGGTGAGGACGATCGAGCTCCAGAGCGGCGTCAGCCCGACCGTCTCGCCGGTCGATTCGATGGTGAGGGGAGGCGCCGGAATCGGGCCGACGTTGGGATAGCCCGCGCCGGTCAGGAAATCGATCGTCTCGCCGGCGTCGGCGACGGCGGTGCCGTAAAACTTGGCGCCTTCATGGTTCTCCAGGAAGTCCAGGAATGGCGCGGTGAACTCGTTCCGTTCGGTGAACGTCGCGATCTCCAGGTACGAGCGGTCCCGGAACCAGATCAGGCGGTTCTTGCCACCCAGAGGAGACAGCAAGGCGGGGGTCGCCGCGAAGCCGAGCTTCTGGGTGAAGACGTCCCCCGCGGCGGCGAAATTCTCGGGACGCACCAGGATGGCGACGTGATCCGTGCCTCTGACGTCGCCCAGCTCCTGGGCCGCGGCCTGGCCCCAAAGCGCCAGCAGTGCACAAATCACTGTCCAACCGATCCGCTTTGCATTCATTTGTCATCTCCTGTATTTGAAACAGCCTTTGAATAATAGGGCCCGGGAAGCGAAGAATCCAGCGCCTGAGTGGCGGAAGCGCCCCCCGCGCCATTGACACGCTCGCCACCCCGCCCTAGACTGTTAATTCCTTTGAGCGACTTGTCTCGCTCCAATCCGTTTACTCAGAACCACCCCTTGCGGCTCGAGTTACTTTTGATGAAAAACGTGCGCGCTTTCGTAGCCTCCGTAACATCCCGTCAGGAAGGCAGGACCGAAGAGCAGGAATGGCCCGTGTATGCCTGGACGCATGAGATGGCCACTCGCATGGCCTTCGCCTACGTCATCCAGGTGCTCAAGATCCAGGGGGATTTCGAGCTGCGCGTCGTCGGTTCCTAGCGATTTTTGTTCAGCGCTGGAAAGCGTAGGAAATGAAGGAGAGGGAGGGCCTTACGGGCAATACGCCGCGCAGTCGTCCCCCTTCTCCTTCAGGAGAAGGGGGATAGGGGTTCAGGTCGCAGGCCACCGACGCCCTGGGTGGGAGCTTCTTAATAGGGGCAGAGCCAAGTCGTTTTACCCCTGAAGCTGTTGCAAGTGCAGGTGTATTCATACTGGCCTTCGCTGGTGCATTGAACGTACGAGTTCACGGTCGTGCATGGCGTCCCGTTCAGGGTGAAGCAGTCATAGGAGGCACGGGCGGTGCGACTCCCGCTGACCCAGAAGGTGAAAAACATGACAGTGGAGAGGACGGTGAATTTCAAGGCTCTGCTCAAGGAGTTCTCCTTACCTGTAAGTTGTCAGGACACGATAATCAAAATCGAGCGCGATTTACAAGCTTACAATAAAAGCATCCCACCACGCCGGCGGGTCTCCCCCCTCAACCGTGGTGATGGCGAGAGCGGTGGTGATGCCGGTGCCGGACATGATGGCGGTGGTGGCGATGCGTGGTCCTGGACCGGACCCGGGTCGTCCCGATCCTCGGGAGAGGCGGCGCCGGAAGGCCGGGGGGCGCCGGGAGATGGACCCCCGGCGGTGACGGCGGAGCCGGCAGGCCCGGCGGTGCGGGCAGTTGCGGGCTCATGCCACTGGCCGGAGCCACACAGGAGCAGAGCAGCGCGGCGAGAACATAGGCTTGAATTCGCATAGGTAATCTCCTTCACCCCGATCTACTGCAAGACCGAAGCCTGAGGGCCTACCGCCGGAACTCCCGCACCTCGCCGTCGGCCAGCTCGAAGATCACGCTGTGCTCGCCGGTCGAGCGGACCTTGGCGGCGCCGAAGATCGGCAGGTTCATCGTGTCTCCCGGCTTCACGGTCGCCGGATCGACCATGATCGAGGCCAGGGGGAGCACCTCGACGGCGCGGTGGGGCGCCCGGATCGGCACCTCGGCCGGCGGTGGGGTGGTCAGCTCGCGGATCGGTTTCGAGCAGTTGTCGCAGTGGCCGCAGTGCTCCCAGTCGAACTGCTCGCCGAAGTACTCGAGGATCGCCTTCCAGCGGCAGAGCGCCGTCTGAGCGTAGAGGACCATGCGCCGCAGCCGGTCGCGGTCCCCCTCGGACCGCTTCTCGTAGCTGTCCGCCAGGGTGTCCAGAGCCTCGGCGCCGAGATCGCTCAGCAGCAGGCGGTACTCCCCGGGGGAGGTCTCCTCGACCATCTCCAGGTCCTTCATGGTCGCCAGGACGACCTTCACCTTGGCCTGGGCGACTCCAGGGGCCCGCTTCTGGATCTCGCCCGCCGCCACGGCGTGCCGGTCCGCCCTGAGCTTCGACAGCGACTGGTAGACGGCGAGGAAGTGCTCCCGCTTCGGATAGCGGCCGTTGAGGAAGAAAATCTGGGTGTTCCGGTCCTCCTGCTGGTAGAGGAGGACGCAGCGGGCGGGCTCGCCGTCACGGCCGGCGCGGCCGGCTTCCTGGTAATACGACTCCAGCGAGCCGGGCAGGTTGTAGTGGACCACGAACCGGATGTCCGGCTTGTCGATCCCCATACCGAAAGCGTTGGTGGCGACGATCACCCGCAGGTCCCCGGCCATGAAGCGGTCCTGGGTGCGCTTGCGCTCGCGTGCTCCCAGCCGGCCGTGATAGCGGGCCGCCGAGAAGCCGAGGCTCTCGAGGCGCTCCGTGACCTCCTCGCAATCCTTGATCGTGGAGACGTAGACGATGCCGGTCCCCTCCATCTCGCCCAGCAGCCGCGCGAGCACCTCCTGCTTCGCCTCCTCCTTGGGAGTGGGGATCACCTCGAAGCGGAGGTTCTCGCGAAAGACGCCGATATCGATGACCTCCATGTTCTCGCGGCCGAGCTGGCGGCGGATGTCGTCGACCACATTGGCGGTGGCGGTGGCGGTCATGGCCAGGATCCGGGGGTTGCCGAGGGCCTCGATCGCCGAGCGCAGGTGCAGGTAGGAGGGGCGGAAGTCGTGCCCCCAATGCGAGATGCAGTGCGCCTCGTCGATCACGAAGACGTCGATCAGATTGGTCTTCAGCTTGGCCAGGAACTCCGGCTGCGCCAGCCGCTCGGGGGTGACGAAAACGAACTCCCGCCGCTCCTTCTCGATCTCCTCCAGAACCTCACTCTCCTCGCCGGCCCTGAGGGCGCTGTTGACCGGGACGACGTCGACGCCGATCTCCCGCAGCTTGTCCACCTGGTCCTTCATCAGCGAGAGCAGGGGGGAGACGATGACCGTGGTGCCCGGCAACTCCGCGCCGGGGAGCTGGTAGCAGAGCGACTTGCCGGCCCCGGTGGGCATGATCGCCAGCGTGTCCCGGCCCGCGAGGATGGAGCGGATGACTTCTTCCTGCCCCTCGCGAAGAGCCCGGAAGCCAAAAGTACGGCGCAGAGTGCGCCGGAGGGTCGAAAGCTGAACCGTCTCTGTCATGGAGTTCCTTCCAAGAGTCCTACCCCACCTACCCAAGGTAAGTGCCCCAAGAATGGCAGCAATCACCGTGCCGCGATAGCCGTCCCCAGCGGACCCCGATCGCGGGCCTCAACAAATCGACCTCTACTTGCGTATAAAGACCGAAATCATCCCGCGGAACCCGTTGACGCTGGACGCGGGCGGAGTTACACTAGTTCTACAAAAAGTCGATGGGGTAGCGGTAGGACTTGCACTGACCCCCTGCGAAGGTTCTAGCAGGGGGCAGACGCATCGAAGGACATTTTTTCTTTTTTACGAGGTAGGACGATGGTGATGTTCGTCAGCACGTTGATGGTGGGCGCCGTGGCCGGTTTCGCGATGGAACAGCAGTGGGGCATGAACCTGGTCCGCTGGGGCCGGATACAGCGGATGCGCGCCCGCATCGCGCGCCGCCAGGGCACCAGCCCCTGGCGGTCGTGGTTCGAAGAGTAGGAGTAAGGGGAGAGGGCCTCGACCTCAACCGGGAACCCGTCCTCGCCCTGTAAGGGCGAAATTTGAATAGCCTGGGGTTTTAACCCCAGGTAGGGGGAGCCCCCAAAAATCCAAACCCTGTAAGGGTGGCCGATTCCAACCTGATAGGCCACCCCTTTGGGGTTTGGGGTTGTTGGGCCGGCCCACCTGGGGTTAAAACCCATACCATTACACACATCTCCGGATCTACGATTCTGCAGGATTCAGGGGCTCTGAAGGAGCCCAGGCATGTAGCCTGGGGCGTGAGCCCCAGGAAGGGATGCCCAACGCATTCCAAAGCCCC
>JBDSHF010000461.1:0-3902 GCA_039918595.1 Thermoanaerobaculia bacterium
GCGGCATCGACTCGGCACGAATCGCAAATAGCAATCGGCATGCCACATTCAGAGCTCTCGATGGGCCTGCTCAAACCACCCGCCACCCTGTGCTAGGCTCCAAACTCGATTTTTCTTCGGAGGAGGGAACATGCCCACCCGTTATCCCCAGGAAGCCGTGCTCCGCGACGGCCGCCGTCTGTTGGTGCGTCCGTTCACGGAGAACGATGTCGACTCTCTGTATGAATTCTTCCTGCATCTGCCGCAAGAGGTCCGCCGCTTCGCCTGGGACCGCATCGACAATCGCGCCCTGGTCGAGAGCTGGGGGCGCGATCTCGACTATCAGAAGGTGCTGCCGCTGCTCGCCTGGGATGGCCACAAGATAGTGGCCGACGCGACGCTCCACCGGCGCCAGGGGAGCCCCCTGCGCTTGGTCGGCCGCGTCAAGTGGCTGATCGACCCCGACTACCGGGGCATGGGGCTGGGAACGCTCCTGGTCAACGACTTCATCGACACCGCCAAGGCCGACGGCCTGCGCCACCTTACCTGCATGCTGGTCTCCGATTTCGAGTCCGACGCCGTCGAGACCCTGAAGAACCTCGGCTTCGAGGGGTACACCATTCCCGGCTACGGGACGGACCCCGACGGCAATCAGCACGACATGATCAAGATGGTCCTCAAGCTCTGAGGGGCGGCCCCGAGGGCCGCCTCACCCCTACCGCTCGTCCCGCCCGTGCGCGTGGGCCGGCGGCGCGGTCGCCTCGACGGCCTTGAACCGCTCCAGGATGCGGTAGGTGTGGGACGCCCCCTTCGGCACCACCCAGGAGTTTCCCTCCTCCAGGATTACCATCTGCCCCTCGACGTGCAGCTCGGCGCGCCCGGAAATCACATAGCCGACCGTCTCGTAGTCGCGGCGGCTCTCGGGCTTGTCCCCCTCCGTCGGCTCCTCATCCCACAGGCGCATCGCCACGTGCACCCCCGAGGCGAGGTACTTCTGGCCAAGGTCGCCGTGGGGGGAGTTCCGGGAATCGACTTTCATCACCGTGGTATCGGTCATCGCTCTCCTCCTTTGTCCTGGGCCTTTGCAGGAGCGTTGCCAGCGTGGCACGTCCGTTGCTCCTGATGACTGACAGAAGAAGGCTGGGGACGGCGATCCCCTCAGTATTTCCCTCTCAAAGAGGAAGGAGACGACGACGATGCCGATGATCCTGCTGTCCAAGGGGGCGGAGATCCTGCTGGTCCAGTTCCACGAGCCCAAGGGGGACCGCGTCGGTGCCAAGGCCGGCGAGCGCCTGCCCGAGAGCGCTTTCATGGAAGCCGCGGCCGAGAGCCCCGGCGTCGATTTCGACGGCGCGACGCAATCACTGCTGGACGGCAGCCTCATCCGCCAGGAGGACGGGGAGTTCATCCTCACCCAGGAAGGGTACGACTACCTCTACACGCGGTCCGGCCACCGGATGGGCGAGGGCTAGCCTCCGGACCGCTTGGCCTTGTAACCGGTCTGGACCAGCTCTGCGAGCAGCCGGTCGGCATGGTCCCCCTGGACTTCGAGCTCGAAGGCCGGGGAGCCGTCCGGCGCCCTGCCCGTCTTCAACGTCCCGCCGCCGCCGCACATCCGCTTCCAGGAGGCGAGGAGCGCCTCAGCCTCCGGCCGCGCCAGGATCAAGGGCCCCGCCACCGTCACCATCTTGCCCCCTCTGCCGCCACGCTCCCGGCGTACCCGGGGCGATTGCGCCGACGGCGGCAGGCTCGCTCCCGGCTCGTCCCGGGACGGCGCGTCCTTTTTCTGGATGGGAGATTCCGTCGAATAGACCGTCCGGCCCGTTTTCGGCTTCACGGCTCCTCTTTCATTTCCTGGTTTTCAGGGTCGAATCGCCCGGAATGCCGTTCCGGGGCCGGGCGTTGTAGGATCTTCGCACGACCCTCCGGGTCCGCAAAGGGGAAGACTGTCTTGGATGACATCCGTAATTTCTGCATCATCGCCCACATCGACCACGGCAAATCGACGCTGGCCGACCGGCTGATCCAGCGCTGTGGCGGGGTGGAGGCGCGCGACTTCCGCGACCAGATCCTCGACTCGATGGATATCGAGCGCGAGCGCGGCATCACCATCAAGAGCAACACCATCACCCTCCGGTATACCGCGCGGGACGGCAAGCCCTACCGGCTCAACCTGATCGACACCCCCGGCCACGTCGATTTCTCCCACGAGGTGCGCCGGTCGCTGATGTCCGCCGAGGGGGCGCTGCTGATCGTCGACGCCTCCCAGGGGGTCGAGGCGCAGACCGTCGCCAACCTCTACCTCGCCCTCGAGTACGACCTGGAGATCGTGCCGGTCATCAACAAGATCGACCTCGCCTCGGCCGAGGTCGAGCGGGTGCGCGAGGAGATCGACGCCGATCTCGGGCTCGACCCCTTCGAGGTCGTCCTCTGCTCGGCCAAGCAGGGGATCGGGATCGACGACGTCCTGGAGGCGGTGGTCGAGAAGATCCCCGCTCCGCAGGGGGACCCGGCGGCGCCGCTGCGCGCCCTGATCTTCGACGCCCAGTACGACATCTACCGCGGGGTCGTCCTGATCTGCCGGGTCAAGGAGGGGACGATCCGCCGCGGCCAGAAGATCCGCCTGATGCACACGGCCAAGGAGTACCAGGTCGAGGAGGTGGGCCTGCTGCAGCTCCGGCGCGTCGAGGCGGACGAGCTCGAGGCCGGCTCCGTGGGCTACGTCATCGCCGGCGTCAAGGCGGTTTCGGAGATCAACGTCGGCGACACCGTCACCGAGGTCGAGCGTCCGGCGGCCGAGCCGCTCCCCGGCTACAAGGAGGCCAAGCCGGTCGTCTTCTCATCGATCTACCCGATCTCGAGCGACGACTACGAGGACCTCGCCAAGGCGCTCGACAAGCTCAAGCTCAACGACGCCGCGCTGACCTTCCAGAAGGACGCCTCGACCGCCCTCGGCTTCGGTTTCCGCTGCGGCTTCCTCGGGCTGCTCCACCTGGAGATCGTCCAGGAGCGGCTGGAGCGCGAGCACGACCTGTCGCTCCTGCTCTCCGCCCCCTCCGTGCAGTACGAGCTGGTGCTGACCAACGGCGAGGAGACCACGGTGGACAACCCCGCCCTGTTCCCCGACCCCGGGAGCATCAACTTCATCCGCGAGCCCTACATCAAGGCGTCGATCATGATCCCCGAGCGCTATCTCGGGGCGGTGATGGAGCTCTGCCGCGAGCGGCGGGGGGAAGGCACCGCCTTCGAGTACCTCGCCATGGGGCGCCTGCAGGTGACCTCCGAGCTGCCGCTGGCCGAGATCCTGTTCGACTTCTACGACCGCCTGAAGACGATCACCCAGGGGTACGGCTCGTTCGACTACGACATCACCGACTACCGCCAGACCGACCTGGTGAAGGTGGACATCCTGGTCAACGGCGAGAAGGTGGACGCCCTCTCGCAGCTCGTCCACCGCGAAAAGGCACGGCAGCGGGCCCTCCACTACTGCGAGCGGCTGGCCGACACCATCCCGCGGCAGAACTTCAAGATCGCCATCCAGGGCGCCATCGGCGGCAACATCATCGCCCGCGCCACGATCAACGCCTACCGCAAGGACGTCATCGCCAAGTGCTACGGCGGCGACATCTCGCGCAAGCGCAAGCTCCTCGAGAAGCAGAAAGAAGGCAAGAAGCGCATGAAGATGGTGGGCTCCGTTGAGATCCCCCAGGAGGCCTTCCTGGCGGTGCTCAAGTCGAGCCCGAACGAATAGAGGAGATGAATAGGGGAATGACCCCCTCGCGCACCCTGTTTTAAGAGAGTGATGCCCGCGACCACGCTGCCCGAGACTGTCCCCGTCTTCCCGCTGACCGGCTCCCTGCTGCTGCCGGGAAATCTGCTGCCGCTCAACATCTTCGAGCCGCGCTACCGCAACATGGTGGCCG
>JBDSHF010000462.1:0-10089 GCA_039918595.1 Thermoanaerobaculia bacterium
ATCAGGGTGCCGTCCGGAAGCTGGCGCAGGTACTCGTAGCCGTCGTTCACGTACCAGACCCCCGCCAGGTCGCGGGCTCCCGGCGCGGTGGCGAAGATCTGCCCGCGGACGGGACGGATCTCGCCGACCAGGTGCGGCAGGAGCGCCGGCGCGTAGGCGTTGAGCGCCAGGACGACCCGCCCGGCGAGGAGATGCCCGCCGTCGGTGACGATGCGGACGCGCTCCCCTTCGGGCTCCAGCCGGCGAACCCGCACCCCGGTACGGATCTCCCCTCCGGCCCCGGCCACCAGCCGCGCGATCCCCCGGCAGAGACGGGCGGGGTCGAGGCCGCCGTCCCGCGGCAGAAACAGGGCGCCGCCGAGGCGGTCGCTGCCACTCGCCCGGCGTACCTCGGCGGCCTCGCGCCATTCGATCTGAAACCCGCGCGCCGCAAGCAGCTCGCAGCTCTCGCGGAGAGCCCTCTCCTGCTCCGGGTTGTCCGCCATGGCGGTGATCCACCCCCCCTCGGGAGTGAACTCGCAGTCGATCTTCCCAGCGTCGAGCAGCTCTCCCCGCAGCAGCTCCCGGTTCTCGCTCGACAGCTCCCAGAGCCGGAAGGCCGCGGCTTCCCCCATCACGCCGACCAGCCAGGTGTAGGGCTCGGCCGTGCCGGTCATCAGGTAGCCGGCGTTGCGGCCGGAGGCGTGGGAGGCGACGCCGTCCGCGTCCAGCACCAGCGGCCGCCGGCCGGAGCGGGTGAGCCAGTAGGCGGTCGAGAGGCCGACGATGCCGGCGCCGACGACGACGGTCTCGACCTCCTCCGGGCGACCTCCCCGCGACAGCCAGAAGGACGGCACGCTAGCCAACGAGGACGCTTCCACCGTTGACGTTGAGGATCTCGCCCGTGATGTGGCGGGCCAGAGGGGAGGCCAGGAAGAGGACCGAGGCGGCGATGTCCTCCGGCGTCGCGATGCGCTGGAGCGGGATCGAGGCGAGCACCGCCGCGCGCCGCTCCCCCGAGAGGGCGTCGGAGGTCATGTCCGTATCCACCCAGCCAGGCGCTACGGCGTTGACGCGGATTCCGGGGGCAAGCTCGGACGACCAGGACTTGGTGGCCGAGATCAGCGCTCCCTTGCTGGCCGCGTAGGCGCTGTAGAAGGCCTCGCCGCGCTGGCCGGCGGTGGAGCTGATGTTGATGATCGAGGCGTCCTCGGAGCCACTGAGCAGGGGGATGGCGCAGCGGGCGCAGAGGAACGGGCCGACGATGTTGACGGCGAGCGTCGCCTGCAGCCGCTCCGGCTGGAGATCTGTGAGGGGATCGTGGACCCAGACCCCGGCGTTGTTGATCAGGCAATCGAGCCCCCCCCAGCGGGCCTCGACGGCGTCGAAAACCTTGCAGACCTGATCGGGGTCGGTGACGTCGCAGCGGACCGCCGAGTGCGGGGCGTCCGAGATCCGGCGCAGGTCCTGCAGCACTGCGGCCGCCCGGTCGCCGCTCGCCATGTACTGGAGGAACACCGAGGCGCCGGCCCGCGCGAACAGGCGGCAGCACGCGGCACCGATACCGCGGCTCCCCCCGGTCACGACGACCCGGCGCCCGGTGAGGTCGATCAAGCGGCGGCCTCGACCACCATCGCGATCCCCTGTCCGCCGCCGATGCACGCCGAGGCGACGCCCCGGCCGCCACCGCGCCGGTTGAGCTCCTTGAGCAGGGTGATCAGCAGGCGGGTGCCGGTGGCGCCCAGCGGATGGCCGAGGGCGACGGCGCCGCCGTTGACGTTGAGTTTGTCGACGTCGAGGTTGAGGTCCTTGACCACGGCCAGGATCTGGCCGGCGAACGCCTCGTTGATCTCGAAGAGGTCGACGTCGCCGAGCTGCATCCCCGCCTTGGCGAGGGCCGCCCGGATCGCCGGCGCCGGGCCGATGCCCATGCGCGAGGGATCGACGCCCACCACCGACCACGAGACGATGCGGCCGAGCGGCTTCCAACCCTTCTCCTCAGCCTTCTGGGCCGTGCTGAGGATCATCATCGCCGCGCCGTCGACGATGCCGGAGGCGTTGCCGGCGGTGACGAACCCGTCCTTGTCGAACGCCGGCGGCAGCCCCGCAAGATCCTCCATCGTGGTCTCCGGACGCATGTGGTCGTCCTTGTCGATCACTTTCGCCCGCTTCCCCTTTCCCACCTCGACCGGCACGACCTCCTCGCTCATCCGGCCCGCCGCCCACGCCTCGCCGGCCAGCCGTTGCGAGCGGATGGCGAACTGGTCCTGCTCCTCGCGGCTGATGCCGTAGTCGCGGGCCAGGTTGTTGCTCGTCTGCGCCATGTAGCAGCCGCAGTAGCTGTCCAACAGGGAGACCATCAGGAGGTCCTGGAGCTGCCCCTGGCCCAGCTTGAAGCCGCGCCGGGCGCCATAGATGACGTGCGGCGCCTGCGACATGTTCTCCATGCCGCCGACCAGGCAGGTGGTGGCATCGCCGGTGAGGATCGTCTGCGCCCCCGAGATGACCGACTGGACGCCGGAGCCGCAGAGGCGGTTGACGGTGAGCGCCGGCACCTCCTGCGGCACGCCGGCCTTGAGCGCCACGTGGCGGGCGCCGTAGATGGCGTCCGGCGAGGTCTGCAGCGCGTTGCCGACGAAGGTCTGGTCGATCTCCTTGGGATCGATGCCCGTCTTCGCGAACAGGGCCCGCGCGGCGTGCGCCGCGAGGTCGATCGCCGAGACCTCGGCGAAGGAGCCGTTGTACTCGGCCATCGGGGTGCGCACCCCGTCGACCAGGACCAGATCATGAATTTCCATTAGAAAACGCCTCCCAGAGTTTATTTCGCTTGCGGCGCGGTCGCGACCCTGTGGAAGCGCCGGCGCCAGCGGTTCATTTCCATCGAGGGATCGATCCGGGAGCCGAGGAGGACGAAGATCCTGCCCTGTTCCGGATCGATCCAGAAGCTGTTGCCTGCAAAACCGGTGTGACCGAAGGCGGTGGGCGAGAGCGCCCGGCCCCCGCTGCCGTGGAGCCTTCTCCGCCACCAGCCGAGGGCGAACGGACCCCCGCCGGCCAGAGCGGCGGCCACGCTCTCCGGGTTCAACAAACGTCCGGGCGCCAGCCATTCCGCGCCGAGCCGCCAGAGGTCGCGCGCGCCGCCGAACAGGCCGGCATGCCCGCACATCCCGCCGATCCCCGCCAGGAAACGGCAGTTGCCGTCCTGTGCGCGCCCCAGCGGCGGGGCCCCAAGATCCGGCACGGCGAGGCCCTGTTTCGCCGCCAGCTTTATTTCCTGGCCGGTGCCCATATGGGACTCGGCGAGGTCCGGCCGCTCTCCCGGCGTCGCCTCCACCCCGGTCAGTCCGAGCGGGGCGAGGACGCGCGAGCGAAGCAGCTCCGCCAGCGCCGTTCCCGTGGAGATCTCCGCCGCCCAGCCGAAGAGGATAAACCCCAGATCACTATAAGTCCCGATCCGGGCGCCTGCGAGATCGCCGTCCAGCCCGCCGCGCACGACCAGCTCCACGGCTTCGTCCAGCGACCGGCAGCGGTGATAGAGCGGCGTCCACCCCGCCACCCCCGAGCGGTGCCGGAGCAGATCGGAGAGCGGGCGCCGGGCCAGCCGCGCGTGCGCCGCGGGCCAGACGTCGCCGATCCGGGTTCCCAGCGGCAGAACGCCCTCGGCGTCGAGGACAAGGGCGAGCGTCGCCACCAACGGCTTGGTGACCGAGGCGAAGTCGAAGCGGGTCGAGACTTCCGCCGGGACGCCCGCGCGGGCCTGACCGGCGGCCTCCTCGATCTCGATCCCCTCGCGCGTGCCCACCAGGGCCACGGCGGCGGACATTATTTCCTGGCTCACTACGCCCTGGCTCACCAAGCCATCCAGGAAGGCCCGGACCCTCATCAGATGTAGTTCGCGGGATCGCCGGTCTGGAAGACCACCACCCGCTCGCCCGGCGAGAAGGCGCCGGCGGCCTCCAGGTCCTCGACGGCGGCGAGCGCGGCGGCCCCCTCGGGACCGATTCGCAGCCCCTCGTGGGCGGCGATCCAGGCGGTGATGCCGTCGAGCCGCGGCTCGTCGATCGCGATAGCGCTGCCGCCGGTCTCGTACAGCGCCCGGAGGACCAGGAAGTCGCCGATCGCCCGCGGTACCCGCAGCCCCCAGACCCGCGTCTCCGGATTTTCCCACGGCGCCGCCGCCTCCTCGCCCGCCTCCCAGGCGCGCACGATCGGCGCGCAGCCGGCAGCCTGGACGGCGACGAAACGCGGCCGCTTCGGTCCGATCAGCCCCAGTTGCTCCAGCTCGGCGAACGCCTTGTGCATCCCGACGATCCCGGTGCCGCCGCCGAGCGGATAGAGGATCCAGTCGGGCAGCTCCCAGCCGAGCTGCTCGGCGAGCTCCAGCCCCATCGTCTTTTTCCCCTCCACCCGGTAGGGCTCACGCAACGTCGAGAGGCCCCAGAAGCGCTCCGCGCCCTCCTCCAGCAGCTTCGCGGCCTCCACCAGTGTTCCGGGGCCGGAGAGCACCTCGGCGCCGTAATCCCGGCAGCGCTCGAAGACGGTGCGCGGGGTGTCGGCCGGCAGCGCGACCCGGGCCGGCAGCCCGGCCGCGGCGGCGTAGGCGGTGAGCGCCAGGGCGGCGTTGCCGGCGCTGGCGAGCTGCACGCCGGGCGCGCCCAGCTCACGGGCGCGGTTGACGGCCAGCGAGAGCCCCCGGGCCTTGAACGAGCCGGTGGGATTGCCCGACTCGTCCTTGAGCCAGAGCTCGATCCCCTCGGGCGCGAAGCGGCGCAGGCGCACCAGCGGCGTCCCCCCCTCTCCCAGATCCACCCGGCCGGCGAAGTCGGCGACCGGCAGCAGCTCGCGGTAGCGCCAGAGGGTCCACGGCCGCCCGGGCAAGGACCGGCGCAGCATCTCCCCCTTCTCGGGATCGAGGTCGTATTCGACCAGCCACGGGGCGCCGGCCGGCGAGAGGAAGGCCGGCTCGTCGAGCGGCGCGGTCACGCCGGTCTTCGAGCAGACCAGCCTGCGTGCCCAGCGATCGCTAGCGTCTTGCGTCATGGCTGCGATCTTACCAGCGGCTCACTCGGTCCGCCGGCGCACCACCAGCCGCACCGGCACGCCGGGCAGGTCGAGCTCGTCGCGCAGGCGGTTCTCCAGGTAGCGCCGGTAGTGATGGTTCCGGGGCAGCGGCCGGTTGGCGAACAGCATGAAGGTGGGCGGCGCCGCCGAAACCTGCGTGGCGTAGTAGAGCCGCCAGGGCGCGCCGCCGAGCGACGGGGGAGCCACTTTGGTGGTGAACTGCTCGAACAGGCGGTTGAGCTGGCCGGTGCCGATCTTGAGGTGATAGGCGGCGAGGGCGCGGTCGATCGGTCCCCAGAGCTTGTCGACCCCGCGGCCGCTCAGGGCCGAGACGTTGACCCGCCCCGGCGTCGCCAGCAGCTCGTCGAGCCGCTCGAAGGAGAGCTCCAGCTTCTCCCGCATGTCGTCGTCGAGCAGATCCCACTTGTTGATCGCCACCACGGCGGCCCGCCCCAACTCCCAGATGCTGCCGGCGATGGCGAGGTCGCTGCTGGTCACCCCCGCCGCGGCGTCGATCACCAGAACGGCGACCTCGGCGCGCTCGATCTGGCGCCGCGCCATCATCACCGCCAGCTCCTCGGGCGCTCCCGAGACCTGGCTGCGGCGGCGCATGCCGGCGGTGTCGATCAGCAGGTAGGACTTGTCCCCGCGGGTGATCAGAGTGTCGACCGGATCGCGGGTGGTGCCCGCCACGGGCGAGACGAGCGCCCGGTTCAGGCCAGAGATCTTGTTGAGCAGCGAGGACTTGCCGACGTTCGGCCGCCCCACGATGGCGACCGCCGGAGCGTTTTCGGGGGTCGGGATGTCCGGGATCTCGGGCAGCACCAGCGCCAGCGCCTCGCGCAGGTCCCCGATGCCGCCGCCATGCTCGGCCGAGATCAGGAGCTGGCGGTCGATCCCCAGGCGGTAGAACTCGGAGAAGCGGTTCTGCGCCTCCTTGGTGTCCCCCTTGTTGACCACCAGCACGGCGGGCTTGTTGAAGCGCCGGAAGTGCGACCAGACCTCCTCGTCGGCGGAGACCAGTCCCTGCTTGCCGTCGACGACGAAGAGGAGGAGATCGCTCTCCTCGACGGCCATGAAGACCTGCTGGTTGAGGCCGAGCGGGTCGTCTCCCGGCACCAGGCCGCCGGTGTCCACGACCTGGATCGGACGGTCCTCGGAGAGCTCGACCGTGCCGGTGATGCGGTCGCGGGTGATCCCCGGCATGTCGTGGACGATCGCCTGCCGCCGGCCCACGAGACGGTTGAACAGGGTCGACTTGCCGACGTTGGGCCGGCCGATGATGGCAACGGTAGGAGTTAGCGGCATGGTGGCAGTCTATCCTCTACAGGTCTGCGTGCCCTTCGGTCGTCCCGCCCTTCGAAACCTCACCCTCGGTCCCTCTCCCGGGGGGAGAGGGAGGGCCTGTCCCTGGAAGGTGTCCGAATCGGGGACGTTGTCTGTCTCCCCTCTCCCTTCGGGAGAGGGGCCGGGGGTGAGGCCTCGGAGGGCAGGACGACCGCAGGGCAACATTGTATCTAAGACCGTCGTTTCCTCTCCCCGCTCTTCCGGGGAGCAGCCTTACGGGAGGGCTTCCGCCCTTCCTCTTTCCCCTGAGCCCGCCGCGGAGTCTCCGTCCGGGAGCCGGGCTCCGGCATCCCCTGAAGGACGAAGTCCAATCCCCGTGCCTTGGGCGAGGCGCCGACGAGCACGACGTCGACCGGATCGGACAGCCGGAAGACGCGGCCGGTGCGCTCCCCCACCAGCCGGTGCGCCTCGGGCTCGTAGCGGTAGTAGTCATCCGCCATCGTGCGGATCGGCACCATGCCGTCGACGTAGTAGCCGTCGAGCTGGACGAAGAGGCCGAAGGGCTGGACCCCCGTGATCCTGCCGTGGAAGGTCTCGCCCGCGCGGCCGGCGAGGAAGCGCACCTTCTTCCATTGCAGCAGGTCGCGCTCCGACTGCTCCGACCGCTTCTCCATCTTGCTGGTGTGCTCGCCCATGGCCGGCAGCCGTTCGGCGATGCGCGACTGCTGGGCATACTCCGCGGCCCGGCCACGCAGGAGCGCGCGGAGCTGGCGGTGGACGACCAGGTCCGGATACCGCCGGATCGGCGAGGTGAAGTGGCAGTAATACTCGGAGGCGAGCGCGTAGTGCCCCAGGCACTGGGGGGCGTAGTAGGCCCGTTGCATGGTGCGCAGCACGACCGAGTTGATGAACGGCTCCTCGGGACGCCCCTGGGCCCCCCGCATCACCTCCTGGAGAGCCCTCGGCGGCAGCTCGTCGAGCTCCCCCTTCAGCTCGAGCCCGAAGGTGGCGAGCAGCTCCCGCAGCTCCTCCAGGCGCTCCGGCGAGGGCGCTGAATGGACCCGGAACAGGGCCGGCACCTCGTGGCTGACCAGCTCGAAGGCGACCGCCTCATTGGCGGCGATCATGAACTCCTCGACCAGCCGGTGCGCGACGTTCCTCTGCTCCGGCATGATGCCCACCATCACGCCGTCGGTGTCGAGCACCACGTCCCCTTCCGGGAGATCGAAATCGATCGATCCCCGCGCCGAGCGCGCCGCGTTGAGGATCTTCATCAGCCCGCCCATCTCGCGCAGCGCCGGCAGGACGGAGCCATACTCGGCGGCGTCCCCCTCCTGGGGCTCCTCCAGCACGCGCCGCACCTCGTTGTAGGTGAGGCGGCGCGCGCTGCGGATCACCGTCTCGGCGAAGCGGCGGGAGCGGACATGCCCCTGGCGGTCGATGTCGAGGAAGGTGGAGAGAGTCAGCCGCGGCACGTCCGGCCGCAGCGAGCAGAGGCCGTTCGAGAGCCCCTCGGGTAGCATGGGGACGGCCCGCTCGGGATAGTAGACGCTGGTGCCCCGGCGGTAGGCCTCCGTATCGAGCACGTCCCCCTCCCGGACGTAGTAGGCCACGTCGGCGATGTGGACCCCCAGGCGGAAATCGCCGCCGGGCAGCCGCTCGATCGAGACCGCGTCGTCGAAATCGCGAGCGGTCTCGCCGTCGATGGTGAAGACCACCTGATTGCGCAGATCCTCGCGTCCGTTCCAGTCCTCCAGCCGGGGATCGGGCGGGAACGCCGCCGCCTTTTCCACGACGGTATCGGGGAATTCGTCCGGAATGCCATGATGGCGCAGCACCACCAGCACGTCCACCCCCGGCGCCGTGATATCTCCCAGCACCTCGAGCACGCGCCCTTGATGAGAGCGGCCGATGCGGTCGACCGCCACCACCACGTACCAGCCGTCGGGGACCTCCTCCGCCCCCTCCACCGGCAGCTCCAGCGAGACCTTGGGATCGAAGGGAGTCAGCCAGCGCAGCCCCCGTTCATCCGTCTCCAGCGAGCCGACCAGGGTGTCGTGGCGCGATCCCAGGACCTTGACGACCATCCCCTCGGGCGGCCGGTCGTCCCACGGGCGCCCTTTGCCGAGAGAGCGCACCACCACGGTGTCGCCGTCGAGCGCCCGTTTCAGGTTGCGCTTGCGGATGTAGAAGGTGGGCTCCGCGCGCGCCCCGGGCCGGCCCACGGGCCGAAACAGGGCATCCCCCTCCTCCAGCCGCTCGACGGACCCGACCTCCCAGTCCGCGTGGCCGGGAGCGAACCAGCGGCCGTCCATCTCCACCGCCTTCCCCTCCCTCTCGAGCCGCCGGAGAGTGCCCGGCAGATCCCCGGGGCTCCCCGCCACCTGCTCGCCGAGCGGGCCCTCCTCCACTCCATTTCGCCCGGCCTCTTCGAGGCGGGCGAGGATCTCCTGCCGCAGAATCCCCTCGGCTCCCGGATACGAGATTGACATGATCGCTGTTCTCTCCCTAGAATCACCCCGCCTGCGAAAGTGGCGGAACTGGTAGACGCGCAAGTCTCAGAAGCTTGTGGCCGAAAGGTCGTGGGGGTTCGAGTCCCCCCTTTCGCACCAACCCTCTCTCTCTTTTTTCACCTCGACAACGAGCGGAGCTTACACGACGGGCGATGTCCCGAGCGGGACATCGCGGTTGTAACTCTTGCCGCCAGCAGGGAATTCCAGACAGGCTGCGTCAGACGGCCCGGCGCGAGGCGGCCACCCGCAGGGGCATGGCCCTTTCCAGGCCCGCCGCGACGCGCAGCGAGGTCCAGGGGATACCCTGCAGCAGGTCGCGGAAACGCTCCTGGAACCCCGGGCGGCCGGTCTCGTGGATGAACTTCGCGATGCCTTTCAACGGGCCGGGGGTCGGCCGCCCCGAAATCTCCCAGGGGTGGACCACGGCGACCGGCATCCCTCCCCCGTCGGCATGGTCGAGCGCCGCGCGGACCAGCCGGTCCGGATGGACCAGGCGGCCCGTCCAGCTCCCGGCCGGCAGGCGCAGGGGGCCGCCGAAGGTGAGCGGCGGAAACTCGAGGAGATCCATCTGGGGTCTCGTGCCGTTCCAGCGCAGGCGCGAGGCGAAGCGCGGATTGCCCGGCCGGCCGGCGAGCGGACAGGGGGTGAGCGAGCTGTCGTAGAGAAACCCCGTCTCGGCCACGATCGGCAGCCGCGCGCTGCCGAGGCTGCGCAGCGACCACTCCGGCGCCCGGAACCCGAGCACCGGCTCGCCCGTCACGTCCTCCAGGATCTCCTTGGAGCGCTCGATGTCGGCCTGAAAAGCCTCCAGGGAGCGCTCGCAGGCGCGCAAATGGAGATGGCCATGACTGGCCACCTCATGGCCGGCGGCGACGATCTCGCGGATCCGCTTCGGCAGGCGCTCGGCCACCTCGCCGAGCACGAAGAAGGTCGCCGAGCAGCGCGCCTCGGCCAGCATCTCCAGCAGCTCGGGCAGCAGCCAGTCCAGCTCCTCGGGCAGGAGAGGGCGGTTCTCCGGATTGACGTAGTCGGGCACCAGGCAGGTGTGGTACCACTCCTCGACGTCGACCGTGAGAGCGCAGCGGAACGGCCCCTGCAAACGCGCTACGCGCGGAGCTTCTGGCGCCATCGTCTCCTCCCAGTCCAAAGTAGCACAAGCCCACCGTTCCGCCCGCGGAAGACGACTCGTCGGCGTGGCGCGGAAGAGGACATATTATTGGGCCCGGTCGACTCTCCGGGGCGTGAAACT
>JBDSHF010000463.1:0-6269 GCA_039918595.1 Thermoanaerobaculia bacterium
ACGGAGGCCTGGACGGCGGCCGTGTCGAGCCCGAGCATGCGGGCCGAGGCGCTGCAGGCGTAGAAGCGGATCAGCCCCTCCTCCCGTCCGGCGGCGAGCATCTCGGAGAGCGGCGGCATGGAGAGCGACTCCAGGCGCTCGGCCGAAACCGGCGGCTGCGGATCGATCTCGTCCCACCGTCCTCGCACCCAGGCGTCGAGAGCGCCGAAGAACAGCGCGACATTCACCCGCTCCCCCGCCGCCGCCGTGCTGGCCGCCAGCGCGGAGATCTGGAACCGCATGTCCCATGAGCCGCCGTGGGCGAGGATGAGGAGGTCGGCGGCCATTAAGCCTCAGCTCGCCGCCGGCTCCCCCACCACCCAGGTATCGCCGGCCCTGAGGAGGTCCTCCAGCTTGCCGACTCCCAGCCGCTCGGTCTCGGTGTGCATCTGCGCGATCACCCGCTCCTCGTAGGTCGGCACCTCGACGTCGCGGAAGACGCCGAGCGGGATCGGGAAGTGGGGCGGCTGGAGCTGCGCCATCAGGAAGGAGAGGGCAGGGTTCTCCTGCGTCTCGTCCCAGACCAGGCAGTCGCCGGCGCTGAGCTCGCCGCCCAGCTCGATGACCTCCATCTGGGTGCCGTGCATGCGGATCCCCCGGTCCTTGTTCTTGCCGAAGACCAGCGGCTTGCCGTGCTCCAGGTAGAGCGCGGTCTCGTCCTTGGTCTCCTTGTCGGTCAGACCGGAGAACGCCTTGTCGTTGAAGATGTTGCAGTTCTGGTAGATCTCGACGTAGGCCGTCCCCTTGTGCTGAGCGGCCCGGCGCAGGGTGTCGCGCAGATGATTCTGGAAGATGTCGACGCTGCGCGCGATGAAGGTCGCCCCGGCGCCGATGGCGAGCGACAGGGGATTGAATGGATAATCGACCGAGCCCGCGGGCGTCGACTTGGTCTTCTTGCCCAGCTCGCTGGTCGGCGAGTACTGCCCCTTGGTCAAACCATAGATGCGGTTGTTGAACATCAGGATCTTGACCCCGACGTTGCGTCGCAGCACGTGAATCAAGTGGTTGCCGCCGATCGACATCGAGTCGCCGTCGCCGGTGGCGATCCAGACCTCCAGCTCCGGCCGGGCCAGCTTGAGCCCGGTCGCCACCGCCGGCGCCCGGCCATGGATGGTGTGGAAGCCAAAGGTGTTCATGTAGTACGGGAAACGGCTCGAGCAGCCGATCCCGGAGACGACCACGAACTTCTCGCGCGGAATCCCCAGCTCAGGGAAGACCTGTTGCACCGCCGAAAGGATGGCGTAGTCCCCGCACCCGGGGCACCAGCGCACCTCCTGATCGGTCTGGAAGTCCTTCTTGGTCAGTACTGGAGTCGAGGTCGGGGCCGGCGTCTCAGTTGGCATGCTTAAGCTCCAGGATCGACTGGATCTTGTCCAGGATCTCTTGACGGGTGAAGGGCTTCCCCTGCACCTTGCTGAGCGTGATGATGTCCTTGAGGAAGCGAGCCCGCAGCAGCAGGGCGAGCTGGCCCAGGTTCATCTCCGGCAGCAGCACGCGGTCGAACCGCGCGAGCACCTCGCCCAGGTTCTGAGGGAATGGATTCAGATACCGCAGATGGGCGCGGCTGACCGAGAGGCCCAGCCGCCGGGCGCTGGCGACCGCGCCGTGAATGGCGCCGGCGGTCGAGCCCCAACCGATGACCAGCAACTCGCCCCCCTGCGGGTCGCCGAAGACCTCGACGTCCGGCAGCTCGCGGGCGATCCGCGCCACCTTCTCAGCCCGCAGGTGGACCATGTTCTCGTGGTTGACCGGGTCGTAAGAGACGTTGCCGGTGACGTTCTCCTTCTCCAGGCCGCCGATCCGGTGCTCCAGGCCCGGCGTGCCGGGGACGGCCCACGGGCGGGAGAGCGTCTCGGCGTCGCGCTCGTAGGGGTGGAAACCTTCCGGATCGGCGCGGAACTCGATCCGCAGGTCCGGCAACTCTTCCACCTGCGGCAGCTTCCAGGGCTCGGAGCCGTTGGCGATGTAGCCGTCCGACAGCAGCACCACCGGCACCATGTAGCGAGTGGCGATGCGCACCGCCTCCAGGGCCACGTCGAAACAATCCTTCGGCGAGGAGGCCGAAATGATCGGGATCGGGGACTCGCCGTTGCGGCCGAACATCACCTGCAGCAGGTCCGCCTGTTCCGTCTTCGTGGGCAGGCCGGTCGAGGGGCCACCGCGCTGGATGTCGCAGACGATCAGCGGCAGCTCGGTCATCACCGCAAGGTTCATCGCCTCGGCCTTGAGCGCGATCCCCGGCCCCGAGGAGGCGGTCACCCCCAGGGCGCCGCCGAACGAGGCGCCGATCGCCGCGCAGACGGCGGCGATCTCGTCCTCCGCCTGGAAGGTGGTGACTCCGAAGTTCTTGTAGCGCGACAGCTCGTGGAGGACGTCCGAGGCCGGCGTGATCGGGTAGGCGCCGAGAAAGAGGGGCAGGCCGCTCCGGCGGCTGGCCGCGATCAGCCCCATGGCCAGCGATACGTTGCCGGTGATGTTGCGGTAGAGACCCGGCTCCATCCGCGCCGCCGGCACCTCGTAGCGGTCATGGAACAGCTCCGTGATGTCGCAGAAGTTCCACCCCGCCTTGAGCACGGCGATGTTGGCCTCCGCCAGGTTCGGCTTGCGCGCGAATTGCTTCTTCAGCCACTCGACCGTGTTGTCGAGCGGCTGGGAGAACAGCCAGTAGCACATGCCGAGGGCGAACATGTTCTTGCAGCGGTCCATCGACTTGGTGTCGAGACCGCTCGTCTCCAGCGTGCGGCGGGTCATCGTGGTCAGCGCCGCCTGGAAGACCCGGTAGTTGGCGAGGCTGCCGTCCTCCAGCGGGTTGACGGTGATGTTCGCCTTGGCGAAGTTGCGCGCGTTGAACTCGTCGGTGTTGACGATGACGATGCCGTTCGGCTTGAGATCCTTGATCTCCTTCCGGAGCGCCGCCGGATTCATCGCCACCAGGACGTCCGGGGAGTCTCCCGGGGTATGGATGTCATAGTCGGCGATCCGCACCTGAAAGGCCGAGACGCCCGCCAGGGTGCCGGCGGGGGCGCGGATCTCGGCCGGAAAGTCGGGCAGGGTCGACAGGTCGTTGCCGAGCATCGCCGAGGTGTTCGTGAACTGGGTGCCGGTAAGCTGCATGCCGTCGCCCGAGTCCCCCGCGAAGCGGATGACGACCTCGTCGATCTTCTCGGGGACGGCCGTATGTTTCTCGTTCTCTACGATCATGATCGTCTCTCTGCCAGGGATGGAAACAAAAAAGACCCGGCCGTCATGCCAGGTCCTCTCTGGAGCATGGCCCCCGGACGCCACTTCGCGGGTACCCGGGAGAACGCGCTACGCGCCTCCCGGGATTCCCCTTGCAGCCTGATCTTAGCAGAGGTGGGTTACCGCAGGACCGCCCTACGAGTGCGCGGCCTTGTGGGCCTCGCGCTCCTGGGCCTGCTTGGCCGCCTCGACGAGGTTGAAGGCGTCGCGGCGCATCTTGGAGCGCTGGACGTCCTCCTCGGGGAAGCGCGGCCGGTAACCGAGCTGGTTCTCGTCGAAGGTGAACGGCTTCAGCAGATCAGCCTTGCCGACGATCGACTGCTCGCGCGTGAAGTAGGCCATGTCGTAGTTGTTCGACATGATGATGGCCTCCTCCGGGCAGGCGTCCACGCAGAAGCCGCAGAAGACGCAGCGCAGCATGTCGATCTCATAGACCGTCGGATACTTCTCGATGTTGACGTCCGGATGCTCGCCGGCCTCGATGTGGATGCACTCGGCCGGGCAGTTCTGGGCGCACAGGAAGCAGGCGACGCATCGCACCGAGCCGTCGGGACGGGAGGTGAGGATGTGATGCCCCCGGAAACGATGGCTGTAGTCCCGCCGCTCCTCCGGGTAGCTGATGGTGTACATCCGGCTCGGATTGAAAAGGTTCTTCAGGAAGTGCTTCATCGTCACCCACATCCCGCCCAGCAGCGGCAGATAGAGCCGCTCCGCGAACCCCGGCTTGTACGGCTTGGGCTCGGAAGGATAGGGAGACCGCGGGACGGGCCGACCCGGCGAGACCGGCATCTGAGTTTGAGTCAAGGGCTGGCTCATCGTTCAAGCTCTCCGGCAATGACGTTCAACCCGCCCAGCGAAACGATGGCGTCGGAGAGCGAGCCGCCGTTGATCAGGGAGGGAAAGGTAGAGAAGATCGGGAAGCAGGGCGCCCGGCAGTGGTTGCGGTACGGCTTGCTGGTGCCGTCGCTGAGGGTGTAGAAGCCGAGCTCGCCGTTGGCGCCCTCGACCATGCTGTAGATCTCCCCTTCCGGCACGTGAATGCCGTCCATGATCAGCTTGAAGTGGTAGATCATGGCTTCCATCTGGTTGTAGCAGGCCTCCTTGGGAGGCAGCGCCACATGCGGATCGTCGACGATCCACGGTCCGGACGGCATGCCGCGGTCGAGGAGCTGCTTGATCATCTTCAGCGACTCGCGGATCTCCAGCATGCGGATGCGGAAGCGGTCGTAGACGTCGCCGCCGTAGAGCACCGGCACTTCGAAGTCCAGCGTGTCATAGAGGTCGTAGGGGTGGGCCCGCCGCACGTCGTAGCCGACGCCGCTCGCCCGCAGGCACGGCCCGGTCCAGCCCCAGTTGACCGCGTCCTCGCCGGAGATGGCGGCGACGCCGACCGAGCGGTCGATCCAGATCCGGTTCTTGTTGACCAGCGTCTCGACGTCCTGCACGTACTGCGGGATCATGTCGATCAGCCGGCGGCAGCGCGCCTCGAAGTCCGGCGGCAGGTCCTGGATCAGGCCGCCGATGCGGCAGGCCGAGACCGTCAGGCGGGCGCCGCAGACCGACT
Organism: Thermoanaerobaculia bacterium; assembly: GCA_039918595.1. Lineage (GTDB taxonomy): Bacteria > Acidobacteriota > Thermoanaerobaculia > Multivoradales > UBA5704 > DATARR01. The sequence goes on from JBDSHF010000463.1 coordinate 4,844, forward strand.
CCAGCAGGCCGTAGATCTCCTCGCGCGGCTGGAAGAGGTACCAGAAGCTGGTCAGGCCGCCGGCGTCCACCAGCGTCGTGCCGTTGCAGACGCAGTGGTCCATGATGCGCGAGAACTCCGAGAGGATCATCCGCGCCCAGACCGCCTTCGGCGGCACCTCGACCTTCAGCATCTTCTCCACCGTCTTGCAGTAGCCGACGTTGTTGATGAACGCCGAGCAGTAGTTCAGACGGTCGGTGTAGGGGATCACGTGCTGCCAGGTGTGGGTCTCCGACATCTTCTCGAAGCAGCGGTGCAGGTAGCCGATCTCGACGTCGGAGGCGACGATCGTCTCGCCGTCCAGCACCGCCATCAGGCGGAAGGTGCCGTGCATGGCCGGATGCGACGGGCCGATGTTCACCGTCATCCGCTCGAACATGTCGTCGCCGTTGTCGGGCAGGTCGAAGTGCGGCTGGTAGATCTTGTCCTCAGTGAGGATCCAGCGCTTGGCCGGATCGTAGTCCTTGCGCAGCGGGTGCCCCTGGAAAGCCTCGTGGGTGAGGATGCGCCGCAGGTTCGGGTGGCCGTCGAAGCGGAAGCCGAACATGTCGAAGGCCTCGCGCTCGAACCAGTCGAGCGCCTTCCAGTGCCCGAGCATCGAGGGGAGCACGAGGTCGTCCTCGCGCAGCGGCACCTTGAGCCGCAGCCGCGCGCCGCGCTGGAGCGAGTAGAGGTGGTAGACCGCCTCGAAACGCTCCTCGCGGTCGGGAAAGTCGACGCCGCACAGGTCGAGCATCATGTCGAACTGCGTCTGCGGATTCTCCTTCAGCTCGCGGCAGACCTCGAAGAGGACGTCGCGGCTGACGATCCAGACCGGCTGGTCCAGGCCCTCCTGGGGCAGGATGCTGCCGGCCGGGAACTTCGCCCGGACCGCTTCGAGCTCGGGCAGGGCCGTGGTCTTAACTTGTGGGGGCGCCAGCGTTGACACTCTGGGTCTTCTCCTGGTCCTTGGATTCCCGGTTCTGCTTGCGGAATCTCTCGCGTTCGCGGATGACCTTCTCCTTGAGCTGGAGGATGCCGTAGATCAGCCCCTCCGGCGTCGGCGGGCAGCCCGGGACGTAGACGTCGACCGGGATGACCTCGTCGATCCCCTGCATCACGTGGTAGGCGCGGTAGAAGCCGCCCGAGCAGGCGCAGGCCCCCATCGAGATCACCCACTTGGGGTCCGGCATCTGGTCGTAGATCTTCTTCAGCACCGGGGCCATCTTGTCGTTGATGGTCCCCGCCACCAGCAGCACGTCGCTCTGGCGGGGCGAGAAGCGCACCACCTCCGAGCCGAAGCGCGACACGTCATAGTGGCTGGAGACCGTGGACATGAACTCGATGGCGCAGCAGGCCGTGCCGAACGGGAACGGCCAGAAGGAGTTGCGCGTGGACCAGTCCTCCA
>JBDSHF010000464.1:0-5751 GCA_039918595.1 Thermoanaerobaculia bacterium
CTGGGGCAGGCCCCCGGGGAGGACACGGCACGCGAGTACCATCTTTTGATGGGATAGCGCGCGGTTGATGGGCTACCGGCGATCTGGTAGGGTCTCGCGTGCCCCAGCGTACCCCGTTCCCTGGACCGTTCCCGCTCCGCTTCCGTACAAGACCGCCGGCATGAGACTGCGAGCCCTGCGCGACGCCTGCCTTGGCGGCTTCCTTTATGGAGCCTTGCTCTATGGCGCCGTCCTCTCCCTCGTCCACGTCGTCCACAACCATCTCGGCTCGGCGCGCGACGCGCTGATCGCCTACGCCGGCTGCCTCCTGCTCTACGGCCTCTGGAGCGCGGCGTTCTTCGCGCTGGCGAGCCTGGCGGCGATCCCCTTCTCGCGCCCGGAGACGCAAGGGAGACGCGGCCTCCTGCTGGGCCTGTTCGCCTTCAACCTGTTCTTCTGGGAAGTCTTCTTTCTCTACGGGTTGACCTACGACCAGGCTCCCCTCCATCCCACTGCCGTGTGGGGCATGGCGGGAGTGCTCGCGCTCCTCGCGATCCCCATTGCCCTCGGCGTGGCGCTCGGCTCCTGGGCGCTGTTCCGGCTTTTCGCGGCGCTTCGGCGCGGCGGCACCCTGGGATGGGCGGCCGCGGGCCTCTTCGCCATCGGCTTCGCGGTCCACGCCGCGGCGCCGCTCTACGCGGGGCGGGAGCCCGCCGTGACGTCACGGAAGGGGCCGCCACCGCGAATCGCCGTGGCGGACACCGGCCTCAAGGTGATCGTCGTCGGCTTCGACGGCGCCGACTGGCGGGTGGCACGGCCGATGATGGCCAAGGGTCAGCTCCCCACCTTCTCCGCGATCGTCCAGGAAGGGGCGACCGGCCCCCTGGAGTCGATCCACGACTCCAACTCGGCCGTCATCTGGGCCTCGATCTACACCGGGATGCTCCCTGAGCGGCACGGCGTCCTCGACTTCTACCGGATCACGCTGCCCGGCATGGAATCAAAGGGGCTCTACCCGGTCCATCGCACCTACTTCAAGGAGCTGGCCGACCTCGTGGCGCCGCTCGGGCTGACCCGTCTGATCCCGGTCGACCGCTTCTCGCTGGCGACTCCGCCGTACTGGGAAATCGCCGACCGGGCGGGGCTCTCGACCGGCGTCGTGGACGGCTACTTCTACTCCTTCCCGGCGCCGCGCCCGTCGGGACCGGAGAGCTGGTTCCTCTCCTACGGGCTCGACGAGATGGCCGCGCGCCCCTCGCCGCAGGTCGCGCTGTTCGCCCAGCCGGTGTCGCTCTTCCGGGAGCTGCGGCCGCTGCTCGCCGGCGGCGACTTCAACTGGCAGTCGGCGGCCCTCCTGAAGCTCCTGGCCGAGCGCCCGCACCCACGGCTGGTCAACTTCTATACCCACCAGCCGGACAGCGACCAGCACTGGTTCTGGAAATGGTACGAGCCGGGCCGTTTTTTCAACGTCAAGGCGAAGGACCTGAAGGAGAGGGGGGGGATCATCCCCGGGGTCTACCGCGATTTCGACGGCTTCCTGGCCCGCCTTCTCGCCGCGGCCGGGCCGGACACCGTCGTGATCATCGCCTCCGACCATGGCCACAGCCCGACGATCGTCCACGACCTCTATACCCAGCACCGGCACGGCCCCCCGGGCATCCTGCTGATGCGGGGCGGCCCGGTGAAGCGCGGGCTCGCGCTCCAGGGAGCGAGCGTCTTCGATATCTATCCCACGGTCCTCTATCTCCTGGGCCTGCCGGTGCCCCAGGATGCCGCCGGCAAGGTCATGGTCGACGCTCTGGACTCAGGGTTCGTCCGCCTGCATCCGGTACGTACGGTGCCGACCTACACGGACCTCGGCCTTCCCCCCGGGCTGCCGGGAGCGAAGCGCGACGGCGCGATGAATCAGGAAGAGATCGATAAGCTGCGGGCTCTCGGTTATCTTTAGGATCTGAACCCGGAAGGAGATACGAGTTGAGCAGGCCTGCGAACAGCGAAGTGCCGGTGGTGATCCTCTGCGGAGGGCAGGGGACGCGTCTGCGCGAGGAGACCGAGTACCGGCCGAAGCCGATGGTCGAGATCGGCCCGCAGCCGATCCTCTGGCACATCATGAAGATCTACGGCACCCACGGGCTGGACCGGTTCGTCCTCTGCCTCGGCTACAAGGGGTGGGAGATCAAGCAGTACTTCCTCCGCTACAAGGAGATGCACTGCGACTTCACGCTGGCGATGGACGGCAGCCGGCCCCCCGAGATCCACAACCAGGACGGCTACGAGAGCTGGCGGGTCACCTGCGCCGAGACCGGCGCCGAGACCGCCACCGGCGCCCGGCTCCGGCGGGTGAAGCGTTACGTCGACGACGCGCCCACCTTCTGCCTGACCTACGGCGACGCGGTCGGCAACGTGGACATCGACAAGCTCCTCCAGTTCCACTGGGACCAGGGGCGGCTCGCCACCGTCACCGGCGTCCACCCGACCTCGCGCTACGGCGAGATGCGGGCCGACGGCCCCAAGGTGCTGGAGTTCGACGAGAAGCCCACCCTCGCCGAGGGGGTGGTGAGCGGCGGTTTCTTCGTCTTCCAGCGCGAGGTCTTCGACTATCTGGATGAGGATCCCAACCTCTTCCTGGAGCAGAAGCCGCTGCAGCGCCTCGCCCGCGACGGCCAGCTCTCCGTCTACCTCCATGAGGGGTTCTGGCACCCCATGGACACCTACCGCGACTACCTCCACCTCAACGATCTGTGGAAGCGCGGGGAGACGCCGTGGAAGATCTGGTGAGCCGCCTTGGCTGTCGCTTCTGCGGCGCGCCGCTCACGGAAATCTTCGTGGATCTCGGGTCCTCGCCGCTCGCCAACTCCTACCTGGAGCCGGAGGACCTCGACCGCGCGGAGGCGTTCTACCCCCTCACCGTCTATACCTGCGGCGAGTGCCTGCTCGTGCAGCTCCCCGAGGCGGAGCGGCCGGAGGCGATCTTCTCCGACTACGCCTACTTCTCTTCTTTTTCCGATAGCTGGCTGCGCCACGCCGAGGCCTATGCCGTGGCGATGATCGAGCGCTTCGGCTTCGGCGCCGGGCATCAGGTGATCGAGATCGCCAGCAACGACGGCTACCTGCTGCGCTGGTTCAAGGAGCGGGGCGTGCCGGTGCTCGGCGTCGAGCCGGCCGGCAACGTCGCCCAGGCGGCGGTGGCGGCGGGTATCCCTACTGTGGTGAAGTTCTTCGGCGTGGCGACCGCCCGCGAGCTGGTCGCCGAGGGGAAGCGGGCCGACCTCCTGGTCGGCAACAACGTGCTCGCCCACGTGCCGGACCTGAACGACTTCGTGGCCGGGTTGGCGATCCTCCTTGCCCCCGACGGGGTGCTCACGATGGAGTTCCCCCATCTCCTGCGGCTGATGGCGGAGGATCAGTTCGACACCATCTACCACGAGCACTACTCCTACTTCTCCTTCGCCACGGTGCGCAAGGTCTTCGCCGCGCACGGGCTCACCCTGTTCGACGTCGAGGAGCTGCCCACGCATGGCGGCTCGCTGCGTATCTATGCGCGCCATGACGAGGACGCCTCGAAGCCGGTGGGGGAGCGGGTGGCGGATCTCCTTGCCCGCGAGGAGGCCGCCGGCCTCGGTCGGCTGGAGACCTACGGCTCCTTCGGCGAGCGGGTCCGCCGGGTGAAGTGGGGGCTGTTGCGCTTCCTGATCTCTTCCAAGGAAGAGGGGAAGTCGATCGCCGGCTACGGCGCTCCAGCCAAGGGGAACACGCTGCTCAACTACTGCGGCGTGCGCACCGATTTCCTCGACTACACGGTCGACCGCAGCCCGCACAAGCAGGGGCGCTTCCTGCCGGGCACGCGCATCCCCATCCACGGGCCGGACCGCCTGCGCGAGACGCAGCCGGACTACGTGCTGATCCTCCCCTGGAACCTCGAGGAGGAGATCGTCGAGCAGATGGCGGACGTCCGCTCCTGGGGTGGCCGCTTCGTGGTGGCGATTCCGGAGGTCAGGGTCCTCGAATGATCTTTCGCGAGACCCCGCTCGCCGGCGCCTGGGTTCTGGAGCCGGAACGTTTCGAGGATGAGCGGGGCTTCTTCGCGCGCACTTGGTGCCGCCGCGACTTCGAGGCGCGGGGGCTCGATCCCGGGATCGCCCAGTGCAGCGTCTCCTGGAACCACCGCCGGGGGACCCTGCGCGGCCTCCATCTCCAGGCCGCCCCCCACGAGGAGGTCAAGCTGGTGCGCGTCACCTGCGGCGCAGTCTGGGACGTGATCGTGGACCTGCGGCCGGAGTCCCCTACCTTCAAGCGGCACTTCGGAGTCGTGCTCTCGGCGGAGAACCGGCACGAGCTGTACATCCCGAAGGGGATGGCGCACGGGTTCCAGACGCTGGAGGACGGGACAGAGGTCTTCTACCAGATCTCCGAGCTCTACGCCCCCGACTCCGCCCGCGGCTACCGCTGGGACGATCCCGCCTTCGTGATCCCCTGGCCGGAGCCGGTGACAGTGATCTCCGAAAAAGACCGTCACCTACCGTTTTTCTCCCCCTCTCCCGGTGAGGGAGGGAGGGAGGGGACGGGAGAGGGGGCCGGGGGTGAGGGTTCGAGACGAGATGATCGACCTCATCCAGGAGGCCTATCCGATCTGTCGCAGCATCACCGGCGACGGCGTCCGCCGCACGCTGGCGATGATCCAGGAACGCATCCCCCTGGAGATCCGCGAGGTCCCCACCGGCACGCCGGTGTTCGACTGGACGGTGCCGCGGGAGTGGAACATCCGCGACGCCTGGATCAAGGATCCCTCCGGCCGCAAGGTGGTCGATTTCCAGGAGTGCAACCTCCACGTCCTCAACTACAGCCTGCCGGTCCACGAAAAGCTGCCGCTGGCGGAGCTGAGGAAGCGCTTGTTCACCCTGCCGGACCAGCCGGACCTGATCCCCTACCGCACGTCCTACTACAAGGAAACCTGGGGGTTCTGCCTGCGGCACCGCACCCTGGAGGAGCTGCCGGAAGGGGAGTACGAGGTCTTCGTCGATTCGACCCTGGCGGACGGCGCGCTCACCTACGGCGAATGCCTCCTGCCGGGCGATTCCGAGCGGGAGGTGCTCCTCTCGACCCATATCTGCCATCCGTCGCTTTGCAACGACAACCTGTCGGGGATCGCGGTGATGACCGAGCTCGCCCGTGAGCTCCAGGCCCGTCCACGGCGGCGCTACTCGTATCGATTTCTCTTCATCCCGGGGACGATCGGCTCGATCACCTGGCTGGCCCTCAACGAGGTGAAGGTCGATCACGGCCTGGTGGCGGCGAATCTCGGCGATCCGGGGGCATTCCATTACAAGAAGAGCCGCAGAGGAAATACTGAGATCGACCGCGCCGTGCTCGCGGTGCTCAAGGACTCTGGCGAGCCCTTCGGCGTCGAGGACTTCGTCCCCTTCGGCTACGACGAACGGCAGTACTGCTCTCCCGGCTTCAATCTGGCCGTGGGCTCGCTGACCCGGACTCCGTATGGCCGGTATCCCGAGTATCACACCTCGGCGGACAACCTTGATTTCGTGAAGCCCGAGGCGCTCGAGGGCTCGCTCCGCACTTATCTGGCCGTCATTGACGTGCTCGAAGGGAACCGGCGCTACCTGAACCTGAACCCCAAAGGCGAGCCCCAGCTCGGCCGCCGGGGCCTCTACCGGACGATCGGCGGCGACGAGTCCGGCCGCTCCCGCGAGCTGGCCCTGCTCTGGGTGCTGAACCTCTCCGACGGGGAGAACAGCCTGCTCGACATCGCGGAGC
>JBDSHF010000465.1:0-5324 GCA_039918595.1 Thermoanaerobaculia bacterium
GGCAGTCGACGTGCGCGTAGTGGCGCTTTTCGCTCTGGTACTCCACGTGAGCCGTCGCGATCGTGATGCCGCGCTCGCGCTCCTCGGGAGCCTTGTCGATCTGGTCGAAGGCCACGAAGCTCGCCAGCCCCTTCGAGGCCAGAACGCGCGTGATCGCCGCCGTCAGGGTCGTCTTGCCGTGATCGACGTGACCGATGGTGCCGACGTTGACGTGCGGCTTCGAACGGTTGAACTTCTCCTTGCCCATGGCGCTATCCGATGCCTCCTAAAGACGGGTATTTGTTATCGAGACGAGCTCGGTATTCGACTTGCCTTCAGCAGCCCCTGACGGCGAGGCTGGTTTATGGAGCCCACGACCGGATTTGAACCGGTGACCCCTTCCTTACCAAGGAAGTGCTCTACCCCTGAGCCACGTGGGCTTTAGACACCCGTGCGATCGACCGCGGCCAAGGCCGGAGCCATCCCCAACGGTCAAACCGCGCGATCCTACATCCTCCCCCTACTCGTGTAAAGCCCCTTCTTTCGCAGGTGACGACCTTTGCAGGGAGCCTGACGAGGACATCCCTGGGAGGGACGCCCGAGGGAAAGGACGGGTATTGTGCCTGAGGTCAGGCGGCTTGTCTAGGGGGTTGATCCCTTCAGAGGCTCTTTTCGCTCGAACAGCCACCACTCCCCCGCCGTTTTTCCCACCAGGCCCAGGCGTCCGGGGTCCCCGCCAAAGGCGTGCACGACATCCGCCGGCCCGCCGCGGACGAGGAAGTAATGGAACCGCCCGCCGTGGCGCTCGTAGTTGAAGAACCGCGGATTCCAGTCGCTCCATTCCCGCAGCAGGTCGTCCCAGCTCGCGCCCGGCCGGAAACGCGCCGAGGTCTGGAACAGCTCGGCGAAGGAGAAGAGGATGCGCCCCCCCTTCGCCGCCTGGTAGTGGGCCGGGAAGTGGAGGTAGACCGGCACCCCCCGCCAGCTCGCCGACTCCCGCTCGAAGATGAGGCCCGCCAGGTTCTGCCCCGGCTCCGTGCCGGCCAGCAGCTCCGTCAGGCCCGCGCTCTCGGCGCGGAAGCGGAGGAAGGCGGAGAGGGTCTGGCCGAGCTGGAAGACGAGCACCCCGGCCACCAGCACCGCCACCAGCCGCCGCCGCCCGGCCGCCGGCGGCGGCAGCGCCACCACCGCCAGCATCGCCGCCAGCGGCGCCACCCGCTCGGCGATCAGGTAGCCGCCGCGGAACTCGGGCAGCATCAGGTAGAGCAGCGCCAGCCACCCCGCCAGGGTGGCGAAACGGGTGCGGAAGAGGAGATCCATGGCTCCTTGCCCGCTGGGGCGGTCTGCCCTCCGAGGCCTCACCCCCTGGCCCCCTCTCCCCGGGGGAGAGGGGGAAAGGTCCCGGAAGAGGATCGCGAGGATCGCCGTGGTGGCCAGCAGCCCGAGCAGCACCCACCCCGTGCGGTCTGGATAGGGTCCGAAGAGGATATCGGGCAACCGGGCGAGCTTGGTGCCGAGCGGCAGCCGCAGCGGCGGCGAGCTCCGCATCCGGCGCTCGTACTCGCTGATCACCCCCACCGGCGAGCGCAGGACGCCGTAGGCCATCACCGCCCCGCAGGCGGCCAGCCCGGGGACCAGGGCCGACAGCCAGAAGGCCAGCCGCTTCCAGTCTCCTCTAGAGAGCCTGCAGATCGCCAGCCACCCCACCATCCCCGTGAACAGCAGCAGAAACTGCAGGTGGACGGTATAGAAGAGGAGGGTCACGCCCGCCAGCGCCAGCCACGGCCGCGCCGTGACCGGCCGGTCGAGCAGGCGGTCGGCCATCGCCGCGCCGCCGAGCGCCAGCGGCAGGGCGAGCAGGTTGTCCACGAACCCCCAGTAGAAGACCGAGTTGTAGGTGAGCGCCAGCGCCAGCAGCGCGTACCACCCCGGCCGTCCCGTCCGCCGGCAGACGGCGAGCGCGGCCGCCCCCACCGCCAGCAGCGCCGCCGAGACGATCAGCTTGCCGGCCACGTTGATCGGCATCGCCCAGGCGAGCCCCGCGGTCAGCAGCTTGAACAGCCCGTGCGGCGCCCACAGCGCCAGCTCGTAGGTCTCGCGGAACCGCCGCGCAGGATCGGAGTACCAGCGCAGGATCGCCGACAGGGCGAGCTGCTGCGGGTAGTCCACCATCGGCGGCAGCGCCACCACCCAGAGCGGCAGCACCCAGAGCGCCGCGGCGGCCAGCGGGAGGCGGGATCTCGTCGTCATGTCTGGCAGCGGAGCCTATCCGAGCCCGTTCGAGATTGAAACGCGGGAGATTGAAACGCGGCGCGATCCCCAGCGCAACGCCGGAACCGCGCCGAGGACGGCGAGCAGCAGCAGCCAGCGGCCGAGACGCCACGAGGCTGGGCTGTAGACGAGCCGGACCCGCGACGTCCCGGCCGGCACCTCGACCGCCAGCAGGGTCCCATCGGCGATCGCCACGCGAGCGGGCCGGCCGTCCGCCCAGGCCCGCCAGCCCGGGATCGCCGTCTGGGAGACCACGAGCCAAGCGTCCGCGCCGACCGCCACGGAAGCCTCCAGATCGCCCGTTCCAACGCGAACCTTCTCGACGCGCGCCGCCCCGTTCGGCCGCCGGGCTCCTCCCGCAGCGCCGAGCTCGATCGAGGCCAGCCGGTACGGATTGCCCAAGTTCCGGATCGCGGCCCGCGCCTCGGCCGCCGAACCGGCCGGAACGATGTTGGCGGGGAAAAAGGCCCAGCGGACCGCGAACGGCAGCTCCCAGAGCCGGGTCTCGCGGAACAGGCCGCGGTCGATCCACGGGGGACCGAGGAGCAGATCCGGCCCGGCGATCAGGAAGCGGGTCCCCAACAGCCGCAGGTAGGGCAGATGTTCCGGCTTCGGCCGCGGGTACTGCTTCTTGTACTTGGCGCGATCGAGGTCGAGCATCTCGGTCAGCCAGTCGACGTAGCGGGAGGATTCCGTGGGATCGTGCGTGCGGATGTCCGTGATCCCATAGAGGGTCGAGGAATTGGCCACGAACACGCCGCGGGTCCCGGCGATGCGGAAGGGCCCCGGCTCGCGGGCGATCCGGTCGAGCAGCGGCACGGGGGGATAGGCGAAGGCCGCCGGGATCACCGGGTTGTAGCCGCCGAAGGCGTCGAGGAGCTGGCCGAGGCCCGCCAGGGCGATCAGGACGCCGGCGGCCAGCGGCCGGCGCCGCGCCACGGCGAGCCCGAGCAGGGTCAGCGCCGCGGCGGCCAGGGCGATGGCCGTGTGCCGGCCCGATTCCGCGAGGACCCCCGGCGGCAGCCCGGCGAGAGCCCCCCTCCCCCGCCAGAACGCCATCACCGCCTGCTGGCCCCCAAAAACCCAGAGCGCTGCCAGGGCCGTAGCACCGGCCGCCATGGCGAGACGCCGCCGGCCGCTCGGCTCCGCCATCCAGCGCTCCAGGGAGAAAGCCGCGAGCAGCGCCAGGCCAAACCCGCCCAGGTAGGCGAAATAGCGCGGCGCGATCGCCGCGAGGCCGGGCAGCGAAAACAGGCGCGAGGCAAGCCCCAGCGGATCGAGGTGCAGGGCGTAGGCAAGGGGCGTCAGCACCCAGAGATAGATCTCCGTCTCGCGCCGTTCTCCTCGTAAAAGCAGGCCCGCCAGGGCGAGCATCAGGACCGGCAGGCCGGTCGCCCCCTCGGCCAGCCAGGGAATCGGGGCCGGCCCCGCTTCGGCGCTACGCTGAGGGGTGCCGAAGCTTCCAGGCACTCCCAGCCCGATCAGGCCGCCGAGGCGGGCGCTCGCCTCCACCCGCTTCTCCTCCTCGCCGCGCGCCAGCTTCTCGGAGCGCAGGATCGACTCGCCGAGCGGCAGGGTAAAGAAGGCGGTGCCCACCAAGGCGAGCAGGACGGCGACGAAAATCCCCTGGAACGCCCCCAGGAACCCGCGTTCGCCTCGCCGCCGGCCCGCGGCCGCCGCCCAGAGCCACCGTCCGGCGAGAGCGCAGCCGGCCGCCAGACCGGTCTCGGGGTGGCCGGAGAGGATCATCGCTGTCAGCGCCAGGGAGAGCAGGGCGCAGCTCCGCATCCTGGGGCCTTCGATCAGGATCGTCTCGCCGCCCAGGAACGCGAAGGGGAAGAGCGCGAGCACCTCGCCGTGCGGGAACAGCCGCCAAACCGCGAGCGAGCCGCCATACGCGTAGGCCACCGCCGCCACCAGGGCGAAGGCCGGCCGCGCGCCGAGCTGGCGGGCGGCGAGGAACGCCCCGGCCAGGGCGAGCAGGGATTTCAGGAAGGCGCGCAGGCCTTGAGCCCGCTCGGGGCTGAACGGCAGCGCCGCCAGCGAGACCGGGCTGAACGGCGCGGACTGCCCGTTGCCGAGCAACGCCTGCCCGCCGCCCGAGTAGGGGTTCAGCAGCGGCACCCGCCCGCTCAGCATCTGCCGGCGGGCCTCCACCTGCCAGGGGGCGATCTGCAGGGTGATGTCGTTGAGGAGCCCGACCTTCGGGTGATAGCCGGCCAGGTCGCGGCTGACCCAGGGGCGCAGGGGGACGTTGGTGTCGAAGGGCCCGAGGACGCGGTCGGCCCGCAGCGCCGGCAGCAGCGGGAGCAGGGCGATCCCAACCAGGACGGCCGCCCAGCGCGCTCCGAGCTTCGGCTCGAACAGCCGGTCCCAGAGAAACAGCCCGGCCGCCGCGCAGGCCAGCATCCACGCCAGCAGATCCCATTGCATGGAGGGCTGCTATATCACGGCCCTAAGATGATGCCGCCCTGCCTGCAAGAGCTAAAGACTTGTGTCCGAACCGGCATTTCGCGGCATACCGGCCCCGGTTTGCGGCATAACGGAGCCGGCGGGCGCCGTTAAGCCTGACTTTCGCGGCAAATCAAGGCTCACAAGCGGCAGATTGCCAATTATTCGCGTCACAATTTCTATTTTATACCGCAAATCTGCACCGTAATAGAGAAGAATATGAATTTTATGCCGCAAATTTAGCTTTAGTTGCGGCACATTGCCATGACTTCGCGGAGGAATTTACTTTTTCTGCCGCATACCGGGTCCGGCGAGAGCCGAAATCAGGGCGGCTTGCGGTGGATTCTCTCCCGCTTGCCGCGAATGGCCAGAGGATCGTGCGGCGGGGGGAGCGCCGCCACCCGCTCCGGCCGCCCCCACTTCGTGTAGAGCTCGACAATCCGCTGCCGCGCTTCCGCCGCATGCTTGGCCCCGTCCCCCTTGTCGTTCTCGAGGACGGGATAGCTTGCGAGGAGAAGCGGCTCGGCCTCCTCGAACCGGCCCAGAGCCGTCAGGCAGCTCCCGAGGACGCTCTCGGTATCGGCGACCCGCCAGGGTGTCGGCGGCTGCTTGGCACGGAAGAT
>JBDSHF010000466.1:0-3709 GCA_039918595.1 Thermoanaerobaculia bacterium
GGCAGTCGACGTGCGCGTAGTGGCGCTTTTCGCTCTGGTACTCCACGTGAGCCGTCGCGATCGTGATGCCGCGCTCGCGCTCCTCGGGAGCCTTGTCGATCTGGTCGAAGGCCACGAAGCTCGCCAGACCCTTCGAGGCCAGAACGCGCGTGATCGCCGCCGTCAGGGTCGTCTTGCCGTGATCGACGTGACCGATGGTGCCGACGTTGACGTGCGGCTTCGAACGATTGAATTTTTCCTTACCCATGGTCTCTCCTAGAAGTCTCTAACGCGGTTCAGCCAGCGGCTTTCGCCACGATCTCTTCACTGACGCTCTTCGGAGCCTGCTCGTAGGCGGCGAACTGCATGGTGTACTGGGCGCGCCCCTGCGACATCGAGCGCAGGTCGGTCGCGTAGCCGAACATCTCGGAGAGCGGCACCCGGCAGGCGATCACCTGGGCGTTGCCGCGACCCTCCATGCTCTGGATGCGGCCGCGCCGCGAGGTGATGTCGCCGATGACCGAGCCCATGTAATCCTCGGGCGTGACCACCTCGACCGCCATCACCGGTTCCATGATGACCGGCCGCGCCCGCTTGCAGGCGTCCTGGAAGGCCATCGAACCCGCGATCTTGAACGCGATCTCCGAGGAGTCGACGTCGTGGTAGCTCCCCTCGTAGAGGTCGACCTCGACCCCGGTGCACGGGAAGCCGGCCAGCGGCCCCGTCTCCAGCGCCTCTTTGATCCCCTGCTCGATCGGCTTGATGAACTCTTTGGGGATCGAGCCGCCCACCACCTTGTTGTTGAAGATGAAATCACCCTCGGTGGTCGGCCGCATGTGGATCTTGGCGTGGCCATACTGGCCGCGGCCGCCGGTCTGGCGAATGTAGCGCCCCTCCCCGGAAGCCTCCTGGGTGATCGTCTCCTTGTAGGCGACCTGCGGCTTGCCGACGTTGGCACCGACGTTGAACTCGCGCACCAGGCGGTCGACGATGATCTCGAGGTGCAGCTCGCCCATGCCGGCGATGATGGTCTGCCCCGTGTCCTTGTCCGTGTGGACGCGGAAGGTCGGGTCCTCCTGCATCAGCTTGGCGAGCGAGGAGCCGAGCTTCTCCTGGTCGGTCTTCGTCTTCGGCTCGATCGAGACCTCGATCACCGGCTCCGGGAAGCTCATCGACTCCAGGACCACCGGGGACCTGGGATCGCAGATCGTGTCGCCGGTGGTGACGTTCTTCAGGCCGACCGCCGCCGCGATGTCCCCCGCCCAGACCTCCTCGATCTCCTCGCGCTTGTTGGCGTGCATCTTGAGCAGCCGGCCGATGCGCTCGGTGCTGTTGCGCTTCGAGCCGAGCACCGTGGCGCCCGACTGGACGAACCCCGAGTAGACACGGAAGAAGACGAGCTGGCCGACGAACGGGTCGGTCATGATCTTGAACACCAGGCCCGAGAACGGCTCCGAGTCGTCCGAGTGGCGGAGGACCGGCTGCTCGTTGTTGGGATCGATCCCCTGGATCGGCGGAATGTCGAGCGGTGACGGAAGGTAGTCGACCACCGCGTCGAGCAGCGGCTGGACCCCCTTGTTCTTGAAGGCGCTGCCGCAGGTCACCGGCTGGATCTGGTTGGAGATCGTCGCCCGGCGCAGCGCGGCCTTCAGCTCGTCGTTGGTGACCTCCTCGCCGGAGAGGTACTTCTCCAGGAGCTGGTCGTCGGTCTCGGAGATCGCCTCGACCATCACCTCGCGCATCTTGTGCGCCTGGTCGGCGTGCTCCTCCGGGATGTCCACCACCTCGTAGGCGGCCCCCATGGTCTCGTCCTTGTAGAAGAGCCCCTTCATCTGCAGGAGGTCGATGACCCCCTTGAAGCGGTCCTCGCGGCCCCAGGGGAGCTGGATGACGACCGGGTTGGCGGCCAGGCGGGTGCGCATCATCGAGACCGTGCGCTCGAAGTCGGCGCCGATGCGGTCCATCTTGTTGACGAACGCGATCCGCGGCACCTTGTAACGGTCGGCCTGGCGCCAGACCGTCTCCGACTGCGGCTCGACGCCGGCGACCGAGTCGAACACCGCGACGGCGCCGTCGAGCACGCGCAGCGAACGCTCCACCTCGGCCGTGAAGTCGACGTGGCCAGGGGTGTCGATGATGTTGATCCGGTGCTTGTTCCAGAAGCAGGTGGTGGCGGCGGAGGTAATGGTGATGCCGCGCTCCTGCTCCTGCACCATCCAGTCCATGGTGGCGGTACCCTCGTGGACCTCACCGATCTTGTAGTTGACCCCGGTGTAATACAGGATCCGCTCGGTGGCCGTGGTCTTGCCAGCGTCGATATGGGCCATGATGCCGATATTGCGCGTATCTTTCAGGGGTGATTGCCGTGCCATGGTCTAAACCTTTGACGTCTCGTCTCTAACCGCTCGTTATGTCTCGTCTCTCAGGCTCGAAGGAGGATTCCGCCCGGGACCGCCAGCCGCCCCGAGGGGAGACCGGCGGATGCCCGTGACACCAACGCCGGTTTTTACCAGCGATAGTGAGCGAAGGCCTTGTTGGCTTCTGCCATCCGGTGCGTGTCTTCCTTCTTCTTGATCGCGCCGCCGCGGTTCTCGGCGGCCTCCAGCAGCTCGCCGGCCAGACGGGCGCGCATCGTCTTCTCGCCACGCCCGAGGGCGGAGTTGATGATCCAGCGCATCGCCAGCGCCAGCTTGCGGGAGGGGCGCACCTCGACGGGGACCTGATAGGTCGAACCGCCGACGCGCCGGGACTTCACCTCGACCGCGGGCTTGACGTTCTCGATCGCCTTCTTGAACACCTTCATCGGGTCGTCGCTGGTGCGCGTCCGGATCGCCTCGAGGGCGTCGTACAGGATGCGCTCGGCCACCGACTTCTTGCCCTGCTTCATCACCACGTTGACGAACTTGGTGACCAACTGCGAGTTGTAGAGCGGATCCGGCAGGATCTCGCGCTTCGGAACTTCTCTGCGCCTCGGCATGACTTACTTGCCTCCCTGAGCCTTCGGTCGCTTGGCGCCATACTTCGAGCGCCCCTGGCGACGAGCCTGCACGCCGACCGCGTCGAGCGTGCCCCGGATGACGTGGTAACGGACGCCGGGGAGATCCTTCACGCGGCCGCCGCGAATCAGCACGATCGAGTGCTCCTGCAAGTTGTGGCCAACCCCCGGAATGTAGGTGGTCACCTCGATGCCGTTGGTGAGGCGCACACGGGCCACCTTGCGGAGCGCCGAGTTCGGCTTCTTGGGCGTCTGGGTGTAGACGCGAATGCACACTCCCCGCTTCTGGGGGGAAGACTGCAGCGCGGGGCTCTTGGTTTTGGTCTCCACGCGTTCGCGACCCTTGCGCACCAATTGATGAATCGTAGGCATGCGTCCAGATCTCCTCAGACCCGTTGATTCGATGTTCTTCCGCGGAGCGACAAGACCCCAGCCCATCCAAGATGGGTCTGCTGGCCCCAACTCCGGCCCCGAACGGTGTTCAGGGTTTAGTGGTCTTCGGTTTGAAGACTGTAACCGCCCCCGTCCCTGGCGGGACCATCGGCGGCGAAACCCGCAGAGTCTACATTGAGAGGCCGGCGCGCGTCAACAGACGACCGCGCCTTGACCCGATCAGGTCGGCCAGCGGGACGCGCAGTATAACCGGAGCGTCCCCACTCCGCAAGGCCGGTGGTTTGAGCTCCCTTCCTTCTCCCTATCTATATAAGGATGAGGGGAAGACCCACCTCCCGGCCC
>JBDSHF010000467.1:0-3964 GCA_039918595.1 Thermoanaerobaculia bacterium
CCTGCCTCCAGGCTTGGTTGCCGGAAGCAAGCGACCAATAATCCGCCATTCCGTGTCGCTCACGTCGCTCGGGTATCCCATAGACGCATTTTAGCACGCCTTTCGGGGCTTCCCAAACACCCTCTTATGCTGGCAGCACTACCGAAAATCAAAGAGGAGGTCGAAGCCAGACGATTGGGAGGCGATACCTACGCACTCTTGTATGATCGCATCCAGCTCCTCTTAGGCAAGAAGCAACATTACGGCACGCGAATGGGGAAGGACCCGACAGGTCAGCCGATCGTGTTGCCGACCGAGCTACCAGAAACCGTCGATGAGCGCAGGAAAAGCCTCGGAATGGATCCTTTGTCTGTGTATGTGAAAATCTTTGGCGCCAGTGCGGCCAGATTTAGCTCGGCATGTCACTGAGAGGCCCTATCAAACCTCTTTTCGTAGGGGAGGGGCTCGTCCCCTCCCTCGCCCTGAAAGGGCGAAATTTGATTAGCTTGGCGCTTTAGCGCCAAGTAGGGCAGTCCCACCCCCCTATATCCGCCCCGAGGGGGCGGTGCTCTTCATCAACGTTTCCTCAGTACAGGAAAGTTGGGTTCCGCCCCTTCAGGGCGGGATGAGATTTTGGGGGCTGCCTACCTGGCGCTAAAGCGCCAGGCTAATCAAATTACGCCCTTTCAGGGCGAGGGAGGGGACAAGCCCCTCCCCTACGTACGAAACCGATTTTTGTTAGGCGCTCTAACCCGGAACTGGCATCTGCCGCATCGCCACGACAGGACAAGGCATAAGGCAGGCTTGTGCGTCTAGACCACAAGCCGAAATCACTGTTGCCCAGTGTGAGAATACTTCGCTCGGCAAAGCAGGGGCTGGCCCGAACTCAATCGCGTCGTATCCCTTGATTGGAATCTTCAGAATCGCTCCAGCATAGGCTAGAGCTGCCGTGGCAGCATCCCAAGCATCTTGCGAAAAGCCCTCCGGTGAGTCGGTCCTAAATTCGTCACCAGCTACGAAGGCTTCAAATAGACAAAGTTGCCCAGAATCTGGGAGCTTTCGCTCTGTCAGAAATTGGGCCTGAGCTCCCAGACGGACAAGCTGTGAAATCAAAATCTTGCCAAGCGTCAGAGCTTTCATCGTCGCGGCAGCACCAGATTGCAGATACCATCCGTAGCCAACTTCCGGCTCGAAACGAAGCTTGAAGAGGTTGCCCCGATCAGGGAGTTTCGAGGGAGCGGGAGTCCACATCGGAGCCTCGAATCCCAAAGCAACACTGGCGCCTGCCTTGAGATCCTCAGCGATACTGGCGGCCAACCTGTTCAGATCTGTCCCTATCTGGTCCTCCCTAAACACTGACGGGTCTATGGCTCCAAAATCCATAGGCGCGAGCCGAGCCCAAGCGAATCCTCTTCTCCCGATAGGCTGCCCATTCACACCTACCTCGTAAACAGCGATATCCACTCCGTAGACGACTGTTTGAGTCATGGCGATCCTTTCTCGTACCAGACGCTGACCTCCTCCAGCCCCTTCCTCCTGATGTCCGGCACCTCGGCGTCCGGCGCCGGGTAGCCGATGGGGAAGAGGATGAAGGGCTTCTCGTTGGCGGGGCGGTCGAGGAGGCGGGAGAGGAAGGCCATCGGGCTCGGGGTGTGGGTGAGCGTCGCGAGGCCCATCTGGTGGAGGGCGGCGATGAACAGGCCGCAGGCGATCCCCACGCTCTCCTTGGGGTAGTAGTTCTTCCGCTTGCCGCCGTCGGGACGCAGGCCGTACAGCTCCTCGAAGACGACGACGATCCAGGGGGCGGTCTCGAGGAAGGGCTTCTCCCAGCCGGTGCCGAGCGGAGCCAGGGCCTCCAGCCACTCCTCCGGCATGCGGCCGCCGACGTAGCTCTCGTACTCCTCGGCCTCGGCGGCGGCGCGGATCTCGCGCTTGAGCCCCGGATCCCCGACGACGACGAACTTCCAGGGCTGGCGGTGGGCGCCCGAGGGGGCCGTCGACGCCGTGCGGATGGCGATCTCGATCAGCTCGCGCGGTACCGGATCGGAGGAGAAGGCGCGGACGCTGCGCCGGCGATCCATCCCGGCATGGAAGTCGCGCCCCCGGCGGCGCATCTCCTCTTCAGGGAGACGCTCGGGGCGGTAGGGAACGAAGGGGTGCTCCCCGCTCAAGCGCCCTCCTCTCGCCGAAGCTCCTCGCGGGTCTGGACGATCAGATCCCAGAGCGCCTCGACGTGCTCCCGCTCGGTCCGCAGGTTGCCGATCGCCGCATGCAGGGTGTAGCGCCCCTGGAGGACGGTATGGGAGACGAAGACAGGACCCGCGGCGTTGACGCGGGCGAGAAGCCGCTCGTTGAAGTGGTCCTGGGCGTCTCCCTGGCCCTCCACGCGGGCGCGGAAACAGACGGTGCTGAAGGGGACGGGGGCGGCCAGCTCGAAGCCGGAATCGGCCTCGATGCGGGCGGCCAGCTCGCGGGCGAGCTCGCAATGCCAGCGAATACGCTCGCGCAGCCCCTCGACGCCGAAGGAGCGGATCACCATCCAGAGCTTGAGGGCGCGGAAGCGCCGGCCGAGCTGGAAGCCGTAGTCCATCAGGTTGGTGACCTCCTCCTCGGTGGTCCGCAGGTACTCGGGCACCAGCGAGAAGGCGGCGCGCAGCAGGGCCGGGTCGCGCACGTAGAGCACCGAGCAGTCGACCGGGGTGAACAGCCACTTGTGGGGGTTGACCACCAGCGAGTCGGCCCGCTCGATGCCGGGCATCGCCGCCCGGAGTTCGGGGCAGATGGCGGCCGAGCCCGCGTAGGCGGCGTCGACGTGCAGCCAGATCCCCTCGCGGGCGCAGAGGTCGGCGATCGCGGGGACGGGGTCGATGCTGGTCGTCGAGGTGGTGCCCACGGTGGCCACGACCGCCATCGGCAGCCGCCCCGCGGCGCGGTCGGCGGCGATCGCCTGGGCGAGCGCCGGGACGGACATCCGGAACTCGCCGTCGCTCTCGATCCGCCGCACGTTCTCCTGGCCGACCCCGAGGACGATCGCCGACTTGTCGATCGAGGAGTGGGCCTGGTCGCTGGCGTAGACGGTGAGCGCCGGCGCGTCGGGGCGGCCGGAAAGCCCCTTGATCCGCGCGTCGAGCCCGGGGAGGCGGTGGCGGGCGGCGGCGAGGGCCACCAGGCTGCTCGTCGAGGCGGTGTCGTTGATGTGGCCGCGAAAGTCCGCCGGCAGCTCCATCATCTGGGCGAGCCAATCGCAGACCGTCTCCTCGAGCTCGGTGGCGGCCGGCGAGGTGCGCCAGAGCATGGCGTTGACGTTGAGGGCGGCGGCGAGGGTCTCGCCGACGATGCCGGGGCCGGAGCCGGTGATCGCGAAGTAGGCGAAGAAGCCGGGGTGGTTCCAGTGGGTGACGTTGGGCTCGATCAGCCGCCGGTAGTCGTCGAGGACGGCGTCGAGGGGCTCCGGCTCCACGGGCGGCGAGGCGGGCAGGGCGCGGCGCACCTCGCCCGGCTGGACGGCGGGCAGCACGGGACGCTCGCCCACCCCCTCCAGGTAATCGGCCACCAGATCGGCCACACGGTGCATCGCGGCACGGAATTCGTCGGCGGGGAGGTCTTTGGACATGGGGGGAGCCTATATGAAGCCTGTACGAGGAAGACCGCGGCGGCGGCGGAGCGCCTGTCATGGCCCGCGATCGGCCCCCGCCCCGAAACCTCACCCCCGGCCCCTCTCCCACCGCACTCCCCCCGACCGGGAGAGGGGGGACTTTGCTGAGAAGGCGTGGCTTGTAGGGTGCGCTGTGCGCACCATCACCGTTTCTGGTGCGCACAGCGCACCCTACAAGCCACGCGCTTTCAGTAAAGTCCCCCCTCTCCCGGTCGGGGGGAGTGCGGTGGGAGAGGGGCCGGGGGTGAGGATTCGGGGCGGGGGGGCCGACCCTACAACCCCCGAGTCACCGGCGGCAGACACCGCGCCTCATCGCAAGGCTGATACGTC
>JBDSHF010000468.1:0-9283 GCA_039918595.1 Thermoanaerobaculia bacterium
CAGGTCCGCAGGCGCAAGGAGAAGGCGCGCGCCGCGGCGCCGCCGGCGGGCATCCCGCGCCGGCCGCCCGGCCTTGAGCCGCTCCCCCTCTCCTTCGCCCAGGAGCGGCTCTGGTTCATCGACCGCATGCAGCCGGGCCTCAGCGCCTACAACATCCCTCAGGCGCTGCTGATCACGGGGGAGGCCTCGCCGGCGGTCTTCGCGGCGCTGCTCGGCGAGGTGGTACGCCGCCACGAGGTGCTGCGCACGACCTTCCGGGAGGTCGACGGGCAGCCGGTCCAGGCGATCGCGCCCGCCGGCCTCTGGACCCTGCCGTTCGTCGACCTCTCTGCCCTGCCCGCCGAGCTCCGCGGGGTCCGGGCGAAGGCCCTGGCCCAGGAGGAGTCGGACCGGCCGTTCGACCTCGCGCGCGGACCGCTCCTGCGCGCCGTCCTGCTGCGGCTGGCGCCCGCCGAGCACGCCCTTCTGCTCTCCATGCACCACATCGTCTCTGACGGCTGGTCGATGGGGGTGCTCGTCCGCGAGATCTCGGCGCTCTACGGCGCCGCGCGCGCCGGCTCGCCGTCGCCGCTCCCCGAGCTGCCGATCCAGTACGCGGACTTCGCCGTCTGGCAGCGCGGCTGGCTCCGCGGCGAGGTCCTCGAGCGGCAGCTCGCCTACTGGCGGGAGAAGCTGGCGGGCGTGCCGGCCACGCTCGATCTGCCGACCGACCGGCCGCTGCCCCCCGAGCGCACCCATGCCGGGGCGCGGCTCCGCGTTCCCCTCCCCGCCGGCTTCGCGGCCGATCTGGCGGCGTTCGCCCGCCGGCACGAGGCCACCCCCTTCATGGTCCTCCTGGCGGCGTTCCAGGCGCTGCTGTCGCGGCTCACCGGGCAGGAAGAGCTCACCGTCGGCTCGCCGATCGCCAACCGCAACCGGGAGGAGATCGAGCCGCTGATCGGCTTCTTCGTCAACACCCTGGTGCTGCGCGGCGACCTCGCGGGGGACCCCTCCTTCGAGGACCTGCTCGCCCGCGTGCGCAAGACCACCCTGGAAGCCTACGCCCATCAGGACCTCCCTTTCGAGCGGCTGGTGGAGGCGCTGCGGCCGGAGCGGCATCTGGCCGTCAACCCGCTCTTCCGGGTTCTCTTCGCCGTCCAGAACGCGCCTCTCGGCGCCGTGGAGCTCCCCGGCCTGTCGCTCGCCCCGCTGGCGTTCGAGACCACGGTGTCGCAGTTCGATTTCGAGGTGGGCTTCTGGGACTTCGGCGGGGAGATGCTGGCGGACATCGCCTACAGCACCGAGCTGTTCGACGCTCCGACCGCGCGCCGCATCGCCGCGCACCTGGAGACCCTGCTGCGCCGGGCGATGGCGGACGCCGGCGGGCGGGTCTCGGCGCTGCCGCTCCTCTCCCCGGAGGAGAGGCAGCAGCTCGTCCGCGAGTGGAACGACACCGGGAGCCCGGCCGCCGGCGCGCCCCTCGCGCACGAGATCGCCGCGCGGCAGGCGGAGCGCACTCCCGACGCGGTCGCCGTCGAGCATGGGGAAGAGATCCTGAGCTACCGCGCCCTAGTGACAGCGGCGCGGCGCCTCGCCGGGGTCCTGCGCGGCGCCGGCGTCGGTCCGGACGTGCCGGTGGGGCTCTGGGCCGGCCGCTCTCTCGCCCTGCCGGTGAGCGTGCTGGCGATCCTCGAGGCCGGCGGCGTCTGCCTGCCGCTCGATCCCAGCTATCCCGCGGAGCGCCTGGCGTTGATGATCGGCGACGCGCGCCCCCGGCTCGTCCTCGCCGAGGAGGCGGCGCTCGCCGATCTGCCGCCCGGGCTGCTGGACGGCGTCGAGGTCGCCGTCCTCGACCGGCGGGGGGGGATCGTTTCCGGGTCCGCGCGGCCGGCGCCGCCGGCCGCGGCGGCGATCCGGCCCGGCCCGGAAAACCTCGCCTACATCCTCTACACCTCGGGCTCCACCGGCCGCCCCAAGGGGGTGGCGCTGCCGCATCGGGCGCTGGCCAACCTCGCCGCCTGGGCCGGCGAGGTCCGGCCGGACCGCGGCCGGCGCGTCCTCCAGTTCTCGCCGCTCGGCTTCGACGTCTCCTTCGAGGAGCTGTTCTCGACCTGGGGCTCGGGGGGCACGCTGGTGATGATGCCCGACGAGCTGCGCCGCGATCCCGCCGCGCTGCTCTCCTTCCTGGTCGAGAAGCGGATCGAGCGGCTCTTCCAACCCTTCGTCGCGCTGCAACAGCTCGCCGAGATCGCCGGCGAGCAGGGGGGGCCGCCGCCGGCATTGCGTGAGCTGATCACCGCCGGCGAGCAGCTCCGGGTCACCCCGGCGGTGGCGGCGCTCTTCCAGGGCGGTGCCCGGCTGTTCAACGAGTACGGGCCGACCGAGACCCACGTCACCACCGCCTTCCTCCTGCCCGGACCGCCGGACCGCTGGCCGGCGCTGCCGCCGATCGGCCGGCCGATCGCCAATCACCGCGTCCATCTGCTCGACCGCGGCCGGCAACCGGTCGCCATGGGGGTGCCGGGGGAGCTCTGCGTCGGCGGCGCCGGCCTCGCCCGCGGCTACCTCGGGCGGCCGGACCTGACCGCCGACCGCTTCATCCCCGATCCGGGCGGCGTGGAAGCGGGGGCGCGGCTCTACCGCACGGGGGACCTCGCGCGGTGGCTGGCGAGCGGCGACCTCGAGTACCTCGGGCGCACCGACTTCCAGGTCAAGGTGCGCGGTTACCGCGTCGAGCCCGGAGAGGTCGAGGCGGTCGTCGCCGCCCAGCCGAACGTGCGCGCCGCCGCGGTGGTGGCGCGGCAGGATCCGCCGGGGGGGCCGCGCCTGGTGGCCTACGTGGTCTGGGACGGCGAGGACGGTTCCGAGGACGGTTCCGAGGCCGGGCTGCGGGAGGCGCTCCGGGCGCGCCTGCCGGCGCCCATGGTCCCCGCCGCCTTTGTCGCGCTGGCCGCGCTGCCGCTGACTCCGAGCGGCAAGCTGGACCGCCGCGCCCTGACCGGCCCCGCCTTCTCTCCGCAGGGCGCGCCGGCCGCCGCCGGGTACGTCGAGCCGGCGGCCGGCACCGAGCGGGAGATCGCGGCGATCTGGAGCGAGATCCTCGACGTCGAGCGCGTCGGGGCGCGGGACGACTTCTTCGAGCTCGGCGGGCACTCGCTGATGGCGGTCCAGATCCTCTCCCGCATGCGCGCCCGCCTCGGAGTCGACCTGCCCGTGCGCGCGCTGTTCGAGGCTCCCGTGCTCGCCGAGCTGGCGCGGCGGGCCGAGCAGGCGGGCGCTCTCCCCGCCACCACTGCGGCCGTCCGCTCCGGGGCCCGGACGGCGCCGCTCTCCTTTGCCCAGGAGCGCCTCTGGTTCCTCGACCGTATGGAGCCGGGCAATCCGGCCTTCAACATGGGCTCGGCCCTGCGCCTGCGCGGCCGGCTGAACGCCGTGATCCTGGAGCGGACGCTGAACGAGATCGTGCGCCGGCACGAGGCCCTGCGCACCTCGTTCGTCGAGATCGACGGCGTGCCGATGCAGCGGATCGCCCCCAACCTGCGGGTCCCGCTGCCCGTGGTGGACCTCTCGGCGCTGCCGGAGACCGTCCGCGAGCTGGCGGCCGGCCGGGTCACGCTGGCCTCTCTGACCTCCCCCTTCGAGCTGGCGGCCGGTCCGCTGGTCCGCGCCTCTCTGTTGCGCCTCGCCGCGGATCTCCACCTCTTCGTGCTCGAGGTCCACCACATCGTTTCCGACGGCTGGTCCGCCGGGGTGATGGACCGCGAGCTGATCGCCCTCTATGACGCGTTCGCCGCGGGCAGGCCCTCGCCGCTGCCGCCGCTCGCCATCCAGTACGCCGACTTCGCCCGCTGGCAGCGGGAGTGGCTGCGCGGCGAGACCCTGGAGGCGCAGCTCTCCTACTGGCGCGCGAAGTTGGGAGGGGAGCTGGCGCCGCTCGATCTGCCCGCGGACCGCCCGCGGCCGCCCGTCCAGACCTTCCGGGGAGGGCGGCTGGAGCTACGCCTTCCGGAGGCGTTGGGAAACGCTCTGCGGAAGCTGTCGCGGGAGGGGCGGGCGAGCCTGTTCATGACCTTGCTCGCCGCCTTCCAGGCCCTGCTCTCGCGGCTCTCCGGGCAGGACGACATCGTGGTGGGCTCACCCGTCGCCGGGCGCCATCGCGCCGAGACCGAGCCCCTGATCGGCTTCTTCCTCAATACGCTGGCCCTGCGCACCGACCTGGCGGGGAACCCGAGCTTCCGCGAGCTGCTGGTCCGGGTGCGGGAGACGACGCTGGGTGCCTTCGCCCACCAGGACATCCCCTTCGAGGCGCTGCTGGTGGAGCTGAAGCCGGAGCGCGACCTCTCGCGCACGCCGGTGTTCCAGGTTTTCTTCAACATGCTCAACTTCCCCCCCGAGAGAGGGCGCCTGCCGAGCCTGGAGGTCGAGGCCGGGCCGGCCCCCGAGCCGGAGTCGAAGTTCGACCTCACCGTCTACGCCGCCGAGTCGCGGGAGGAGATCCGCTTCAATCTGGTCTACAACGCCGACCTGTTCGACGCGCCGCGCATGGAGGAGCTGCTCCGGCAGTACCGGGTCCTCCTGGAGGCGGTGGCGCGGGAACCCGGCCGCCGCGTCGGGGATTTCTCGCTGGTGACCCCGGAGGCCGCGGCCGTCCTGCCCGATCCCACCCAGTTGCTGGGAACGGAATGGCACGGCGCGGTCCACGAGCTGTTCCTGGCCGCCGCCCGCCGGCATCCGGAGCGCGTGGCGGTGGTCGATCCACGGGGGAGCTGGACCTACGGCGAGCTCGCCGGTGCCGCCGGCCGCCTCGCCGCCCACCTGCGGGCGGCCGGGGTGGAGCCCGGAGACCGGGTGGCGATCTGGGCTCACCGCAGCGCGCCTATCGCCTGGGCGGTCCTGGGAACGCTGGCCGCGGGCGGCGCCTTCGTCATGCTCGATCCCGCCTATCCGGCGGCGCGCCTGGTCGAGATCCTGCGCCTCGCCGAGCCCCGGGCCTGGGTGGCGCTGGCGGACGCCGCGCCGCCACCCCGCGAGGTGGAGGAGCTGCTCGCCGGCTGGGACGCGGAGAGGCGTCTGCTCGGCCGCATCACACTGCCCGGCGGAGGTCCGGCGGCGGCGCGCGACCTGCTCGCGACGTTCCCTGCCCCCGGGGAGCCCGCCGCCACCGGCCCCGACGACCTCGCTTTCGTGGCGTTCACCTCCGGGTCGACCGGAACCCCCAAGGGGATCCTCGGGCGCCACGGCCCGCTGTCGCACTTCCTCCCCTGGCAGCGCGAGCGCTTCGGCCTCACCGAAGAAGACCGCTACAGCCTGCTCTCCGGGCTGGCGCACGATCCGCTGCAGCGCGATCTCTTCACCGCGCTCTGCACCGGTGCGTCCCTCCACGCGCCCGACCCTGAGGAGATCTTCATCCCGGGCCGGCTGGCGGCCTGGGCGGCGCGGCAGGGGATCACCGTCGCCCATTTGACACCTGCCATGGGGCAGGTGCTGACCGAGTCGCCCGGGGATGGCACCGAGCTCACGCCGGTCCCGTCGCTGCGTTACGTCCTGCTGGTGGGGGACGTGCTCACCCGGCTGGACGTCGACCGCCTCCGCCGGCTGGCGCCGGGAGTCACCTGCGTCAATCTCTACGGCAGCACCGAGACGCAGCGTGCCGTGGGGTATCACGTCGTCGACGCCGAAGCGGGCGCGGCCGGGCAGCGGGCCCGGCAGGTGCTGCCGCTGGGCCGCGGCATGGAGGACGTCCAGATTCTGGTCGTCAACGCCGCCGAGCGGCTGGCGGGCATCGGCGAGGTCGGCGAGATCTGGATGCGCAGTCCCCACCTCGCCCGTGGCTATCTCGGCGATGAGGCGCTGACCCGCGAGCGCTTCCTCGTCAATCCCTTTACCGGCCGATCGACTGGTGACGAGAGGGACCGCGTCTACCGCACCGGCGACCTCGGCCGCTATCTGCCGGACGGTGAAGCGGTCTTCGCCGGCCGGGCGGACCAGCAGGTCAAGATCCGCGGCTTTCGCATCGAGCCGGGGGAGATTCAGGCGGCGATCGGCCGCCTGGAAGGGGTGCGGGAATCGGTGGTGGTGGTCCGCGAGGAGCGCGGGGATCGCTACCTCGCGGCCTATGTGGTCCCCGAGCCCGGGGCGGCGCCGGATCTCGCCGGCCGGCTGCGGCCGTTTCTCCTCACGCGGCTCCCCGACTACATGGTGCCGGCCGCCTTCGTCGAGCTGCCGGCGCTGCCGCTCACCCCCAACGGCAAGGTCGACCGGCGGGCGCTGCCGGCGCCCCAGAGGCAGGCCGCCGGGACCGCCGCGCCGCGGGGGCCGGTGGAGGAAAGGCTCGCCGGTCTGTGGGCCGATCTGCTGCGTCTCGACGCCGTCGGCGCCCACGACAACTTCTTCGAGCTGGGCGGCCACTCCCTGCTGGCCACCCAGCTCGTTTCGCGCGTGCGCGGCGCCTTCGCGGTCGAGCTGCCGCTGCGGGTGATCTTCGAGGCGCCCACGGTCGCCGACCTGACGGCGTGGATCGAGCGGACGCGCCGGACCTCCGGGGAAGCCGCCGTGGCGCCGCCGATCGCCCGCGTCCCCCGCGATCACCCCCTGCCGCTCTCCTTCGCGCAGGAGCGGCTCTGGTTCCTGCAGCTCCTGGCGCCGGCGAGCCCGGTCTACAACATGGGGGCGGCGCTGCGGCTCGCCGGCCGGCTGGACACCGGTGCCCTCGCCGCCGCTCTCTCCGAGATCCTGCGCCGTCACGAGGCGCTGCGCACGACTTTCCGCGCCACCGCCACCGGCGCCGTGCAGGAGATCCACCCCGCGGCGCCGTTGCCGCAGCCGGTGGTCGACCTCGCCTCCCTGCCGGAGGAGGTCCGTCCGGTGGAGGCTTGGCGGATCGCCACGGCGGAGGGCGCCCGGCCGTTCGACCTCGAGCACGGGCCCCTGCTGCGCGCCCTCCTCCTGCGCCTGGGGGACGAGGACCACGTCGCGCTGTGGGGGACACATCACATCGCCGCTGACGGCTGGTCGCTGAGCGCGGTGTTCGTCCCCGAGCTGACCCGGCTCTACACCGCCTTCGTCCAGGGGGTACCGTCGCCGCTCCCCGAGCCGCCGGTGCAGTACGCCGACTATGCCGTCTGGCAGCGGGAGTGGCTGCGCGGGGAAGTGCTCGCGGAGCAGCTCGGCTACTGGCGGCGGCAGCTCGCCGGCCTCGCTCCGCTGGAGCTGCCCACGGACCGTCCGCGCCCGCCGGCCCCCTCCGGCCGTGGCGGCAGCCGATCCTGGGAGCTCGCGGCGGCGAGCGTGGAGCGGCTGGGCCGGCTGGCCCGCGCGGGGGACGCCACCCTCTTCATGGGGCTCTTCGCCGCGTTCGCCGCGGTGCTCCACCGGGAGACCGGCCAGATCGGGCTGCCGGTGGGGATGCCGGTCGCCAGCCGCTCGCGCGCCGAGATCGAGGGGCTGATCGGCTTCTTCGTCAACACCCTGGTCCTGCACGGGGATCTGGCGGGAGATCCCGACCTTCCGGAGCTCCTGGCCCGCTCCCGCGAGACCGTCCTCGGCGCCCTCTCCCACCAGGACGTCCCCTTCGAGCGGCTGGTGGACGAGCTGGGGCTGCCGCGCAACCCGCACCGGCCGCCGCTGCTGCGCGTCACCTTCCAGCTCCAGACCGCGCCGGCGGACGGCTACCTGGAGCTGCCCGGCCTCACCCTGCAACCGTTTGAGACGGACGTCGAGACCGCCAAGTTCGATCTGGTGGTCAATCTCTATGAGACCGGCGCGAGCCTCGCCGGCGTCTTCCTCTACGACGCCGACCTGTTCGACGGCTCGACGGTGGCGCGGCTGGCGGGGCACTTCGGCACCCTGCTCGAAGCCTGGATCGACGAGCCGGGCCGGCGCCTCGCGGATCTGCCGCTGCTGAGCGCGGCGGAGCGCCATCAGCTCCTGGTCGAGTGGAATCCGGGTGCCGCGGAGGATCGCGTCCTGACCCCTCTGCACCTTCTCTTCGAAGCCCAGGTGGACGGCGCGCCCGAGGCTCCAGCGCTGTCCGTGGGCACCGAGCGGCTCACCTATGGCGAGCTCGACCGCCGCGCCAACCGGCTCGCCCGCCATCTCCAAGTCTCCGGCGTGCGGCCGGGGGACCGGGTGGCCCTCCTGCTGGAGCGGTCGGCGGAGATGTTGGTCGCGATCCTTGCCGTCCTGAAGACCGGCGCGGCCTACGTGCCGCTCGATCCGGCCTATCCGGCCGAGCGCCTGGGCTTCACCCTGGAGGACAGTGGCGCCTCGTTGCTGGTGACATCAGGAGACTTGACCGCGGCTGCTGTCCGCACGGTCCGCCTCGACGCCGAGCGGGACGAGATCGAGGCCTGCAGTGGCGAGCGCCTGGAGATCCCCGCCGATCCGGAGCTCCCGGCCTACATCATCTACACCTCGGGGTCGACCGGCCGGCCGAAGGGGGTGGTGATCTCGCATGCCAGCGTCCACCGCCTGTTCACGGCCACCGAGCCCTGGTTCGGCTTCGGCGCGGACGACGTCTGGACCCTCTTCCACTCCTATGCCTTCGACTTCTCGGTCTGGGAGATCTGGGGGGCCCTGCTCCACGGTGGCCGTCTGGTGGTGGTCCCCTACTGGGAGAGCCGCTCGCCCGAGGGCTTCTACCGCCTGCTGCGCGAGGAGCGGGTCACCATCCTCAATCAGACCCCCTCCGCCTTCCGCCAGCTCCTCTGGGCGGAGGAGGCGGCGCTCGGCGAAGCGCCTCCCGATCTCGCCCTGCGCCGGGTGATCTTCGGCGGCGAGGCTCTGGAGCCGGCGAGCCTCGCCCCCTGGTTCGCCCGCCACGGCGACGAGCGTCCGCGGCTGATCAACATGTACGGCATCACCGAAACCACCGTCCATGTGACCTACCGGCCGCTGCGGGCAGCGGACCTCGCCGGCGGCAGCCTGATCGGCGAGCCGATTCCGGACCTCTCCGTCCATCTGCTCGACGGCAGTCTCCAGCCGCTGCCGGTCGGCGTCCCCGGCGAGATGCACGTCGGCGGCGCCGGGCTCGCGCAGGGGTATCTCGGCCGTCCGGACCTCACCGCCGGGCGCTTCGTCCCCGATCCGTTCTCGGGACAGCCCGGCGCGCGTCTCTACCGCTCGGGAGACCTCGCCCGCCGCCTGCCGAACGGCGATCTCGAGTACCTCGGCCGCATCGACCAGCAGGTCAAGATCCGCGGCTTCCGCATCGAGCTGGGGGAGATCGAGGCTGCGCTGTCCGCGCAGCCTGGAGTCCGCGAGGCCGTGGTCCTGGCGCGCGAGGACGGCGAGCGCCGCCTGGTGG
>JBDSHF010000469.1:0-8952 GCA_039918595.1 Thermoanaerobaculia bacterium
GCCATGAAGATCGCCTGGTAGAGGCCGAAGATCGCGATCGAGATCAGGTAGCCGATGAAGAAGTAGGGCTCGAGGCACGCGAAGCCCAGCGTGCTGAAGAACACCGTCAGGAAGATGTTGAACATCCCCTTCTGGGCGTAGGTGGTGCAGATGGCGACGACCTTCTTGCTGTCCTCGGTCGAGGCCTTCGTAGCGCCGGCGTCGAGCCGGATGTTCTGCTTGATGAACTCGACGGCCCGGTAGGCGCCGGTCGACACCGCCTGGCAGGAGGCGCCGCTGAACCAGTAGATCACCGCGCCGCCGGTGATCAGGCCGAGCAGGAACGGCGGATGGAGCAGCGAGAGGAAACGGACATACTCCGGCTGCAGGCCGTGGGTGAGCACCACGATGATCGAGAAGATCAGCGTCGTCGCGCCCACGACCGCGGTGCCGATGAGCACCGGCTTGGCGGTCGCCTTGAAGGTGTTGCCGGCGCCGTCATTGGCCTCCAGGTGGTGCTTGGCGGTGTCGAAGTCGGGCACGAAGCCGAAGTCCTTCTGGATCTCCTGCTTGATGTTGGGCAGGGTCTCGATGGTCGACAGCTCGAAGACGGACTGCGCGTTGTCGGTCACCGGACCGTAGGAGTCAACGGCGATCGTCACCGGGCCCATGCCGAGGAAGCCGAAGGCCACGAGGCCGAAGGCGAACACGGCCGGGGCGATCATCAGGTTGCCCGGCAGCGTCGTGCTGACGCCGTAGCCGGCGCCCATCAGGGCGACGATGGTCAGGCCCAGCCAGTAGGCGCTGAAGTTGCCGGCGATCAGGCCGGCGAGAATGTTGAGCGACGCGCCGCCCTCGCGGGAGGCGGTCACCACCTCCTTGACGTGCCCCGATTCGGTCGAGGTGAAGACCTTGACGAGCTCGGGGATCAGGGCGCCGGCGAGCGTGCCACAGGAGATGATCGTCGACAGCTTCCACCAGAGCGAGCCGTCGCCGTTGAGGTTCGGGATCAGCAGGTAGGAAGCGGCGTAGGTGACGGCGACCGACAGGGCCGAGGTCAGCCAGACCAGCGAGGTCAGCGGCGCCTCGAAGTTCATGGTGGAGGCGTTGCCGTAGCGCCCCTTGGCGATCGTCTCGTTGATCGCGTAGGAGACGCCGCTGGTGACGATCATCATGACGCGCATGGCGAAGATCCAGACCAGGAGCTGGGTCTGGATGGTCTCGAAGTTGGGTCCCGCGACCGCCGGAGTCACCGCCAGCAGGATGAAGGTGATCAGCGCGACGCCGGTGACGCCGTAGGTCTCGAAGCCGTCCGCCGTCGGGCCGACCGAGTCGCCTGCGTTGTCGCCCACGCAGTCGGCGATCACGCCGGGGTTGCGGACGTCGTCCTCCTTGATGTTGAAGACGATCTTCATCAGGTCGGAGCCGATGTCGGCGATCTTGGTGAAGATGCCGCCCGCGATGCGCAGCACCGCCGCGCCCAGCGACTCGCCGATGGCGAAGCCGATGAAGCAGGGGCCGGCGTAGTCGCGCGGCACGAAGAGGAGGATGGCGAGCATCAGCAACAGCTCGACGCTGATCAGCAGCATGCCGATCGAGATGCCGGCCTTGAGCGGGATGGCATAGGTCGGGAACGGCTTGCCGCGAAGGCTGGCGAAGGCCGAGCGCGAGTTGGCGAAGGTGTTGACCCGGATGCCGAACCAGGCGACGCCGTAGCTGCCGGCGATGCCGATCAGGCTGAAGAGCAGGATCGTGATCACCTTGCCCAGGTCATAGCCGCGCAGGGTGTAGAAGTAGACGAACATCACGATGCCGATGAAGAGCTCGAGCAGGAGGATGAACTTGCCCTGCGTGGTGAGATAGGTCTTGCAGGTCTCGAAGATCAGCTCGGAGATCTCGCGCATCGAGCGGTGGACCGGCATGTTCTTGAGCTGCGTGTACATCACCATGCCGAAGACCAGTCCGAGGACGCAGACGAACAGGCCGCCCAGCAGCAGGTTGTGCCCGGTCATGCCGAAGAACGTCACATTCGGATTCGACAGGTCCGGCAGCACGAGGTCGGCCTCGCTGGCGGAGGCGGGCATGGCGGTCAGGATGGCGAACAGCGCCATCAGCCCGAGGATCGGCAGCCGTCTCAACGAGCGGCCGGTCCGGGCGAGGGACTCGAGTTTGGACATAGGTTCCTCCAGAATGCTTGGCAAAGCCTGCACAAATTCACAGCGCGAACCGGGAGCCTCCAGCCCGGCGTTTGCCGGGCCGAAAGGAGGTCGCGCTGACGGGGTTTAGGGTCCCTCCGGGCTTCCCCGACGGTCCGCTACGGCTCCGAATACACGGGGCCGCCGCTTCCGGCCGGCCGGGAAGATCCGGCGGAAGGTATCACAAGTGGAGGGAAAACCGGAGATGGGGGGCGGGGCTTGAGGCGGCTCAGTGCCCCGCGATGAACCCCTTGTACGCGCTATACGCCGGCTTCGGCGAGCCGTCCGCCCGCAGGATGCCCCAGGAGTAGCTGCCGTCGGGGCCGTCCTTGAGCTCGTAGAAGAAGACCTTGGCGATCCAGTCCCGCCCCGGACGGCCGGTGAACCAGTCGCTGAGGAGGCCGGTGTAATAGTCCGCCTGCCGCTGATCGCTGACGCGGGCCGACTCCCAGCCGGTCTCGGTCAGCCAGACCGGCTTACCTGCCCAGCCGGTGCTCTTCAGGACTTCCTGGACCGAGGGGTTCACGTACTGCCAGAGCGAGGGGCGCCCGCCGAAGGAGGTGCTCGCCGCGAGCTTCGAGGTGACGTCGCGGTTGCCGTCGTTGTCGTAGATGTGGTGGGTGATGAAGTCGAGCTTGCCGCCCGCCTCGAGGAGGGACTCGCGCAGCCAGTCGTACCAGTCGGAGTCCCCCGACACCAGGTGCGCGAGATCGGGGCCGCCCACCTGCGCCGCCGGGTTGCCGGAACGCAGGGCATCGGCGCCGGTCTTGAGAATGACGTCGATGTACTGGTCGCGGCTCCCCGCCCAGAACTGCTTCAGGTTGGGCTCGTTCCACAGCCCCCAGTAGCGGACCTTGCCGCGGTAGCGCTTGGCCGCCCGGAAGCAGAACCGCCGCCAGTCGTCCGGGTTGCGCGGCACGCCGGTGAGCTCGGGGCCGTCGGTGGCCCAGCCCGGGGTGTAGGCGAGGGTCGCGAACACCTCCAGCCCACGGGCGCGGGCGGCGGCGACGAGGGCGTCGTACCCCCCCCAGTTGTAGGCCCCCTTCCGCGGCTCGGCCGCGGCCCAGATGAAGTCGATCCGCACCCAGCCGAGGCCGGCGGCCTTGACCCGGTCGAGCTCGGCCGCGAGCTCGGCTCCCTGGGGAGCGTGGATGTTGACCCCGAACTGGGAGGCGGGGTCCGCCACGGCCGCGCGCGCCACCGCGAGGAGAGGCAGAAGGAGGAGGAGGACAAGGGCTCTTAGACGGTAGGGCATGGTTTCAAGTCGCTTTTCATTGAGGACCATCTATAATAGCCCAGTCGGCAACGAAGTAGAACAGGGTTGCGCTTGGCGCCGGTCCGGGGAGGGACCGAGGCGATGCAGTTCCGTGAGCTCACAGATCGCTATCAACTCGAAAAGATTCTGAAGTCGACTCGCTTCGGGACCGTGCTGCGGGCCGCCGATGCCAAGCCGGGGCAAACGGTCGCCGTCAAGCTGATCACGGTGACCTCGCCGCCGCGGCTCGTCGCCGCCGCGCCGGAGTTCGAGAAGCTGGGAGCAACGCTGGCCGCGATGGCCGGGCACCCCAGCCTGCCGGTGGTGATCGACTCGGGCTTCACCACGGACGGCAGCGCCTTCCTGGTGATGGAGCTGCTGGAAGGCAAGGGGCTGGACACCCTCGCCGGCGCCTCGCCGGCTCAGGCCCTGACGCGGATCGCCCAGGCGCTCGACGGCCTCGAAGCCCTGGCCGCCCAGGGGATCTCCCACCTCAACGTCTCGCCCGACAACCTGCTCGTCGTCGAGACTCCCGCGGGCGAGCAGGTGAAGCTCCTGGGGCTCGGCACCGCCGTCTTCCGCCCCCAGGGCGCCGAGGCCGCCGCCGCCGGCCCCGGAGAGAACGCCCGCTTCCAGGCCCCCGAAGTGGTGGCCGGAGGGGTCACCGCGGACAGCCGCGCCGATCTCTACTCGCTCGCCGTCACCGCCTGCCACGCCCTGGGGGCGACGATCGGCTTCGGCGACTCTCCGGTCGTCCAGTTGCCGCTCTCGGTGAGCTTCGATCTGGAGAACGACGAGGCCCTGCGGCAGGGGCTCGAACGGGCGCTGCGGCAGCGTCCCGAGGAGCGCCCGTCGATCCGCGAGCTGCGCGAGGCCCTGCGGCTGGCCATCGGAGCTCCCCCTGTCATGGCCGTAGAGGCCGCAAAGCCCCTAGCCGTACCGAAGGCGCCGATCGCGCCGGTCGTCGTCCCGGTCGCTTCCGCCGTGGCCGCTGAGGAGCCGTTCCCGGCCGCCGTTCAGGTGCCCTTTCCGGAGATGACGATCCCCGACGCCTGGGACCCCTCGACGGCTGCTCAGCCGGGAGCGGCGGCCGCGGCGCCCCAGTTCATGGGGCCCGATCCTCTCGCTTCTCCGGAGGATCCCCCGGAAGAACAAGGGGACGTCCTCTCGTCGGTCGACGACGAGCTCCTGAACGCCTTGCTCTCCGTGCCGGCGCCGCCCCCACGCCCGGTGGGGCCACCGGCGCAGCCGCAGAGAGGCGCCAAGGTGGTGCCCTTTCTCAAGAAAAAGGAGGCCCCCGCTCCGGCGGTAGGCCAGACACCGGCGGCCCCCCCCGTCTCCATGCTGCGCAAGCCGGCCGTGCTGGCGGCGATCGCCGGCGTGCTGGTGCTCGGCCTGCTGGCCGGGGTCTGGCTCCTGCGGCCCAAGGAGCAGACGGTCGTGACCACCGTGCCGTCCGGGCCGCCGCTGCTACAGCCCCCCACCCAGCCGCCGACCGCCCGCCTGGAGGAGGCGAAGCTCTATCTGGCCCAGGGAGAGGATCTCAAGGCCCGCCGGGCGCTGCGGTCGATCCCCTGGGGGGAACAGGGGCTGCTCGCGCCGGCGGGGTGCCGGGAGCTGAGCGCGATCCAGGAGAACCTGGCGCTCGCGGCCTTCGAGCGGCTGCCCGCCGATCTCGCGAGCGGCCTGAAGTCGGGGGATCTGGAATCCCTCGAGACCGCCGTCGAGGCTGGGGCCGGGCAGGAGGCCGGGCTCGCGCCCGCGGTCCGCGCGGACTTCGACCGGGCCCGTAGCGCCGTTACCACCTACGCCCAGGTCCGGGCCGCCTCGGCGCAGGGCAACCCGGTCCAGACGCTGGAGCGCTTCGCCGCCGTGGCCGCCCTGATCCCCAAGGCGAGCGATCCGGACGGCCTGCGCGGCAAGGCCGCGGCGGCGATCGAGGCCGAGGCCGAGAAGCTGCTCCGCGACGGGAAGTACGCCGAGGCGCTGGCGCGGATGGAGCCGGTCCAGCGCACCTGGTTCGAACGCCCCGGCCTGCGGGAGCGGCTCGCCCTATATCAGAAGTACGAACAGGATGAGGCGGAGCAGGAGCGGATCCTCGGCGCGCTGCCCAATATCGAGCGCCACAAGAAGCCGTGGGACGGCCTGCAGATGATGACCGGGGTCACTCCCACGCCGCACCTGGCCACCCGGTTCCAGGAGGCCCGCGCCCGCCTCGAGGACCTCCTCGCCCGGCTCGACCAGGAGGGGCCGAAGCTCGTGCTGCGCGACGGCTTCATGCTCGACTATGCCCGCGGCACGGTGGCGAACCTCAGCTTCCGGGCCAGCGACGACTACGAGATCAGGGCCGTCAAGCTGATGGCCCGGCCCGAAGGGGGGAAGTACCACGAGATGCCGCTGGAGAAGACCCGCACCGGCTACTACACGGTGGAGATCCCGGTGAGCTTCCACCAGAACGGCACGGTGGACTTCTACGTCGTGGCGACCGACCTCTCCGGCCACGAGACGTCTCTCGGCAGCCCCGGCCAGCCGATGCAGCTCAAGCGCCAGCAGGGTTTCCAGCGGATCTTGCGGTGAGGCGGGGGAAGCGCTGAGAGGCCTCCCCCGCCCGGGCATCAATGCCCGGGCCTACTGCACCGGCATCAACGGCATCCGCCCCGTCCCCACGGACGCGTCGGCCGTGCCCGCCGGCGCCTTCTTCTCCTCGTCTTCGTCCGCCACCGCCTCGCCGGGATTGCGGAACAGGTTGGACTCGAGGTTGTACTGGCGCGTGTAGAGGGCGTGGTAGCGGCCGCCCAGCGCGAGCAGCTCCTCGTGCCGGCCGCGCTCGATGATCTGCCCCCCTTCGAGCACCAGGATCGTGTCCGCCTTGCGGATGGTCGACAGGCGGTGGGCGATCACGAACGTCGTCCGCCCCTTCATCAGCTCCACCAGGCCCTCCTGGATCGCCGCCTCGCTCTCGCTGTCGAGCGAGGAGGTCGCCTCGTCGAGGATCAGGATGCGGGGATCGGCCAGGATCGCTCGCGCGATCGCCACCCGCTGGCGCTCGCCGCCCGAGAGCTTGACGCCACGCTCGCCGACGATCGTGCCGTA
The DNA here is from genome assembly GCA_039918595.1 of Thermoanaerobaculia bacterium. Classification (GTDB taxonomy): domain Bacteria; phylum Acidobacteriota; class Thermoanaerobaculia; order Multivoradales; family UBA5704; genus DATARR01. The sequence continues at coordinate 6,523 of JBDSHF010000469.1, forward strand.
CCCGTCGGCGAGGCGGGTGACGAAGTCGTCGCAGCGGGCGATCTTCGCCGCCCGGATCACCTCCTCGTCGCCGGCGTGCGGGTCGGCGTAGGCGATGTTCTCGAGCACCGTGCCGTCGAACAGGAAGTTGTCCTGGAAGACCACCCCGAGGTGTGAGCGGTAGTCGCCGAGCCGCAGGTCCACGAGATTCTGGCCGTCGACCAGGATCTGCCCGGCGGTCGGCCGGTGGAAGGCGGCGACCAGGCCGATCAGGGTGCTCTTCCCGGAGCCGGAGGGGCCCACCAGCGCCGTCGAGGTGCCGGGCTCGGCGGTGAAGGAGATCCCCTTGAGCACCGGCACGTCGGGGCTGTACTCGAACCAGACGTCACGGAACTCGACCCTCCCCTCCAACTGCCGCAGCGGCTGGCGGTCGGCCTCCCCGGTGTCCTCGGTGACCTCGTTGCGGATCTCGCGGATGCGCTCCAGCCCGGCGAACGCCTCGGTGATCTGGCTGCCGATGTTGACGATCTGCATCACCGGGCCGACCAGCATGCCGAGATAGATAGTGAAGGCGAAGAAGTCGCCCACCGTCATCCGCCCGGCGAGGACGTCCTGCGCTCCGATCCCCATGATGGTGACGCTGATCACCCCCAGCAGCAGCGTCGAGGCGGCACCGATCGCCGAGAAGCTGGTCATCGTCTGGGCCACGTTGCGGAAGAGCCGGTGGGCGCCTTTGGTGAAGACCAGCGCCTCCCGGCGCTCCGCCTGATAAGCCTTGACCACCCGCACCCCGGAGAACGACTCGGTGAGCCGGCCCGAGATCTCGGCGTTGATCTTCGAGCGCTCGCGGAAGAGCGGCCGCAGGGTCCTGAAGGCATATTGCATGACGAAGACGAAGAGCGACAGCACGCCGAGCGCGATCAGGGTGAGCTTGGAGTTGAAATGAAACAGGAAGCCGAGCGCGAAGACGGCGGTGATCATGCCGCCCACCACCTCGACCAGGCCGGAGCCCACCAGGTTGCGGATCCCCTCGGCGTCGTTCATGACGCGGGAGAGGAGGGAGCCCGCCTTGGTCTGCTCGAAGTAGCCCACCGACAACCGGGCGACGTGCCGCTGGACATGCCGGCGCATCTCGGTGATGGAGCGCTGCGCGGCCTTGCCGAGCACCTGCGACAGGGAGAAGGAGGTGACGGCCTGGATCAGGGTCGCCGCGCCCGCCACCAGCACGAGCTTCATCAGGAGCTCCCGGTGCCCCTTGCCGATCACGTCGTCGAGCAGGTACTTGGTGGTGTAGGGGAGGACCAGCCCGCAGAGGCGGTTGATCGCCATCAACCCGAGCCCCAGGGCCAGCCGGCCCTTGCGGGCCTTCACCAGCTCCAGAGCGTCCGCGAACACGACGCGCGGCTTCAGCGGGGTCTTCTTGTTGCTGGCGGCTTCGGACGGCGTCGGGACCGCCTTCGGACGCTTCGACGAGACCGGCCCGCCGAACAGCCCCTGGCGAGCCGGCCGGCGGGACGAGGGAACGCTATCTGTGGTCATAAGGGAGAGAACGGGCGGAAGGCGGGCGGAGATTCCCCAAGGGGACCGACGCCCGCCCCGGCCCCGTCTTCCCTACCGCGACGCCGTCGCCTGCACCCGCACCCGTACCGAATCGTCCAGCCGCAGGCCGACCACCGATCCCTCGTTAATGATGACCTCCTCGCCGGGGGTCTTCGAGGCGATGGCGGTGCCGGCCGCGGCGCCGATGATAGCGCCGAGGACGCTGCCGCGAGAGCGGTTCCCCTTGTTGAGGATGCGCCCCAGGACCGCGCCGCCCGCCGCCGCGCCGCCGATCGTCGCGGCGTCCCTGCGGGTCTCGCTGCGCCCCTCCTGGACGAAGGAGGCGTCGATCGGCACGGTCTTGCCCGAGGGGAGCACCAGGTCTGTGAACTTGAGAGCCAGCCGCGCCTGGCCGCCCACCCTCTTCAGCGGCTGCGCGTCGGTCACCTCGCCCAGGATCTCAGAGCCTGCCGGGATGACGACGACGCCGTCCTGGAACAGATCCTGGCTGACCCGGGCGCGAAAGCTGTCGCCGGGGGAGCTGGTGTTGCTCGCCAGCCGGCGGGTGAACTCGACGTCGATCTGCGTGCCCGCCGGGACAGTGATCGCCGTCGTCCGCGGCTCCTCGCGCGCCGGTTCGGGAGCCGTCTCCGGCTCGGGGGCCGGCGGCGCGGGCTCGGGCGTCACGGCCTGTGGCGGCTCGGGGCGTACCGTTTCCAACGGCTCCGCCGTGGGGCGGGACAGCGCCGGACGGGTGGTGCTCTGCCGGAGCCGGCGCTCGCGGACGTCGAGCTCGGCCTCGCGGTCCGCCAGCTCACGCTCGCGGGCGCTCAGGTCCGCGACCGGAGGAGCCTGCTCCTCCACCCGCACCGACTGCGGCACCGGCTGCAGCTCGTGGGTCTGGGGCTCGGC
>JBDSHF010000470.1:0-15360 GCA_039918595.1 Thermoanaerobaculia bacterium
TATACCTACGGCAAGTAAAGTCCCCCTGCCTGGGGAGCGGCCCGATACGGCCGCTCCCTCTCCCCTCGCCTCTGACAGCGCTCCATTACCGCCATCACAAACCCGCGCCGAATAAGGGCGCAGAAGATTGGGGCCTCTTTTTACGTCTTATCTGGACGTGACCACACGCGACCAGAGACCCAAAGACGCGACACCGCACGACCGGGGCTACAAGCGCCTCTTCTCCCATCCCCTGGCGGTTGAAGGGCTGCTCCGGGGCTTTCTCCCGGAGGATTGGACCGGACGGCTCGACTTCTCCACCCTGGAGAAGGTGGGCAACAGCTTCGTCTCGGACGACCTGCGCGAGCGCCACGGCGACCTGATCTGGCGCCTGCGCTTCAACGGCGAGGAGGGCGGCTGGTTCTACCTCTATCTGCTGCTGGAGTTCCAGTCCACCTCCGACCCCTTCATGGCGGTGCGGCTGTTGACCTACGTCAGCCTCCTGCTCGAGGAGATCATCCGCCGGCAGAAGCTGAAACCGGGCGACCGGCTCCCGGCGGTGCTCCCCCTGGTGCTCCACAACGGCAAGCGCCCCTGGCGCGCCCCCCGCGATCTGGCGAGCCTGTTCGTCGAGGTCCCCCCAGGCCTGCGGCGCTACCTGCCCCATCTCCGCTATCTCCTGCTCGATGAAGGCCGCCTGGATCTCGACCGCCCCGAGTTGGCCGGCAACCCGATCGCCACCCTGTTTCAGCTCGAAGCCTCCAAAACCTCGGAGGATTTTCCCCTCCTCACGCGAAAGCTCGCCAGTCTCCTCTCCAGGGAGAAGGACCCCGAGTTCCGCCGCACCCTCAACAACTGGTTCATCTCTCTGGTCCACAGGACATTTCCAGGCGCTATAATTTCTGAGACGATGGACCTTCTGGAGGTTTCGATGCTGGAAGAGACCGCACAAGAGTGGAGAAAGCAGGCCCTCAAAGAGGGCCGCCGGGAGGGGGAGATCACAGGAATGCGAGATCTGCTCCTCCAACAGATGGCCACGCGCTTTGGCCGCCTGCCGGCCGGCGTACGCCTGCAGGTAGAGGAGATCTCCTCGAAACAGGAGCTCCGGAAGCTGGCTCGGAAAATTCTCGCCGCGAAGTCTCTTCAGCACTTGGGGTTCTGACAAGGACTGTCTCCGTCTTTAGCTATCTGCCACGCACCGCCGCCAGCCCTTCCCGGCAGATCCCGGTGTGCGGGTGCTCCGCTCCCAGGGCGGCCTTGTCGGCCGCTACGGCGGGGTGATCGGAGCCGAGGGCCCGCTCGCGGATCTCGACCGACCGCCGCGCCCAGGGCTCCCCCTGGGTGGCCCGGCCGCGGGCGCGGTGGTAGAGCCTCTCCGCCGCCGCGTAACTCCCCTGAGTCTGGCGGACGTTGGCGAGCAGCCCCATCGCCCGCAGCCGAAACCGGACCGCGATCTCGGCCCCGCCCTTCGGGGGCCCTGGGGCAAGAACGACAGGCCGGAGCGTTTCCCCTCAGACCTTCCAATCCGCTATCGCGGGCCTGCGACCGGCTCGCGGCGGAAGCGCGGATTTGCGAGTGAATTCCTGTCCCGGCATGCCCGGTGTCGTGGCCCGCCACCATGAAAGCGCAACTTCACACAACTTCGTGACGGCCAGCCTTTTATCGGGCTCGTTTCTCCAGTTAGAAACACCCGCTAGAACGCCCCCGCGCGCACCGAGGCAACCCAGCCGGAGTTATCAGAAAAAATCCCCGATTTAGAGCATCCGCGGTGGCGGCCTTTCGCCATTGACCCCGTGGAATCAGCCATTTACGCTTGGCGCCATGGATGCCGGATTCTTTCAGGACAGGGTCAAGGGTTGGCGGATCGCCGCGGAGCTGACGCAGGTCGAGCTCGATGAAGCATGCGGGTTCAGTAAAGGGACCGTGGGGGATATCGAGCAAGGGAAAAAATCTCTCTCGGAAGAGCAACTCGTGGCCATCGTAATCTGTACGAACCGGGATCTGCTGCCGACACTGATGGAGAGCTTCGGCTCGTTGTACAAGCGATTGCAGCCCTTCGAGGCTCCACTTCGCCGCCGCTTTGGCAAGGAACCCCCACCCCCGCCTCACGGCGAGACCGAAAATTATCGGCAGGGCCGCGATCGCCTGTTTTCCGGAGCGGACATATTGATCAAGGAGATGTTGAGAATTTCCGATCGGAACGCTTTCCTGGCCGAGATCCTTTTCGATGCCGCCGCCCGGGTCACTCGGAGCGACAAGCCCAAGCCACAGCGGGTCAAAAAGAAGAGCGGCACCCCGAAGAAGCGCAAGCCGAAGCCTCCCGCCCAAGCGGACACCGCCTGATCCAGGAAGCGTGACAGGGGCCTTGCGCCCGGGGCATCTCCGGTATAGTGGTACCCGGAATGCGGAACGGGACCCTTCTTCTGGATACGGAGCTGGAGAGCGAGGAGGGCGGAGCTCGTGGTTGGGAAGGGCTCGCCGAGTGGACCGGCGGGTTGCCGCCCGAGCAGGTCGAGGCGCTCGCCGCGGTGCGCGAGCTCGACGCGGTCTACCCCCTCCTGCACGCCCTGGTCGGCCGCTCGCCGCGCGAGTTCTTCGTGCGCGCGGCGGTGATGGAGGCGCTGGTCGAGAGCGCGCGGCCGGCCTTCTCCCCGCGCGACCTCGACGAGATCCTCTACTGGCTGGTTGAGCCCGCGCGCAACGCGGCCCTGCGGGCGTTGCGGCAGAGTGGCTGGCTGGAGTTCGATCCGGCCGCCGGCCACGCGCTCACCGACGCCGGGCGCTGGGCCGGCGACGTGCTGTCGTTCCTGCACCACCGGCTGGGGACCAGCGAGCTGCGGCCCACGGTGGAGGGAGTGCGCTACGCGCTCGACATAGGGCTCGATCCTCTGCGTCATCTGCAATCGATGCGCTCGCGGCTCGCGGCGCTGCGCCAGGAGATCGACGAGGCCCTGTCCTCGCACTCCGAGGTCGTGCTCCGCCGCACGGCCGAGAAGCTGCGCGAGGTGCTGCGCCTCTCGGAACGCATCCGGGCCGTGCTGGATGCCGTGCGGCTCGACCAGGCCGCGGCGCGGCAGGTGGCCCGCGAGATTCACGATCTCCTCTCGCGCCTCCATGGCGCCAGCTCCACCCTGCACGCCGCCGTCACTGAGGTCGGCCGCCAGTACCTGCGGCTGACCGCCGGGCTCACCACCGAGCAGATCGTCCGCGCGCTGATGGCGAAGAGCCGCGACGAGCTGGCCGTGGTGGGACGGGAGGCGCTCCTCGCCGTGCTCCCCGCGCCGCCTCTGCTAACCACCGATGGCGTCGCCTACGCTGCCGAGGTGCAGGCGTCGCGCGAGCGGGCCGAAGCCGAGCCGGTCGTCTGGACCGAGCCGGCCGAGGCGGTGTGCGCCGCCGACGCCGTCGAGGTGCCCGCCGAGGTCGAGCGGTTGCTCGCCGACCTCTCCGCCATCGCCGGGGGCCGGGAGCCTGTCCCCCTTTCCCGGGTGATTCCGGGGACTGACGCTGGGGAGTCGTTCCTGCGCGCCAGCCTGCTGGCGCTCGCCGGTCAGCTCTGGGCGGGCGAGGGGATCGCCGGCCGGCTCGGTGCCCTGCTGCTGACCATCGAGCCGGAAGGGGACGGCTGGCCGGAGGAGATCGCGGATCCGGCGCTGGCCCGCCTCACCCCTGGGACTGTCCGTCCCCGCCAGGAGGGCTGAGCTGCCATGGACTCCGCCGCTCTCATCTGCGCCCGCCTGCTCCGCGCCGGGGCCGTGCCGCGCGCCGAGCTCCCCGACCTCGACTTCCCGGAGGTGCGCCGCGACGTGGAGCGCCGGCTGCAGGCGGTGGGGCTGCTGCTGGCGACCAGCGCCTATTCCGAGCACGTCGGGATCCGCCTCTCTTCCGAGGTGACCGCCGATTCCGCGTTCGACGCGGCGTCGAACCTCGGGCTGCGCTCCGACGCATGCGCGCTGCTGGTGATCCTCTGGGCCCGCCTCGTGCTCCAGAAGCGGACCGCCGCCGATACCCGCGAGCTGCCCGGGCAGGGGGAGATTTTCACCGGCGAGCGGGCCGCCGCCGCGCGCGGCTTCCGCCCCAGTGTGCGCCTGGAGGCGCTGGTGCGCGAGTTCCGCGCCGTCCTGGGCGGCCGCAGCCGTATCCAGAGCTTGGTCACCCAGCTCCGGCGCCTCCAGTTCCTCGCCGGCCATGGCGAGGTCATCGAGGCCGGCCCCCTCCTCGAGCTGGGGATCGACGGCGAGCGCATGGTCGGCTTCATCCGCCGCGAGGTGCTGGCCAAGCTCCTGGCGGAGCGGGAGAACGCGGACGGGAAGGATGAGAGCCCGGAGGTCGACGGCCTTCCGGCCCGCATCCTCGAAACCCTGGAACGGCTCGGCCGCCCCGCGGCCATGAGCGATCTCGTGCGGGAGACCGGCGCGCGGCCGGAGCGCCTGCGGACGATCCTCCGGGATTTGATCGAAGCGGGGCGCATCCTGCGGACCGGCGATCGCGGCGCGGCGCGTTATCACCTCCGGAACGGCGCCGGCGCGGAGAATGGGGCCGGAATCTGATGTTCCGCTTCGTCGAGCTTTCGTTCCACGGTTGGGATCTCTGGCCGGCGGTCCGCATCCCCCTCGACCGCGACGTGGTGCTGGTGACCGGCCCGAACGGCTCGGGCAAGACCACGCTGCTGGACGGCATCCGCCAGCTTCTCAACGCGCCTCGCCTCTCTTCGCGGCGCCGCCTCCAGAACTACCTGCGCCGGCCGGACGCGCCGGCATTGATCCGGGCGGTGGTATCGAACACCTCCGGCGGCGGGCCGGGAGGAGGCCCGCCCTTCCGCCGTGAACGGATCACCACGCCGGAAGCGACGCTCGCCTGTGCCCTGGTGCCGGCGGGGGGCGGCGCCCCCGAAAAGCGGTTCGCGGTGCTGCCGGGGCGCCCCACGATCGAGGAGATCCGCCGGCTTCTGCTCGAATCGCGCGATTGGTACGGCCCCGAGCGCTATGCCCGGGTGCTGGAGGGGGCCGGGGTCACGCGCAGCCTGATGAGCGTGCTCGCCATCGAGCAGGGGCGGACGAACTCGCTGTTCGAGCTGAAATCCCGGGAGCTCTTTCGCCGCGTGCTCGAGATGATGGGCGATCAGGACGTCCTCGAACGCTATGGCGAGGCGCGCCGGCGCTACCGCGAGAGCGAGGAGGAGGTGGGCCGGCAGATCCATCAGGCGCAGGGGCTCCAGATGGAGCTGCAGCGGGTGCAGCGGCAAGTGCGGGACCTCGACGATTGGGAGCGCCACCGCGACCGCGTGGCCGGCCTCGAAGCCCGCCTCCCCGCCGCCGAGCTCCAGGGGGAGTTGCGGCGGCGCGACGAGGCCGGGGCCAAGCTGCCGGAGCTGCGAACCAAGGTCCGCCGCGGCGAGGCCGAGAGGACGGAGCTCGAGGCCAGGGCGGCGCGCGTCCGCGAGGCCGACCTCCGCGCCCTCGCCGTCCTCGAGGAGGCGCAGAACGCGGCGGTGCGCGCGCGGTCGGCGTGGGAGGAGGCGCACGCCGTGCAGGTCCGCGCCGCGGACCGGCTCGCCACCCTGGAGGAGCGCCTGCGCCAGGCCGAGTCCCTGCCCGCGGGGGATCTCGAGGCGCTCGCCGCCGAAGCGGAGGAGGCGAGCCGGGCCTTCTTCACCGCGGGCGCCGAGGTGGCCGCGGCCCGCGAGCGGGAGGAGGCGGCGCGAGACCGGGCCGGGCGCCTTCGCGCCGGCCTGCCCATCTATCCGGAGGAGGTCGACCGCACGCTCGCCGACCTGGAGGAGCAAGGGGTCCGCTTCGCTCTCCTCGCCGCGACGGCCGAAGTGGTGGACCCTTCCCTGGGCGAGGCGGTCGAGGCCGCGCTCGGCGACGCCCGCTTCTCGCTGCTGACGGAACCCGGCGCTCGGGAAACGGCCCTCACGGCGGCCCGGCGCCACCGCTTCCCCGGCCCCGTCTACGCCGGCCCCCGGCTGGACCGCGCCGAACGCTCCGGCCCGGTAGAGATCGCGGCCGGCGCTCCCGCCTGGATGCGGGGCTGGACCGATTCCGTCGAGCTCGCCGCCGACGGCTCCTGGCGGGATTCGCGCGGCACCTGGGTGGCGCCGCCGCGAGGCCGGGTGCTGGGCGCCGCCGGCCGCGAGGCCGCGCTCGCCGCCGCCGAGCGGGAGCTGGCGGAGAGCGGGCGGGCGGTCCACGAGGCCGCGGCGTCCCTGACGCTGGCGCAAGGCCGCCGTGCCGGAGCCGAGGCCGCGCTGGCGCGGGAACGGCGCCGGCGGGAGCTGCTCGCCGAGGTGACCGCCCTCCCCGCGGCCCGGGAAGGCGCTACGGCCGCCACCGCTCTGCTGGCACACGGGACCGCCGAACGCGCCCGCGCCGCCGCGGCGCGGGAGGAGGCCTACCGTGCCCGCGAGGCCGCGCTCATGGAGAGGACGCAGGTGGAGGAGCGTGCCCGGCAGGTGGTGGCCCGCCTCGAGGGGGAAAAGGAGGCACTGGAGCGTTTGGAGACCGAACTCGCCGGCGCCGAGGCCGAGGTCCGCAAGCTGGCGGATCGGGTGACCCCAGAGCTCCGGGCCCTCGCCCAACGGGGGGAGCTCGACGGGCCGGACACCGTCCGTGCCGACCTTGAGCGCGCGCGCCACCAACTCGCGGCACTCGGCGCTCCCCCGCCGCCCGAGGTCCGCGAGGAGGCCCTGCACCTGCGCGCCAACATCGAGGAGGCCGAACGCCATCTCGCCTCCCGCCGGCGCGAGGCGACCGAGGCGCAGAGCGAGCTCGCGGAGTGCCGGCGGCGCTATCTGGAGGTGGTCAGCGGCTCGCTCCACGATTACCGCCGCCGGGCCTCGGAGCTCGCCGGCGGCGCCGAGGTCATCGTAGAGATGGAGCTCCCCCGCCTCACCGACGACGACCGGGTCCTCGACGAGGCCGCGATCGACGTGCGCTTCGGCTTTGACGGCAAAGAGCCGCTCCCGATGGGCGATCCCTCGTTCAGCGGCGGGCAGCAGGTGATCGCCGGCCTCATCCTCCTCATGGCCATGGCCGAGACGGACGGCCGCGGCTTCTTCCTGCTCGACGAGCCTTTCGCCCACCTTTCGCTCGACCGGGTGGATCAGGTGGGCCGGTTCCTGCGCGCCTCGCGCTCACAGTTCCTGCTCACGGCGCCGACCACACTCGACCGCGCCCAGCTCGACCCCGCCGCCATGGTGATCGTGCTGCAGAAGAAGCGCCCGCACGAGACGCACGCGCCAGTGCCGATCGTGGCGGAGGTATGACTGAGGACGATCACGCCTGCCGTTGGGCCGAGCGTCTGGTCTGGTCCGGCTGGACCCGCCAGGGCGCCCTGGCGGAACGGCTGGCCCGGCGGGTCCCCCTTTGCGCCCTCTGCGGACGCGAACGGCCGGCCCGGCGTCTCCGGCCGGCGGTGCTGCGAGAGACGCGGGCGGATATCCCCGAAGCCCCGCCGCTCGCCGACTCGGCCGGCCGCGGGATCGCGGGCGTCCTCGTCCGGCGGAGCGAAGGGCGCGAAGCCATCCCCGCCGCGGGCCTCCTGTCGGATCTCGCTCAAGCCGGCATCCCAGCCAGCCTCGCCGAAGAGTGGATCGAGCGCTTCCTGCGCGCGGGCTGGCTCACGGCCATCTGGAGGCTCGGCGGCGTCCCCCGGCTGATGAGCGTCTCCCTGCCGCAGCCTGCCGCCCTCCGGGAGCTTGCCCGGCCGGGAGAGGAGGACCGGCGCCGGGAGGCGCTCCGGAAGGCGCGGGAGCGGGTGGCGCCCCTCTCCCATCCCAAAGCGGCCGAGATCGCTTCCCTCCTCGCCAGCCCCGAGGCCGGTAGCTTCCCGCCGCCGCTGATCCAGGCCCTCGCCGCCCTGGCGGCGCACGCGGAGTCCGGCGAGGTGCTCGCCGAGCGGGTCTTCTCCGCCCGCCACCTCGGCGGCTCCAAGCTCCTCGCGGCCTTGCGGGGCCGCCTCGAGCGGCTCATCGGCCCGCTGGCCGGGATTGGTATCCGCGAGGGGGCGGGCGTCACTCTGCTGGGAGGAGATGGAGCTCTGCGGCGGACGGATGGAGAGATCGACCTGCGCTCTTTCGCGCCCTTCCTCGGCTTGGCGCGCGAGACCCTGGAAAACCTGCAAGAGATCGCTTTTCCCACCGGCGGGCTCCTCGCGGTGGAGAACCTGGCGGTCTTCGAAGCCTGCTGCCGCGGCGAGGTGGAGGCCGCGCGCGGCGCGCTGATCGCCTGGTCGGCGGGTTATCCGGGCCGTGCCTTCCGGCGGCTGGTGGAGCTCGCCGGGCGCGCGGGAACGACGCTACGAATCTGGGCCGATCTTGATCTCGACGGCGTGCGGATCGCCCGCCTTATCGCCTCCTGGTCCCCGGAAGCGTTGTTCCACCGGATGTCACCCCAGGACCTGGAGTCCGCTCCCCGGCATCACGATCTGACGGCGCGGAGCCTCGCCGCGATCCGCCGCGATCTGGAAGAGCGGCCCGGCGCGCCGCTGGCGGACACTCTCCAGGCCCTGCTAGATTCCGGCCGCTGGGTGGAGCAGGAGGTCTTCCTGTCCTCGGGGAGCTGACCGCGAGAACCTTTTTCCTCTCTTCTTCGTCTAGTAGAGAAGAGAGCGCGATGAACGTCCCGAACCTATCCCCCGATCTGCTGCTCGCACGCCTCGCCGCCAGCGGGCGGGCGGACGCCTGGGACACTTTGCTCACGCTGTATGGCGAGCGCGTCTACAACCTGGCGTTCCATTTCGCCGGCTCGGCCGCGGACGCGGAGGACCTGACGCAGGAGGTCTTCCTGCGCCTCTATCAGAATCTCCGCCTCTACCGTGGCGACGTGCCGCTCGCCGCCTGGGCGCTGCGCCTGTCGCGCAATCTGTGCATCGATCACTACCGCCGCGCTCGCCGGGAGCGCCGCTCCGCCGCCGTGTCCGAGGAGGTGCTGGCGCAGTTGCCCGCCGGAGGGGACGACCCGCAGGCCGAGGCGCAGAGGCGCCAGCAGCTCCGGACGGTCTACCGCGAGCTGGAGGCCATGCCCGAGGATCTCGCCGAAGTGGTGCTGCTGCGCGACCTGCAGGGCTGGAGCCAGGAGGAGACCGCGGCTTGGCTGGAGGTCCCGCTGGGGACGGTCAAGTCGCGGCTCCACCGCGCCCGCCTGGAGCTCGCCAACCGCGTCGCCGCCAGCCTCGCGGCGCGGGTCGCGCCCCCGGCCGCCGTCTCGGCGATGGAGGTGGGGTCATGCTGAGCTGGACCTGCCGGCGGTTCCGCGCCCGCTTTTCTCCATCGGGGTCTGGATCGGCTCACCCGCACCGCCAGGCCTGCCCGGACTGCGACGCCTACGCCGCCGCTCTGGAGGGCGCGGCCGGAGTCCGCCTCCCGCTGCCGGCGAGTCTGCGGCGAAACCTGCGGGCGATCGCCGATCCCGAAATGGGAGCCGTGCTGCCGTTCGCCGTGCCCCGGCTGCCGGTGCCGGACGCCCTCGCCGGCCGCCTGCGCGGTCTTTCGTTGGCGGCGGCTCCGCCGAGCCGCCCGGCGCTCCCTGAGTGGGCGCGTAGCCCGCGCTATGCCATCGCCGCGAGCGCTCTGCTGGCGCTGCTGCTCGGGCCGTTCCTCTCCAGCGCCGCTCATCAGGGCGCGCAGGCTCTGGGCGCTGTCGAGGCCGAAGTGAGCCCGCTCTTGCACCAGACCGAAGAGAGCGGAAAGAACAATCTCGGAAAGCTGCGCTCGACCGCTACCACGGCCTGCGACGCCGCCCGCCGGTCGGTCGAGGGCTCGCTGGAGCGCCTCGACCATCGACTCGCCGGCCTTTCCGTAAAACTGTCCGACGTCGTTCCCGAACGCTTCATCAACCTGGACTCGCGGGTCAAACCGGCTGAGTCCGTGAGGAGACCGCAATGAATCCCGCAGAGAACTGGCAGACCGCCGCCGCCGAGCCGGAGGCGCCCCCGGCCTTCGCTCCCCAACCCGTCTCCTCCGCGATCCCGGCGCCGGTGGGCCGCAAGAACCCGGGCCTGGCCGCGCTGCTCTCCGTTTTCCCGGGGGTCGGCCATATCTACAACGGCCTCTACATGCGGGGGGTTACCTTCTTCCTCGTCATCGCCTGCCTGATCGGCATCACGACCGAAGGGCGGCATCCGCTGTTCGGGCTGGCGATCGCCTTCTTCTGGATCTTCAATGTGATTGACGCCTACCGTCAGGCGGCGCTGATCAATTACGGCTACGCTCAGGACCTCGGCCTGCTCGACATGCCGAAGGTCCCGCGGGCTGGCCAGGGCGGCTTGATGGCCGGGCTCCTGCTCAGCCTGATCGGCCTGGTCGCCATCGCCGATCAGTACCTCGCGATCCGGCTCGACTGGATCTTCGATCTCTGGCCCTTCGCCCTGGTCGCCGTCGGCGTCTGGCTGATCGTGGCCTCGTTCCGCGACCGGCGCCAGGCCTGAGGACAACCAGGGACATAAGGGACCTCAGGGGCAGCAGGGTTTTTCGCCTCTGCTGTCCCTGCTGTCCCTGGTTGTCAGATCACTACCGCACAACCCCCAGCGCCGCCGTGGCCACGTCGTGCACCGGCGTCTCGACGCCGGCGAGGCGCCCGAGCCGGGAGACGGCGCCGCTCAGGTCGTCGAGCTCGGTCGGCCCCCCGGATTCCAGGTCGAGGAGGAAGCTCGGCTTCATGGGGCCGGGCAGGGAGTGGAAGAAGCCGAGAATCCCCGCTTCCACCTCCGTCGATAGCGCCACGCCACGGGCGTGGGCGACGGCGATCACCTCGCGCAAGGCACGCTCGATCATCAGGGTCCCCAGCGGCGTGTCGCGAACCGGGCCGATGGACGCGCGGGCCAGCCCGCAGACGGCGGCCATCGTGGAGATGAAGGCGAACTTCCGCCAGAGATCGGCCGTGATGTCGGCGGAGACCCGGGCCTCGGCGCCGGTCTCCCGGAACGCCGCGGCGATCCGCTCCGCACGCTCGGAAGCCCCGCCCGCCCGCTCGCCCAGAACGATCCGCTGAAACTGGCTGCGGCGCTCGACGACGCCGGGTCCGACGCGCACGGCGCTGATCTCCGTCAGCCCGCCGAGCACGCGATCGCCCGGAACCCCAGCGGCGATCAACTTGTCGGCGGCCTCCACGCCGTTGAGCAACGGCAGGATCATCGCCCCCCGCTCCGCCAGCCGCCGGGCCGCCGGAGCGATCTCCGCCAGCGAGTACCCCTTGACGGCGAGGATCGCGAGCTCGATCTCCAGCAACTCTTCGGGATCGCCCACCGCCTCGACCGCCACGGTGAAGCTCCCCTCCGGCGTGCGCACCTCAAGCCCCCGCTCCCGCACCGCCTCCAGATGGGCGCCGCGGGCCAGCAGGACGACCCGATGCCCGGCGCGGGCGAGAATGCCTCCGAAGTAGCCGCCGACGCCCCCTGCTCCCAGGATCGCGATGTTCATTGCCTTTCCCTCCCGGGGACGATGATAGCGAAGAGGCGCTTCGAGCGAGGCCACGCGATACACTCCAGAGCCGACAACAGAGCCTTTGGAGGGTTCCGATGAATCTTCGCCGCCTTGCCTCGCACCTCGCCGTCTTCTTCTGCCTCCTCTCCACCGCGGTGGCCGCCGCCGCCCCGGTGCCGCCGGACACCTATTCCGACCTCCGCTGGCGCCTGGTCGGCCCCTTGCGCGGCGGGTGGGGGACCGTCGCTTCCGGGGTTCCGGGGCAGCCGGAGACGTTCTACTTCGGCGCGGCCGACGGCGGCGTCTGGAAGACCACCGACGCCGGGCGCACCTGGAACCCGCTCTTCGATCATGAGGGGGCGGCGTCGGTCGGCGCGCTGGTCGTAGCGCCGAGCGATCCGGCCGTCCTCTACGTCGGCACCGGCCAGGTGACCACCCGGTGGGACATCGCCTCCGGCAACGGCGTCTACCGCTCCGGCGACGGCGGCAAGACCTGGGAGCACCGCGGCCTCGCCGGCAGCCGCCACATCGGCCGCCTGTGGGTCGACCCCCGCAACGCCGACGTGGTGCTCGCCGCCGCCCAGGGGCACTTCTTCGGCCCCAACGCCGAGCGCGGCGTCTTCCGCAGCACGAACGGCGGCAAGAGCTGGGACAAAGTCCTCTTCGTGGACGACAACACCGGCGCCGTGGACCTCGCCGCCGACCCGGCCGCGCCCGACACGATCTATGCCGCCCTCTGGCAGGTGCGCTTCTACCCCTGGCTCTCCTACTTCACCCCCAACATCGGACCGGGGAGCGGAATCTACAAGTCGACCGACGGTGGTAAGACCTGGAACCGGCTCTCCCAGGGACTCCCCGCCGGCCCCATGGGGCGCGCCGGCCTCGCCGTCGCCCCCGGCAGCCGGGGGGCGCGCGTCTACGCCACGATCGAATCCGGCAACGACTCCGGCGTCTACCGCACGGACGACGGCGGCGGCTCCTGGCAACGGGTGAACGCCACGGCGAGCCTCGCCAGCGCCTACTTCGCGGCGGTCACGGTCGATCCCAAGAATCCGGACACGATCTACGTCATGGGGCAGTCGATCCGCCGCTCGACCGACGGCGGCAAGACCTTCGAGTTCTTCCGCGGCGCGCCGGGCGGCGACGACTATCACTTCCTGTGGATCGATCCCGACCGTCCGGAGCGGATGATCGTGGCCTCCGACCAGGGCACGGTGGTCACCGTCAACGGAGGGGATAGCTGGGGCAGTTGGTACAACCAGCCGACCGGGCAGTTCTACCACGTGGCCACCGACGACCGCTTCCCCTACTGGATCTACAGCGGCCAGCAGGACAGCGGCACGGTGGCGGTGGCCAGCCGCAGCGACTACGGCCAGCTCACCTTCCGCGACTGGCATCCGGTGGGCGGCGACGAGCGCGACTACGACATCCCCTTCCCCGGCGATCCCGACATCGTCTACGGCAGCGGCCTCGGCGGGCGCCTCTCGCGCTGGGACGCCCGCACCGGGCAGGTCGACAACGTCTCTCCCTGGCCGATCTCGAGCTACGGCAGGCGGCCGACGTCGGTACGCTACCGCTCCACCTGGATCACGCCGCTGGCGATCTCGCCCCTGCCGCCGCACGCGATCTACCTCGGCGCCCAGGTGCTCTTCCGCTCGACCGACCGCGGCCAGACCTGGCAGACGGTGAGCCCGGACCTCTCGGGCGCCGTCGCGGGGACCCCCGACTGCGCCACCGGCGACGTGCCGGTCGCGCGCGCCAAGGCGTGCGGCTTCGGCGTGATCGCGACCATCGCGCCGTCGCCGATCGACAAGGACCTGGTCTGGGTGGGGACCGACGACGGGCTGATCCACCTCACCCGCGACGGCGGCAAGAAGTGGCAGAACGTCACCCCTCGTGGCCTTGCCGAATGGAGCCGGGTGGCCCAGATCGACGCCTCGGCGACCTCGGCGGGAACCGCCTACGCCGCGGTCGATCGCCACCGCCTGGACGATGACCGCCCTTATCTCTATGTCACCCACGATTTCGGCAAGACCTGGCGCGCGGCGACGGCCGGCCTGCCGGCGGACGGCTGGGTCGCGGTCGTGCGCCAGGACCGCGTCAAGCCGGGCCTCCTGTTCGCCGGCACCAGCCGGGGTGCCTTCGTCTCCTTCGACGACGGCGGGCTCTGGCAGCCTCTGCAGCTCAACCTGCCGACCACCGGCGTCAACGACCTCACGATCCACGGCGACGACCTGATCGCCGCCACCGAGGGGCGGTCGATCTGGGTGCTCGACGACTTCTCGCCGCTACGCCACGTGGGCACGGGCGCGTCCACCGGCGCCACCCTGTTTCCCCCGGCCACCGCCTACCGGGTGGGCGCCAACCAGAACCGCGACACGCCGCTGCCGGTCGACGAGCCGCGGGCCTTCAACCCGCCGGCCGGCGCGATCCTCGACTACTTCCTGCCGGCGGCGCCGGGCTTGGTCACCCTGGAGATCGTCGACGCCAAGGGGCAGGTGGTGCGCGGCTTCCGCAGCGATGTGACGCCGGAGCGGCCGGAGGCGGGGCAATACTTCCCCGACGCCTGGCTGCAGCCCCCCACGGCGCTGCCGGCCCGCCCCGGCCACAACCGGTTCGTCTGGAACCTCCGCGGCCCCCGTCCGCGAGCGCTGGAGTACGAGTACTCGATCGCCGCCGTCCCCGGGGCGGACACCCCCGAGCTGCCGCAGGGTCTCTTCGCCCTCCCCGGGACCTATCAGGTCCGTCTCACCGCGGACGGCAAGACCCTGACCCAGCCGCTGAAGGTCGCGATGGATCCAAGGGTCAAAACGCCGGCGGCCGATCTCGCGGCGCAGCACGAGATGTACGTCGCGGTCGCGGACGCCCTGGCGCGGGTGACCGACGCCCAGGAGCAGGCCGAGGAGGTCGCCAACCGCCTCAAGACCCTCGACGGCGAGCTCGCCGGCCGCGGCGACACCGGCCCACTACGCCAGTCCGCGCAACGTGTCGCCGCCGCCCTCGAGCCCATCCGGACCGGACCCGGGGAGGAGAGCCTGGCCGCCGTCGCCGCCGTCCTCGGGCCCCTCGCCACCGATCTCGAAGGGGCCGACCACGCTCCCAGCGGCCCGCAGCGCGAGGTCTTCGATATTTACAGAAAGGGTCTGGACGCGGCGCTGGCGAAATGGCAGGCGCTGAGGAACGGCGAGATCCGCGACCTCGACCGCCAGGTGCGCGCGGCCGGGCTAGGTCCGGTCGCGCGGTGAGGCGAGAATACCGATCCCGCGGCCGGCGGCAAGGTCAGGACCCGCAGCCGCCGGGGCCGCAGGACTTCCCGCAGTTCTGGAAGATACTGTTGCATCGGTCATAGCACGCGTTGGTCGTGCAGGCGTCCTGGCAGGCGAACAGTCTGTTCACACAGTCGCCGCAGCAGGTGGTCGCCTGTCCGCTCCGCGGCAGGAACGCGGTGGCGATCAGGAGGGTGCAGGCCAGGAACAGCTTGGTGACAGGTCGGCTCATCGTCGTCTTCTCCTTTTGGATGCGTGGACGTGGTAGGCATTCAAGCTCTCTAGTGCGCCAGCGTTGAAAAGACGCTCCCCGCACGTGCCGTATCCAATAGGATCTCCAGCCGGCGGGGTCCCCCCAAGAG
Organism: Thermoanaerobaculia bacterium; assembly: GCA_039918595.1. GTDB lineage: Bacteria > Acidobacteriota > Thermoanaerobaculia > Multivoradales > UBA5704 > DATARR01. Next base: position 15,030 of record JBDSHF010000470.1, read on the forward strand.
GCTCACCAGATAAAGCACTCCTCCTGCCAACGCCAACAAGCGGAGCCACAGCTCTGATAGCGGGTATCGCAATCGGCCTGACAGGCGGTGGGATCGGGGTAGGAGATAGCGCAATCGTTGTAGCAGAACTGCCACCCGGTGTAGCAGTTGCCACAGCAGTTCCCCGTGGCCTGGGCACGGGGAGTCAGGAGCACGGAGGCGGTCAGCAGGAGGCAGGCCAGGAACAGTTTACGGAACGGTCGAGTCATCGTTCTTCTCCTTCTCGAGTCAGAGGCCGGATCGCGGGGGCGCGGCCCGCCTACTTTCCCAGGTGCTCGCGAGCGGCTTTTCG
>JBDSHF010000471.1:0-9854 GCA_039918595.1 Thermoanaerobaculia bacterium
TGGACCTCGAAAATCCCCGCTATCCCAAGCTGCGCAACGCCCTGCGGGTGGACGTGCTGGTGGTCACGGACGCGCGGGCGAACACCCTGCGCGTTCCCAAGGGGCCGTTCGCGCAGGGGGGCGGGACAGACGACGTGTTCGTGGTGAAGGGGGATCACGCCGTGCGCCGGCGGGTCCGCTTCGGCCTCGCGGGCTACGACTTCTACGAGGTCGTCGACGGCCTGGCGCCGGGGGAGGAGGTCATCCTCTCCGAGATGAAGGATTACCAGCACCTGGAACGGGTGAATTTCAAATAGTCGATCTCGGATAGAGATCAGGGAGAATTCATATGATCAACCTGCGGCAGGTCAGCAAGCAGTACCGCACCGATCGTATCGAGACGATGGCGCTGGATAACATCAATCTGGAGATCGGGAAGGGTGAGTTCATCTCGATCATGGGTCCCTCGGGGTGCGGCAAGAGCACGCTGCTCAACCTGATGGGACTGCTCGACGAGCCGACCTCGGGGCAGGTCGCGCTGGACGGCAAGCCGGTCGGTCGCTATGGCGATCGCGCTCTCTCGCGCGTCCGCAATGAACGGATCGGCTTCATCTTCCAGCAGTTCCATCTGGTGTCCGACCTCTCAGTGGTGGACAACGTGGAGATCCCGCTGCTCTATCGCAAGATGTCGAACAAGGAGCGGCGGCAGGCGGCCCTGGCGGCGCTCGACCGCGTGGGGCTCTCCTCGCGGATCCACCACTTTCCGACCCAGCTCTCGGGCGGCCAGCAGCAGCGGGTGGCGATCGCCCGCGCCATCGTCGGCCGTCCCGGCATCCTCCTCGCGGACGAGCCCACCGGCAACCTCGACAGCCAGATGGGCGACGAGATCATGGGCATCCTCGAAGATTTGAATCAGAAAGAAAGGGCCACCATCGTGATGGTTACCCACGATCCGCGCATGGCCGACAAGACGCACCGGGTGGTCCGGCTTTTCGACGGCCGGCAGGTCCAGTAGGGGACAGCGATGCTGAAAAATTATTTGAAAATCGCGCTCAAGATTCTGGGGCGGCGGAAATTCTTTACGTTCATCAGCCTGTTCGCCATCAGCGTCACCCTGCTCGTGCTGCTGGTGGCGACCGCCCTGCTCGATAACGTTTTCGCGACGGGGGCGCCGGAGGTCCACGCCGGCCGCATGCTCGGCGTCTACCGAATGACGATGAAGGGGCCGGAGAACACCTCGACTGCGCCGGTCGGCTACGCCTTTCTCGATCGCTACGTGCGTCCGATGGCGAAGCTCCCGAGCGTCGAGCGGATCACGATCACGACTTTTGCGGAGAGCGTCGTCTCCTACCTGAACGGCCGCAAGATCCAGTCCTCGATGCGCCGCACGGACGGAGAATTCTGGCGGGTGCTCGCGTTCGACTTTGTGGAAGGGGAGCCGTTCACCGCCGCGGACGAGGAGAACGGCCGCCGGGTCGCGGTGATCAGCGAGACGACGCGGCAGCGCTTCTTCGACGGCCGGCCGGCGGTGGGAAAGACGTTGGAGGCGGACGGTCAGAGCTTCCGAGTGGTGGGCGTGGTGCGGGACGTCCCTGTTCTCCGCTACTCCTCGTCGGCCGATCTCTGGGTGCCGATCTCGACCGCCAAGTCGAGCGGCTACAAACAGGGATGGATGGGCCATTTCTCGGCCCTGATCCTCGCCCGCAGCCCTGCCGACCTGCCGCAGATCAAGGCGGAGTTCCAGTCCATCCTGCGCGGGGCTGAAAAGCAGATTCCCGATCCCAAGGAGTTCAAGACCCTCATCGCCGGGGCCGACACCCTGTTCGAAGGGGCCGCCCGGCTCTTCCTCCCCGGCCCGCCGGTGGTGGATCCGGCGATCCAGTTGCGGGCGGTACTGCTGGCGCTGATGCTGGGTTTCATGCTGCTGCCCACGATCAACCTGGTGAACATCAACCTGAGCCGCATCCTCGACCGCGCGTCGGAGATCGGCGTTCGGCGGGCGTTCGGCGCCTCCTCGCGCACGCTCATCGGGCAGTTCCTGATCGAGAACCTGGTGCTGACGCTGATCGGTGCCGGCGTCGGCCTCGCGCTCGCGGCCGTGGTGCTGCGGATTTTCAATGCCAGCGGCCTGATCGAGCACGCCGGGCTGCAGATCAACGCTCGCGTCTTCCTGTACGGCCTGGCGATCGCCCTCTTCTTCGGCCTCTTGTCGGGCGTCTATCCGGCTTGGCGGATGTCGAAGCTCCACCCTGTCCAAGCTCTTCGCGGGAGGTCCGCATGATCCGTCATCTCCTCAAGCTGGTCTGGAACCGCAAGCGCTCCAACGCGCTGATGGTCCTCGAGATCTGCGCCTCCTTCCTGGTCGTCTTCGGGGTGGCGACGCTGGGGCTGTTCTTTCTCGACAACTACCGGCGCCCGCTCGGATTCGAGTGGAAAAACGTCTGGAACGTCCGCGTCGGGATCGCTCGTGCCGGGGGCAGCCCCGGCGATAACGGCTCTCCCGAGCAGGCGGTTCTGTTCGATCGGTTGCTGCGGGAAGTGAGATCGTTCGGAGCCGTGGAGGCCGCGGCCGGCACGGCGGTGACCCCTTTCGACCAAGGGGGGTTTGGCGGCAACTGGACGATCGACGGCAAGAATGTGGAGATGGCTTTGGACGAGGTCACTCCGGGATTCGCGGACGTGATGGGCCTGAAGATGGTCGCTGGCCGCTGGTTCCAGGACGCAGATTCCGGGCTGGCCTGGGAGCCGATCGTCATCGACCGCGAGCTGGCGCGCACGGTCTATGGCACCGCCGATCCCGTCGGCCGGCCGTTCGGCAAGCCGGAGCCCAACGAGCGCCAGCGCCGGGTGATCGGCGTGGTGAGCGACTTCCGTAAATCGGGCGAGCTGATGCCGAACGACAACTTCATGTTCCGGCTCACGGATCTGCGCGGACACGGCCGGACGCCCTCCAACCTCCTGGTCCGGGTGCGGCCGGGCACCAGCCCGGAGTTCGAGGAGGCGCTCGTGAAGCACATGCAGGCGGTGGCGCCGGACTGGTCCTTCGAGGTGCTGCCGCTGGCGCAGGTGCGGGCGACGTCGTCCCGATTCTTCCTGACGCCGCTCATCGTGGCCGGCACGGTGGCTTTTTTCCTGCTGCTGATGGTCGGACTCGGCCTGATCGGGGTGCTGTGGCAGAATCTCCTCCAGCGTACCCGCGAGATCGGTCTGCGACGGGCGGCCGGGGCGTCGCGCGCGGCCGTACACCGTCAGCTCCTGCTGGAGCAGATGGTGGTGACCAGCCTGGGCGTCCTGATCGGGACTCTCCTGGTCGTCCAGATCCCGGTGCTCGACCTGATCGGCGTGCTCTCCAACCGGGTCTTCGCCAGCGGGCTGCTGTTCGCCATGATCACCATGTATCTGATCTCCATCCTCTGCACCCTCTACCCGAGCACCCTGGCGGCCCGGGTGCAGCCCGCCGAGGCGTTGCGCTACGAATGAAGCGATGATTCTGATCGTCGACGACGACCCGTCGGTGGTGGCTTCCCTCGGCCTCCTCCTCAAGCGGCACGGCCACCCCACGCGGGCGGCCCGTTCGCAGGAGGAGGCGTTGGCCGTGCTGCGCGAGGCCGAGTTCGACCTCGTGCTCCAGGACATGAATTTCTCCCGCGCCACCACGGGGGAGGAGGGGCTGGAGTTGCTGGCCGCGATCCGGCGGCTGCGGCCGCGGATGCCGGTGATCCTGATCACCGCCTGGGGATCGATCGGCCTGGCGGTCGAGGGGATGAAGGCCGGCGCGGCGGATTTCGTGACCAAGCCGTGGTCGAACGCCCAGCTCCTGCAGACGGTGGAGACCGCCCTGTCGCTCGCCCACCAATTCGCCAATCAACAGGAGGGCAAGGGGACGCCGGCGAGCCGCGAGGAGCTCGACCGGCGCGGTGATTTCCGCGCCCTGATCGGCGTCGAGCCGCGTTTCCTCAAAATCCTCGAGCTGATCGGCCGCGTCGCGCCGACCGACGCCTCGGTGCTGATCACCGGCGAGAGCGGTACCGGCAAGGAGCTGGTGGCCGAGGCGATCCATCGCAACAGCCGGCGCCAGGATGGCCCGTTCGTCAAGGTGAACCTGGGTGGGATCTCCTCGACCCTCTTCGAGAGCGAGATGTTCGGCCACGTCAAGGGCGCCTTCACCGACGCCCGGGCGGACCGCAAGGGGCGCTTCGAAATGGCCGGCCGCGGCACCATCTTCCTCGACGAGATCGGCGAGGTCGATCCGTCGGCCCAGGTGAAGCTGCTGCGGGTGCTCCAGGACCGTTCCTACGAGGTGCTGGGATCGAGCGCCACGCGCACCGTGGACGTGCGGGTGGTCTCGGCCACCAACCGCGACCTCGGGGAGATGGTGGCGCGCGGGCAGTTCCGCGAGGACCTCCTCTACCGGCTGAACCTGATCGCCATGCGATTGCCGGCGTTGCGCGAGCGCCGGGGGGACATCCCGCTGCTCGCCCGGCACTTCCTCGATCTTTCCGCGCGCACCTACCGGCGGTCGCCGGTCGCGCTCACCGACCGCGCCCTCGGCTGGCTTCAGGACCAGCCGTGGCCGGGCAACATCCGCCAGCTCAAGCAGACGATCGAGCGCGCCGTGCTGGTGATCGACGGCGACCGGCTCGACGCCGGCGATCTGGTGGCCCTCTCCGGCCTGGAGGAGCGGGAGGCACGAGGCGGCACGGCGCTTCCGAGCCCGGGCACCATGACGCTCGACGAGATGGAAAAGGCGATGATCGTCAAATGCATGCGCCACTACGAGGGGAACGTCACGCGGGTGGCCGAGGCGCTGGGGCTCTCGCGAGCCGCGCTCTACCGGCGTTTCGAGAAATACGGGCTCGAATCGCATTGAGGCCCGCATGAGCCTGCGGGCCAAAATCATCGTCTATCTGGTCCTGATCCACGCGGTCCTCGCGGTGATCTCGGTTTTCGTTCTGCGCGAGAACCGGCTCTGGCTGCTGGCGGTCGAGGGGCTGTTCGTCCTCTCGATCGTCTTCGGCGTGCTGCTGGTGCGGACCTTCTTCGTCCCCCTGGACCTGATCCGCACCGGAGCGGAGCTGATCGGAGAGCGCGACTTCACCTCCCAGTTCCGCGAGGTGGGGCAGCCGGAGATGGACTCCCTGATCCGCATCTACAACCGGATGATCGATCGCCTGCGGGAGGAGCGGCTCAAGCAGCAGGAGCAGCATTACTTCCTGGAGAAGATCCTCGCCGCCTCGCCGGCCGGCGTCCTGACGCTGGACTTCGACGCTCGCGTCTCCTCGCTGAATCCGGCGGCCGAGAAGCTACTGGAGGTCGCCGCGGCGGAGATGCAGGGAAGGGAGCTCGGAGGCGCCCTGGCGATGATCCCGGAAGGGGGCTCGGAGATCCTCGCCCTTCAAGGCGGCCGGCGGCTCAAGGTGACCCGTGCGGGGTTCTTCGACCGCGGCTTCCCGCGCAGCTTCCTGCTGCTCGAGGAGCTCACTGAGGAGCTGCGGGCCTCGGAGAAGGCGGCCTACGGCAAGCTGATCCGGATGATGTCCCATGAGATCAACAACTCGGTGGGGGCGGTCGGCTCGCTGCTCGACTCCTTCCGTGGCTACGCCGGCGATCTCGGGGCGGAGGACCGGGAGGATTACCTGCAGGCGATCACGGTGGCGATCACGCGGCTGGAGAATCTGCGCGCCTTCATGAACGGCTTCGCGGAGGTGGTACGCCTGCCGCCGCCCGACCGCCGGCCGACGGACGTCAAGCAACTCGTGGACGAGATCCTGATCCTCCTGAGGCCGGAGCTGGACCGGCGGCGCATCGCCGTCGTCTGGGATGGAGCGGAAACCATCCCGCCGGTCGAGCTCGACCGCAACCAGATCGAGCAGGTGGTGGTGAACGTCCTCAAGAACGCCATGGAGTCGATCGGCGAGGATGGCCGGATCGCTCTCCGCCTGGACCGCGGCTCCCTGGCGATCCGCGACTCCGGTCCCGGCATCCCGGAGGAGGTCCGAGCCCTCCTTTTCACCCCCTTCTTCTCGACTAAGCGAAACGGCCGCGGCCTCGGGCTGACACTGGTGCAGGAGATCCTCTCCGCCCACGGCTTCGCCTTCGGCCTGGAAGCGGGCGAGGGCGGGGGAGCGGAGTTCCGGATGGGGTTTTGAGCCTGCCGATTACGACTGGCGGGCCATTTCCTTCTCGGTGATCCTCATCAGGAACCGAAGTGCTTCGTTCACGGACTCGGAGTCCGGGAAGACTTTGGCGACATCCGGAGCCAAAGAGATGGAGACTTCGCCAGGGTCCTTGCGGCCCGGGCCTCGGGCGACCACCCGGAGAGCATGGAAATCGTACTCAGGCCTCAGGTCGTCTTCGAGATCCGCTTTAGACTTCTTCATAGGCTTTCCGCTCACGGCGCGTTGCCGGACGAGCGCTGATCAGGCGAGCCCGCCTGGATCGCTCGGTGTAAGAGACGACAAGAAGGCGCCCTTCCCTGGATTGTCCCATGATGAGATAGCGCTTCTCATAGCCTGAATGGTCCGGGTCTTCGAATACGACGAAGAGGTCGTCCTCGAAGACCGTCTGCGCCTCCTCGAAGGTGACGCCGTGCTTATCCAGATTGTGGGCGGCCTTGTCCGGGTCCCACTCGAATAGCACCGGGTCATTATAGGCCAGTGGGCTCCTTCCAGGGCGGAGTTCCGGGTGGGGTTTTGAGGACGGCGGGCGTATGATCCGGATCACAGACCGAAGGAACGGACCCGCTTGAGCGGGAGGGAGGAATGAGTATGGCGATCTGGCAAGCCAGGTTCATCAGCTTCGACGGCGAGGCGAATTACACGGCGAACCTTACCCTGGACGACCAGGGGGACGGCCGCGCGACGGGCACGCTACGCCACTTCGGCGGGCCGACCCCGATCGAGGAGATCGATCTGGCCGGCGTGGTCCACAACAATCACTTCACCGTCAAAGGAAGCTCGGCGACCGTCGAGGTCGATCTGGAATTGTCGTTCACGCCCTTCGTGTTTGCCCTGACCGGCGGCGCAAAGTTCCTGGACCTCGAGACCAAGCAGGCCCTCTACCTGTTCGTCATCACCCAGGGCGTGGAGTAGAACGGCCGCCGCCTGAGATTTGAGAGTGTGTTTCGAAGTCTCTAAGCTCTTTGTCCGGACCGCCCGCAGGGCGGAATTTATCCAGCCTGGGGTGTTAACCCCAGGTTCGAGGTCCCACAATCCCAAGCCCCCGCAGGGGCCGGCAGACTCATTCGACCCTGGACGCTGAGGCCACCTACCTGGGGTTGACACCCCAGGCTGGATAAATTCCGCCCTATGGGCGAGGCGGACTTCACCCGAGCAGCTCGCGCGTCACCCGTCCGGCTCCTCGTGCTGGATCCAGTGGCTCACCGAGGATGCTCGCCCTCCGGCGTAACGACGAAATCGAAGCAGCCGAACACCAATCCTGGAGCGTTTAGCAGCTCGCGCCCGGAGCGCATTCAGTTGACGTGCTGCATCTAAATAATTAAGCTCTTCAAGGCGCCAGGGGTGCCGCGGAGCCGCTCCGTGCGAGTCGCGCGTCGTGGAGCCCTGCATCGGGGTGGCCGCCGCAGGGTCCTCCCGCGGGGAGGACGAAATCGCAAGAAAGGAGAGCGCCTCATGCCCTTGAGCCGTGGTCAACTGATCCCGGTTGTTCTGGTGGCGCTGGCCGTCCTGCTGCCAGGCGCCGCCGAAGCGCAGGGCATCTGTTGTGAATGCCACTTCAACGGTACGAATTGCTCGGCTTGCTGCTACCTCGATCAGATGGCCAGTTGCCATGGCGACATCTCCGGTTCGGTTATCTTCTGTAGCTGCACGTGCGAGCCGATCGGTGGCGTCGGTGGCGGCGGTGGTGGTGGTGCCGGCGGCTGCGCTCTGACGAAGAGCTCCCATACGATCGTGATGGGCGAGGATGGAGGTGCCAAGCTCGCCGGCTATCAGCTAGGATTCGGCCTCCTGCATCCGGGAACGCGGCGGGAGGGTTCCTTCAACTTCGAGGAATGGGCGCTCGTGTCGTCTGCGGGAGCCGTGCTGAGAGCCTCGACCGGCAAGTTCGCGGACCGAGTCCAGAACGAGGCCGAGCGCTTTCGCCCACGCGGGAAGGGTGCCTCTCCCTCCACCGTCCTCGTGATCGAGGACGCGGACCCTCCCCACAACAGCCGGGAGATCCCCGTCCCGGCGGTGGCACCGATCGACTTCGACGCGGGGCTGCCGGTGAGCTTGGCCGGCCAGGAGATGTGGTTCCGGGCCGAGGTCGGAGAGGACGGGGTGATCGATCAGATGATCCTCTTGAACATCCCCGAAGATCTCGTGTCGGGCAAAGACCTCGTGGAGGGCTCGCTCAACGGCCGATTGCGAGAGCGCCTGAGCCTCCGCTACGCTAACGAAAGGCGGCATCGCGTCGTGGTGTTCGGCTTGGTGCGTGCCAACACGGAGGGCCATCTCGTGATGACGAGATCCCATGTGATCCTCCCCAAGTGCTGCTGCAACGGGCATCGCTGCATTTGAGCGCCTTCCGGCCTATCGATATTTCGTCTTGCCGATCGATAGGATGCCTCGACCTATCCATCGTCCGCCTGGCTTATCGATAGCCGGCCCGGTGTATCCATCGGCCGGCCCGGCCTATCGATATCCAGCCCGGCGTATCGATAGCCAGGCCGGCGTATCGATAGCCAGGCCGGCGTATCCATAGCCGGCCCAGCCTGTCCATAGGCCGACCAGACCTATCGATATCCAGGCCGTCGCATCGATTCGCCGGCCCGGCCTACCGATAGCCGGACCGACCTATCGATAGCCGGCGCGACTGGCCATGGGCCGGCCCGACGTATCGATCGCCGTGTCGATGGATCGATGGGTCGGCTCGGCCTATCGATAGCCAGCTCGACGTATCGATATCCAGGGCGGCCTATCGATCGTCAAGCCGATCTATCGATAGGTCGAAGGGTTGGGCGAGGAGGCGGGACACGAAAAAGGCGTGCCGAAGCACGCCTGGGAGGAGAATGGGGAGGGGGGACCGGCTATTCGCCGGCTGGCTCGGAGGCGGCCGGCGCCGTGCCGGTGGGAGAGGCGGCCGCTTTCGGCTGCTTCGTCTTCGGCTGCTTCGCCTTCGCCGTCAGGTTCCGCCCCCGGAACGGCTGCATGCCGAACTCGGCAAGCTTCTCCGCCCGGATGCCGTAGTGCTGCTTCAAGGCCGTCCGCAGCAGGTTCGCCAGCCGGTCCCCCTCGACGACGGCGGTCTTGAGAGTCTTCGACGCCTCCTGCTTGGCCGCCTTCTGGGCCGCCTGCGCCGCGGCGATCTGGCGCGTCTGGTCCAGGACCGTGCCCAACTGCGTTCGCAAACCTTCGAGATGCGCAAGCTCGGTTGCATTAACGGTCAGCCGGTCCTTCAGGCGGTTCCAGTCCTCGATCTTCCCCTTGTACGTCAGCTCGCTACTCATGGTTCTGCTCCTCGGAGCCTGAAGCCCCGTCGATAAGGCACCGGAATTGGCGCCGAAACTCTCGTCCTCGTCCGTGACCACCCCGCCCGTCCCTCTGCAAGCCGTATTGCCGAGGCAGAAGTTAGTGCATGCAAGTGCGCATGTCAATGGGTCTTTCTGCGATTGTATTGACAATCTTGCGCAAGTGAGGGATGCTGGTGACTCCAGGGAAAGGGGGAGCCGATGTCGAGAGATCCGAAGGTGAGGGCGAGCCGGCACAAGGCGATTCAGGAGCTGTTCGAGCAGGGGCTCGAGATCCGAGAGCAGAAGGAGCTGGTCCAGCACCTCTACCGGCTGGGATTCGACGTCACGCAGTCGAGCATCAGCCGCGACCTGCGGGACCTGGGGGCGTTCCGGCGCAACGGCCTCTACCAGTTGCCGGGGGAGG
>JBDSHF010000472.1:0-4714 GCA_039918595.1 Thermoanaerobaculia bacterium
CCGGCCCTCACAATCCCAGGGCGCCCGGCCCCACGCCCCCAGGGCGCCCGGCCCCCCAATCCCAGGGCATCGCCCTGGGCTGCCCCCAATCCCAGGGCGATGCCCTGGGCTAAAGGAGGGCGGCCCGTTGGGCCTCAAAAGTCAGACCCAGAATAAAAGAACGCGCCGGAGGGAAACCCGGCGCGTGGTTACGGGGAGAAAACAGCAACTCAGTCGAAAGCGGCAAGCCGCATCCCTCCCGACTGGCGGGCCCGTGCCCGCGCAGCCTTCCTAAAATTTCACTACTGACCTCCGCACGCGGCGGTGCCCACCAGCGTGTAGTTCGCCGCGTTGGTGTGATCGATCGAGGTCGTCTGCGACGACGGCTGGCCGCTCACGTTGGCGGCGAAGGTGCGGACCTCGATCGCCGGCAGGTCCTGGCCGACCGCCACGTTGTCCGCCTGGGCGGGCGTGATGGTGAGGGTGATCGTGCCGTCCGCCGAGTAGGTGCCGATCGCGCTGCCGAGGTCGGTCGCCTGATTGACGTTGGGCGGCGAGATCTTGCCGTACTTGTAGGCGACCGTGCCCAGGCCGGTCGCCCGCATGACTACGTAGTTGCGGTCGTAGGTGGCGTCGGGCAGCGGCCGGTTCCACAGGATCATCCAGGCGTTGCCGGGGGTGAGGGTCGACAGACTGGCGACCTTGAGGGTGAAGACGATCTTGCGCGTGGCGCCCGGCGGCTCGGCGATCGAGAGCGACTGGACGTCGAGCGCCGGCACCAGCGAATCGCCGGCCGGATCGGTGGCCAGGCGGACGCCCGGAGCGGTGCAGGCCTGGTTCGCCGGCGGCGCCACCACCAGCGTGGCCTCGCCGCACGCCGGGCTCTCGCCCTGCGCGTTCACCGCCTTCACGCTATAGGACTGGGTCCCCGCCGGCGGCGTCTCATCGTAAGCGTGGACGTCGGCGCCGACGCCCAGGAACTGTTCCATGGAGCCTCCCGCGAGGCGCCGGGAGAGGCGGTAGGCGAGGATCGGCGAGCCGTGGTCGTCGGGCGTCGACCAGGTGACGTGGACGGTGCCGCCGGACTGGGTGGCCTGAACATAGGGGGCGGCGGGGAAGCTGAGCGGCAGGTCGTAGGCCGCATAGACCCCCTTGCCGCTGGACTCGCGGGCGATCGTCGCCAGCGCCGTGCCGCTGTTGGTGCCGCCGTTGACGCAGCCGCCGACGCAGCCGTCGGCGTAGCCGACGAGGACCCGGCCCTGGGCGTCGACCGTGGCGTCCATGAAGTCGAGAAGGTTGCGGGTGCCGCCGCAGGTGGTGCCGGCGGAGCAGATGGTGCCGCGCTGCACCGGATCGTTCGGCGTCGCGTCGGTGGTCACCCAGGTCGCCCCGCCGTCATAGGTGTGGGAGACGTAGAGGTGCCAGACGGCCGGCGCGTTCGGGTCCTCGCCGCCGAGGTCGCCGCCCGTCGTGGTGCCGAGGAAGGCGAAGGCCGCGCGGTCGGGGTCCCCCGCCACCACGGCGGGGAAGGCGATGTTCTGGAGGCCGAGGGTGGTGCCCACGTCCTGGATGTTGGTCCAGGTGTCCCCCTCGTCGTGCGAGACCGCGACATTGGGGTGGCCGTCGCCGTTCATGTAGCCGAAGTAGACGGTGCCGTCCTTGGCGATGCCGAGCGAGGGGTCCCAGCTCGACGACGCGCTGCCGGGCACGGTCTTCACCGTCCAGGTCAGGCCGTTGTCGCGGCTGACCGCGAGCCCCTGGCTGCCGCCGCAGTTCTTGTTGGGGACGTAGGCCGTGCCGTCCGGCGCCACCTTGACGTGGCCATGGATGCCGACGCACTGGGTGAGGTTGTAGATCGGCACCGCGACGCCGAAGGTGCGGCCGCCGTCGAGGCTGCTGGCGCACTGCGCCAGCCCGATGTCCTGGGAGCAGTAGTAGACGATGCGGGGGTAGGAGGCCAGCGTCTTCAGAACGCCGGGGGCGAAGGGGCCGCAGCCGATCGTCTGGTGGTCGACGCCGGAGTTGATCCCGGAGCCCTGGCTCGGCAGCCAGGTGGCGCCGTCGTCGTCCGTGTAGGCCATCAGGCTCACCTTGGCCGGCAGGAGTTGCGAGACGAAGGTCCGCCCGAGCGCCTGATCGGTCGACAGAATCGGGTCGAAGGTGATCTGCGAGGTCAGGGTGGCGGAGACATTCTCCCACTTCGCGGTGGCCGGCGAGGAGCAATCGTTGAAGGAGACCCGGAGCGTCTCCGTGCCCGCGACGTACATCGCCTTCCCAGTCGCGCGGTCGAGGCCGATCGACGGCTCCCCCGCGCTCTGGCCCAGGGGGGCCGGCGCCGGGTAGTTGGCGTAGGCCGGCGCCTTCTCGGTCGAGGCGGGCGGCGGCGGCGCGATCTGCGAAACCTTGGCGGTGCCGTTGTAGCCGGTGAGCGGCGCGTACGGCGAGGCGCTCACCGTATAGGTCCCGCCCGCCGGATTGGTGAGGACCACCTTCTCCGCCTCGCCGGGGCCGTTGCCCGAGCTCCCCGCGAGGCTGCCGTCCGGAGCGTAGACCTCGAGGTCGTAGTCGTCCGCCGCGCCGCCGGCGATCGAGATCTCGACCTTGAAGGAATAGGCAGGCGGAACGAGGGTCAGCTTGTAATTGTCACACTTGGAGCTGTTGGCGCCGCCGCAGGTGTTGGACGCCGAGGGGGTCAGCGGGCCCCCGGTCCAGGCTGACTGGGTGGCCGTCCCGGAAACCGTTCCGGCTGACGGATTTGCCGCTCTCAGGGGTGCGCACGGAAGCGCCGCGATCGCGGTCACCAATGCGATCCGGAACGCTCTCTCGCGAAGATTACGGGGCATGATTGAACTCCTCTCTGCTGGGTGACTGGATAAACCGCAAAAGGAGCATCAGCTCCTGAACAATGTAAATTGCATGGTTCATGCCAGTAGCGCCACTATTATTCTGTTTGCATCTGGGGCTCTGCTACAGTTCGCCCCATTCCGGGAGGTCTTTCCATGACTCGAAGCGTGCGCAACCTGCTGATTTTGCTGCTCTGCCTGTTCCCCTTCGCCACCTCGGCGCAGGCCCCGCCCGGCGATCCGGACGAGGACGAGATCCCCACGGCGGCGGGGCCGCGGGGCGCGCTCTCCCACCAGGAGCGGGAGGAGATCGAGGCGCTGCGCACCCGCGCCGAGGCTTCCGGCTTCGAGGCGACTTCCAATTACGAGGAGACGCTCGGCTTCCTGCGCAAGCTGCAGGCCCATTTCCCCGAGATGTACCTCGGCTTCTACGGTTCCTCGGGCGAGGGGCGGGCGCTGCCGTTCGTCGTCGTTTCGCGGGAGAAGGCGTTCACCGGCCGCAAGGCGCAGCGGTTGAGCAAGCCGGTGGTGCTGATCCAGAACGGCATCCACGCCGGCGAGATCGAGGGGAAGGACGCCTCGCTGATGCTGCTGCGCGACCTCGCGCTGGGGCGGCACGCGGAGGTCCTGGAAGCGGTCACCCTGGTCGTGCTGCCGATCTACAACGTCGACGGCCACGAGCGGATCTCGCCGTTCAACCGCCCCAACCAGAACGGCCCGAGGCAGGGGATGGGGTTCCGCACCACCACCAACGGGCTCGACCTCAACCGGGACTATCTGAAGATCTCCTCCGAGGAGGCGCGCTCGCTGATCGCCCTGGTCAACGACTGGCGCCCCCACCTCCACGTCGACGACCACGTCACCGACGGCATCGACATGGACTGGGTGCTGACCTGGTCCTGGGCCGAGGCGCCGCAGGCCCCGGCGCCGGTCGACGCCTGGCTGCGCGCCCACATGCCGGCCGTGCTCGCGGCGACCGGGAAGGCGGGGCACAAGGTGGGCCCCTACGTCGACCTGGTCGACCGCAACGACCCCGCCAAGGGGTTCAGCTCCTGGGTGGGGCAGCCGCGCTACTCCACCGGCTACTTTCCGCTGCGCAACCGGCCGTCGATCCTGGTCGAGACGCACTCCTACAAGCCCTACCGGCAGCGGGTGATGGCCACCCACGACTTCCTGCTGTCGCTGCTCGACGAGGTGGCCCGCGATCCGGCGGCGCTGACCCGCGCCGTGGCCGGCGCCGAGGCGGCCGAGGTGGCCCTGGGGAAGCCGGACGCCCCGCCCTCGGACGTGGTGGTCAACTTCGAGCAGAGCGACCGGCCGGACCGCATCCGCCTCCCCGTCTACGCCGGGGAGACGAAGACCTCGGTGGTCAGTGGCCAGCCCCTCCTCCTCTTCCGCCGCGGCGAGCTCAACGCCATGGAGGTGCCCTGGTTCCACGGCTCGAAAGCGGTGCGGACCGTCCCGCGGCCGCGCGGCTACCTGGTGCTCCCCGGCTGGCCGCAGATCGAGCAGCGGCTGCGCGGCCAGGGGCTGCGCGTCGCCAGGCTGAGCCAGCCGGCGGAGATCGAGGTGGAGACGATGCGGGTCGCCGAGCCGCAGCCCGCGCCGGGCTCCTATCAGGGGCTGACGCGGGTGACCGCCAAGGTCGAGCGCGCGGCGGAACGGCGCCGGATCCCCGCCGGAGCTCTCTGGATCCCGGCGGACCAGCCGGACTTCGAGCTGGCGGTCCAGCTCCTGGAGCCCGAGGCCGTGGACTCGCTGCTCTCCTGGGGGCTGCTGTCGTCGATCTTCGAGGGGAAGGAGTATATTGATTCGCGGGTGCTCGAAGGGCTCGCGGCCGAGATGCTGAAGGACCCCAAGACCGCCGCCGAATGGCGGACCGCCCTCCAGGA
>JBDSHF010000473.1:0-26277 GCA_039918595.1 Thermoanaerobaculia bacterium
CTGGGCATGAGTAGACGCCCCATACGGCGATGAGCAAGGGATGAGCGGAACTCAAAGCGAGAGCAGCCCGATCGCAGGCCGTCCCGGCCAGACCGTCGAGCCTTCGACGGGGCTGGCCGTTTCCGAATTCGATCCGGTCGACCATCGTGCCCCGTTGATCCTGGGCGCCCAGACGTTCCATGCCATCACCGAGGCGGTGGCACGGCCGATGGAGCGCCCGCCCACCCGCGGCTGGTGGATCTGCTTCCTGATCTCCCTCTCGATGCTCGGCATGCTCGGCGTCAGCATCGCCTGGCTGTTCTGGGAGGGGATCGGGGTCTGGGGCCTCAACAATCCCGTCGGCTGGGCCTTCGACATCACCAACTTCGTCTTCTGGGTCGGCATCGGCCACGCCGGCACCCTGATCTCGGCGATCCTTTTCCTTTTCCGCCAGAAATGGCGCACCTCGATCAACCGCTCGGCGGAGGCGATGACCCTCTTCGCGGTGGCGTGCGCGCTGGTCTTTCCCGGCATCCACATCGGCCGCCCATGGGTGGCGTACTGGATGTTCCCGATCCCGAACCAGATGGGGATGTGGCCGCAGTTCCGAAGCCCCCTGATGTGGGACGTCTTCGCGGTCTCGATCTACGGCACCGTCTCCCTCCTCTTCTGGTATGTGGGCCTGGTGCCGGATCTCGCCACCATGCGCGACCGCTCGACCGGCCTGCGGCAGAAGAGCTTCGCCGCGCTGGCCCTGGGCTGGCGCGGCTCGATGCGCCATTGGAAGCACTACGAGACGGCGTACCTGATCCTGGCCGGCCTCGCGACGCCCCTGGTGCTGTCCGTGCACTCGATCGTGTCGATGGACTTCGCGACCTCCCAGCTCCCCGGCTGGCACACCACGATCTTCCCGCCCTACTTCGTCGCCGGCGCCATCTTCTCGGGCTTCGCAATGGTGCTGACGCTGATGGTGATCATGCGCAAGGCCTTCGGTCTCGAGCAGATCATCACCATGAAGCACTTCGACTACATGGCCAAGGTCATGCTGCTCACCGGCACGATGGTGGGATACGCCTACAGCCTGGAGTTCTTCATCGCCTGGTTCTCGGGCAGCGCCTACGAGCTCTTCACTTTCAAGAACCGCGCCCTGGGACCCTACGCCTGGGCCTACTGGACCATGGTGACCTGCAACGTGATCCTGCCGCAGCTCTTCTGGTTCAAGAAGGTGCGGTCGTCCCTGGTCTGGCTGTTCGTGCTGTCGATCTTCGTCAACGTCGGCATGTGGTTCGAGCGCTTCGTCATCATCGTCACCTCGCTCCACCGCGACTTCCTGCCGTCGAGCTGGTTCTATTTCACTCCCACCCTCTTCGACATCACGACCATGATCGGCAGCTTCGGCCTGTTCTTCACCCTGTTCTGCCTCTTCGTGCGCTTCCTGCCCATCGTCGCCACGGCCGAGGTGAAGAGCGTGCTGCCGCAGGCGATCGCCCACCCCCACGAGGCGCCGCAGATCGAGCACGCGCCGGCCGCGGCCGGGGGGGCGCTCGATCTCGCCCGCGGAGGAACCACCTGATGGGCGCTTTGAAGGGAATATTGAGGGGAATAATGCGCCCCAGCCTGCCGCCCGGCGAGCTTTTCGGCGCGCTCGCCGAGTTTGCCACCCCGGCCGAGCTCTACCACGCCTGCGAGGGCGTGCGCGACGCCGGCTACACCCGCTGGGACGCGCACACGCCGTTCCCCGTCCACGGGCTCGAGCGCGCCATGGGCCTCAAAGCCTCGCGCCTGCCGTGGGTGTCTCTGGTGACGGGGCTCGGCGGCGCCGCCACCGGCATGGGCCTTCAGGGCTGGATCAGCACCATCGCCTACCCGCTGGTGATCAGCGGCAAGCCCTTCTTCAGTTGGCCGGCCTTCATCCCCGTGACCTTCGAGCTGGGGGTGCTGGGCGGCGCCCTGGGCGCCGTGTTCGGCATGTTCGCCTTCAACCAGTTGCCGACGCTTCATCACCCGCTCTTCGCGTCCGCCAGGTTCGAACGGGCGAGCGACGACGGCTTCTTTATCTCGATCGAGTCCTGGGACCCGCTCTTCGACGCCGACCGGACCGTCGACCTGCTGCGCCGGCTGGGTTCCACAGGGGTCGAGCTGGTGGCGAGCTCCTCCAAGCCCGCCAAGCTCCCCCCGCCCTCCACACCTGGCGCACCCGGCACATCCGGCACATCCGGCGATGCCACGACGCGAGCCACGCCATGAGCGACCCCGGACATCCCTCCGCCCCCGCCTCTCACGGGCCGGCCGTGCTGCGCGGGGCCTCGCTGTGGTTGCCGGCCGAGCACTCCTGGCGCCGCTTGCCGGCGATCGGCCTGGTGCTGGCGGTGGTGGGGCTCGGCGGCAGCCTGGCCCTCGGTCTGGCGAGCGAGGCGGCCCGGCCCCAGCTCTGGCACTCCTGGCTCGTCGGCGCGCTCTTTGCCCTGAGCGTGGCCCTGGGCGGGCTCTTCTTCGTGCTCGTCCAGCACGCCACGCAGGCGGGCTGGAGCGTGGTGGTGCGGCGGATCGCCGAAAACGCCATGGCGACGCTGCCCTTCCTGGCGCTGCTCTTCGTGCCACTGCTCTTCGGCATGGGCGACCTCTTCCATTGGAGCCACGCCGAGGCGGTAAAGCTCGACCCCCTGCTCCTCCACAAGCAGCCCTACCTCAACGTCAAATTCTTCGTCCTCCGCACCGTGGCCTACTTCGTCATCTGGTCGGCCCTGGCGCTCTGGTTTGGCCGGCTGTCGAAGCTCCAGGACGTCACCGGCGACCACGAGCTCACCCGGCGGATGCGGCGGGCAAGCCCCGTGGCGCTGCTGCTGTTCGCCCTCTCCGTGACCTTCTTTGCCTTCGACTGGCTGATGTCGCTCAGCCCCGACTGGTACTCGACGATCTTCGGCCTCTACTTCTTCGCCGGCTCGGCCATGGCCTTCTTCGCCTTCCTGGCGCTGGTGGTGATCGCCGCGCGGCGCACCGGCTTGCTGGCCGGGGTGGTGAGCGCCGAGCACCAGCACGACATCGCCAAGCTCCTCTTCACCTTTGTCGCCTTCTGGGCCTACATGGCGTTTTCCCAGTACCTGCTCATCTGGTACGCCAACCTGCCGGAGGAGACCGTTTTCTTCGCCCATCGCAACGTCCACTCCTGGAGCCTCGCCACCGCCGGCCTGGCCCTCGGCCACTTCGTGGTGCCGTTCTTCTTCCTCCTGCCGCGCACCGTCAAGCGGAGCCCCACGGCTCTCGCGGTGGCGGCGACGTGGTTGCTGGCCATGCACTTGCTTGATCTATACTGGCTGGTCATGCCCAACCTCCACCCGGCCGGTATGGCTCCCAACCTGCTCGACGCCACGGCCCTGATCGGCTCTTGCGGCTTGTTCATGGCGGCTTTCGGTTTCGCGCTCAAGCGGCAGGCGCTGGTCCCCCTGCGCGATCCGCGCCTGCCGGAATCGCTCACCTTCGAGAATGTTTGAGAGGAGCTCTCCAATGCCCAAGTACCTCACGGCCCTGACCGGCCTGACTGTCTCGCTCGCCCTTGCCGCCGCTACCACCGGTACGGCCTTCGCCGGCGACATCACCGGCACCGTCACCTACACCGGCAAGGTCCCCACCTTGAAGCCCATCGCCATGGATGCGGACCCGGTCTGCAAGTCCAAGCACTCGACCCCGGTGCCGAGCGAGGCGCTGGTGCTCGGCGCCGGCAACACCATGGCCAACGTCATGGTGCGGGTCAAAGGCCCCGTCCAGGGTTCCTTCCCCGTTCCGGCGACGCCGGTGGTGATCGACCAGAAGGGGTGCCAGTACCATCCGCACGTGCTCGGGATCCGGACCGGCCAGACCTTGCAACTGCGCAACTCGGACGCCCTGCTGCACAACGTGCACGCCCTGCCCAAGGTCAACACGCCGTTCAACATGGCGATGCCGGCCAACCGCCTGACGGCGGACTCCAAGTTCGGCAAGGAAGAGGGCATGTTCCTGGTCAAGTGCGACGTCCACGGCTGGATGACCGCCTACGTCGGCGTCTTCGCCAACCCCTTCTTCTCGGTCTCGGGCACGGACGGCAAGTACAAGATCTCGGGGCTGCCGCCGGGCAACTACGAGATCGAGGCCTGGCACGAGAAGCTGGGGACCCAGACCATGAAGGTGACCGTCGCCGCCGCCAAGCCGGGCGCCGCCAACTTCTCGTTCGCGCCGCCGGCCAAATGACCGCGGGAATCACCGTTCAATCCTAAGAGCTACCAGGGAGAGCCATGGCCACCACTGAACTCGCGCCTGCTCATCACGAGGTCGCGCACGAGCACGCCGAGCACCCGCAACTGGGCTTCTGGCGCCAGTACGTGTTCTCGGTCGACCACAAGGTCATCGGCATCCAGTATGCGGTGACCGGCCTGCTGTTCCTGTTCTTCGGCTTCTGCCTGGTCATGCTGATGCGCTGGCAGCTCGCCTTTCCCGGCCGCGCGCTGCCGCTGATCGGCAAGCTGTTCGGCGAGGCGCGCATGCCCGGTGGCTCGATGCTGCCCGAGTTCTACAACGAGCTCGGCGCCATGCACGGCACGATCATGGTCTTCCTCGGCGTCGTGCCGCTGGCGGTGGGCGGCTTCGGCAACTTCGTGCTGCCGCTGCAGATCGGCGCCCCCGACATGTCGTTCCCGCGGCTCAACATGGCGAGCTACTGGTCGTACTTCCTGGGTGGCATGACGATGCTCGCGAGCTTCTTCGTGCCGGGTGGCGCCGCCCAGTCCGGCTGGACCTCGTATGCGCCGCTGTCGGTCCTCGCCGGCCAGGGCCAGACGGTGTGGCTCATCGGCATGACGTTTCTCATCACCTCCTCCCTGCTGGGCGCGGTCAACTTCATCACCACCACCATCCAGTTGCGCGCCCCCGGGCTCTCCTTCATGCGCCTGCCGTTCTTCGTCTGGGCGCAGTTGGTGACCTCGTTCCTTCTCCTGCTCGCCTTCCCGCCGCTCGAAGCCGCGGGATTCATGCAGTTGATGGACCGGCTGGCCGGCTCGAGCTTCTTCATGCCGACCGGCCTCGTGGTGAGCGGCCAGACCGTGGCCTACACCGGCGGCGGCAACCCGCTCCTCTGGCAGCACCTGTTCTGGTTCCTGGCCCACCCCGAGGTCTACGTGCTGATCCTGCCGGCCTTCGGGATCGTGGCGGAAGTGATCGCCAACAACACCAGGAAGCCGCTCTTCGGCTACAAGATCATGGTGTACTCGCTCTGGTTCCTGGGCTTCATGTCGTTCGTCGTCTGGGCGCACCACATGTTCTTCACCGGCATGGGCACCACGATGGCGGCCTTCTTCCAGACCACCACGATGATCATCTCGATCCCCTCGGTGGCGCTGTTGACCTCGCTGCTCATCTCGCTGTGGGGCGGCTCGATCCGCTTCACCACGCCGATGCTCTTCGCGCTCGCCTTCCTGCCGATGTTCGGCATCGGCGGCCTGACCGGCCTGCCGCTGGGGCTCTCGGCCGCCGACATCCCGCTCCATGACACGTACTACGTGATCGGGCACTTCCATTACGTGGTGGCGCCGGGCACTCTCTTCGCGCTCTTCGCCGGCATCTACTACTGGTTCCCCAAGGCCACCGGGCGGAAGATGAGCGATCGCCTGGGCAGGCTCCACTTCTGGCCGTCGCTGGTGTTCATCAACGGCATCTTCATGCCGATGTTCATCGTCGGGCTGGCGGGCGTGTCCCGCCGCCTCTACGACGGCGGGGCCTCCTACGACTTCGCCAAGGGCGTCACCCACTGGAACGTGTTCATGTCGTTCTCGGCGTGGGGCCTGGCGATCTCCCAGATTCCCTTCATCTTTAACTTCTTCTACAGCATCAAGCACGGCGAGAAGGTGGGGGACAACCCCTGGGATGCGACCACCCTGGAATGGGCGGCGCCCTCGCCGCCGCCGCACGGTAATTTCATCACCGCCCCCGCGGCGTACCGCGGGCCTTACGAGTACAGCGTGCCGGGACACCCCGGGGACTTCACGCCGCAGTTCCAGTCGGCACAGCAGGAGACCTGAGGGGGCGCCATGGAGATTCCTTACACCGTCGCGGAGCGGCCCGACACCGGGCTCAACAACGGCAAGATCGGCATCTGGCTGTTCCTGGCCTCCGAGGTCATGCTTTTCGGGGCCCTGTTTGCCACCTACCTGATGCTGCGCATCGGCGCCGCGGTGTGGCCGCGCGGCGACTCGATCCTCAACGTGCCGCTCGCCACGGTCAACACCGTGGTGCTGATCTCGTCGAGCGTCACCATGGTGATGGCCTGGGCGTCGCTCAAGCGCAACGACTTCGGCAAGTTTCGCCTGTTCCAGGGCCTGACGGTGCTGGCCGGCTTCGGCTTCCTGATCATCAAGTCCATCGAGTACTCAGCCAAGTTTCACCATGGCCTGCTGCCGAGCAAGAACACGTTCCTGGCGATCTACTTCCTGCTCACCGGCCTCCACGGGCTGCACGT
Source organism: Thermoanaerobaculia bacterium (assembly GCA_039918595.1). Lineage (GTDB taxonomy): Bacteria > Acidobacteriota > Thermoanaerobaculia > Multivoradales > UBA5704 > DATARR01. The sequence goes on from JBDSHF010000473.1 coordinate 6,464, forward strand.
CATCGGGGGCATGGCGGTCAATGCCTATCTCTGGGGCCCGGGCGCCAAGCTCTGGAAGACCGATCCCGAGCACTTCACCAACCGGGTGGAGAACTCCGGGCTGTTCTGGCACTTCGTCGATCTGGTCTGGATCTTCCTCTTCCCCGTTCTCTACCTGCTCTAGAGACCTCAGGAGCCTGCGCCATGGGTGACCACGCCGATATCGACCGTCAAGTCAGGACGTACATCCTGATCTTCGCCACGTTGATGGTCCTCACCATCGTCACGGTGGCGATCTCGCGGCTCCACCTGCCGATCCCCGTCGCCATCGCGATCGCCCTGATCGTGGCCTTGATCAAGGGGGGGCTCGTCGCCAGCTACTTCATGCACCTGCTCTCCGAACGGAAGCTGATCTATTGGGTGCTCGGGTTCACCGTCCTCTGCTTCTTCACCGTGCTGCTGCTGCCGTTGTGGACGCACTTCGACCCGATCCACAACTGATCGCGCCATGGACCTCAAGAGCTTTCACGTCGTTTTCATCGCCTGCGCGACGGCCCTGGCGTTCCTGGTCGGCGCCTGGGTCCTGAGCGCCTCCACGCTCTCGGGAGCGCCGCGCCTCCTCGGTGGCCTGGGTGCCTTTGCCGTGGGCGTGGGGCTGGTCGTCTACGAGGCCTGGTTCCTGCGCTATTCGAGGAGGCCGCGATGAGAACGGGCCGTGCGGTGGGCTTGGCGGTGGTTGTTCTCGGAGCGTTCGGCGCCGTTCCCGCGATGGCCTGCAACGTCTGCTACGGCGCCGCGGACAGCGGCTCACCTCTCGTCAGCGGGGCCCGCCTCGGAGTCTTCCTGCTCCTCGCGGTCACCGTGGCGGTGCTCGGTGCCTTTGCAAAGTTCTTCTTCTATCTGCGTAACCGCGCTCGACAGACCGAGATCGAGCAGATCACCTCGGAGTGGGCCCAATTCCAGCGGAGCTCTTTGACATGATGGAACGGTGGCTTCCCCTGAACGCCTCGGCGCACGGAGCCCAGATCGACGGCGCCCTCAGTTGGGTGCACTGGTTGATGGCGGTTTTGTTCGTCGGCTGGATTTCCTTTTTCATCTTCGCCCTCTGGCGTTTCCGCCGCGCGAGGAATCCGGTGGCCAACTACACCGGCGCGACCAGCCATGCCTCGAGCTGGCTCGAGGGGGCCGTGGCGCTGGTCGAGGCGGTCTTGCTGATCGGCCTGTCGATCCCGCTCTGGGGGGATCGCGTCGCGCGGTTTCCGGCGGCGAAGGACGCGCTCGTGGTGCGGGTGGTCGGCGAGCAGTTCGCCTGGAACGTCCACTATCCCGGCCCGGACGGCGTCTTCGGCCGCACCGCGATCGACAAGATCGACGTCCAGAGCAACCCGCTGGGGCTCGACCGCAGCGATCCCGCGGCGAAGGATGACGTCACCACGGTCAATCAGCTCAACCTGCAGGTGGGCAAGCCGGTGATCGTCTATCTGAGCAGCAAGGACGTGATCCACAGCTTCAACGTCCTCGAGTTCCGCATCAAGCAGGACGCCGTACCGGGGATCGTCATCCCGGTCTGGTGGGTGCCCACCATCACCACCGACGACATGCGCAAGCGCCTCGGCAAACCCGACTTCGTCTACGAGATCGCTTGCGCCCAGCTCTGCGGCCTCGGCCACTACCGCATGCGCGGCTTCGTGACCGTCCAGCAGCCGGACGAGTTCCAGAAGTGGATGGACGAGCAGGTGAAGGCGCAGGCGTCGAGCGGGGACGACGACATCTTCAATTAGGGAGCCGGCGGAGCGCGATTCAATCGCTCGTGGGGGGCTGCTTCGGCGCCGCGGCCTTCGCCCCGAACACCTTCGGTGTCGGCATCCGGGCACGGATCTCCTCGAGCGCCGTGGCGGTGACCACCGCCACGCCGTTCTTCTCGCACCAGCTTTCGACCGCCCGGGTCACCATGCCGCGCACGAAGGCCGGGATGCGTTGCATACGCTCCTTGGCCTCGGGCTCCCAGCGCAGGGCCGCGGTCCCCGGGGCCGCCGGCTGGCCGTACTCGGTGCTGGCGACATCGGCCGAGCGCAGGCGATCGGCCGCCGCCTGGAGCGTGCCGGGTTGGTGGGTGCAGAGCGGATCCTCGGCCATCACGTCGCCGGTCATGCCGTAGGCGCGGGCGCGGCAGCCGCCGCACAGGGAGTTGAGCTCGCAGGGGCCGCAGCGGCCGCCGAGATGGTCGCGCTGGCGGATCTGGGTGAACAGCTCCGAGGAGTCCCAGATTTCGCGCAGGCCGGTCTCGCCCAGGTTTCCCGCGAAGAGCGGCAGATACGGGCAGGGGGTGACGTCCCCGTTGGGACGAATGCCGAGGTAGTGGGTGCCCGCCGGGCAGCCGCCGGCGCCGCCGCCGAAACTCTTGGGAAACGGGGCCGGGGAGTCCGCGGAGAGCAGCGTGCGGACGAAGTGCGGGGCGCACTTGGCGTTGACCAGCATCTTCGAGGCCCAGCGGCGCTGGATCTCCGCGAGCTGTGCCAGCACTTGGTCGTACTCGGCGGGGGAGAGGTCGCTGACGAAGGACCCGCGTCCGCTCGGCACGAGGAAGTAGAGGTTCCAGACCTTGGCGCCGAGCTCGTCATGGGCGAAGGCGGCGATCGCCTCGAGCTCGTCGCGGTTGTGGGCGCCGACCGTCGTCTGCACGATGAACGGCAGGCCCACGCGGGTGAGGATCCTGGCACCCTCGACCGTGTTCCGCCAGGCGCCGCGCACGCGACGAAAGGCGTCGTGGCGCTGGGGATCGAGCGCGTCGAGCGACAGCGCCAGGCCGCGCACGCCCTCAGCCTCGAGAATCCGCGCCAGGTTCTCGGTGATCTTGACGCCGTTCGTCCCGACGACGGCCCACAGACCTTTGGCGACGCCGTAGCGGACGATCTCGATGATGTCGCGGCGCAGAAGGGGCTCGCCGCCGGTCAGGATGGTCACGCACTCGGGCGCGAAGGCGGCGATCTCGTCGATCACCCGGTAGCACTGCTCGGTCGACAGCTCGCTGCGATCGGCGAAGGCCGGGGTCTTGACCTTGCCGGGGCCGGCGTCCAGATAGCAGTGCTCACAGGCGAGGTTGCAGCGGTAGGTGAGATTCCACGACACCACGTAGGGCCTCGCGAAAGCCGCCATGGCGGCAGTGCCGCCCCTACCGGGATCGACGGCTTCCGCCACGGCTCACATCCCGAACCGCGCCCGCGCGTCGGCGAGCACCGTCTCGTCGATCACCTGATGGCCGTTCTCCCGCGCCACCATTTCGATCCCGGCGCGCGCCATCGGGCGCACCATCTCGGGAATTCCCTCCAGGCGCTCCAAGGCTCCCGGCGTCCATTCCGGGCCGCTCGGCGTAGCGGCCTCGACCTGGGTCGTGCCGCCGAGCATGGCCGAGAAGGGGCAGCGACTGGCGGCGGTCTGTTCCCCCGCCGCGGCGACCGGCGTTCCGGGGTTGGCGATCGCCGCCGCGGCGGCGGGGCCGATGCGCACTCCCAGGGACCGCACCATGTCCGTCTCGTGCTGATTGGTCAGCATCGCCATTTCGTAGCCGCAGGCCGGGCAGCCGTAGACCACGGCGAGCGAGCCGGGCTCGCTCTCCTCGGTGGCGCGCAGGCGCATCGGGGTGTCGCAGGGGACGCAGAGAAACTTCATGGCACCTCCAGGGCGTGGATCAGGTTGCGGGCGACCTCGGCGAGCGCCGCGGCGACCGGGCCCGCGTCGGCGATCTCGGTGATCGCGCGGCCCTCGTCGGAAAGGGCGGCGAGCCGTGGGTCGAAGGGTACACGGCCGAGGCAGGGGAGCGCCAGCTCGGACGCCTCGCGGTCTTCCGATACCAGCGGGGGGAAAAGCGGACGGACGATGCCGCAACCGGCACAGGCGTAGCCGCTCATGTTCTCCACATGGCCCAGGAGGCGGTTCGGCAGCGCCGCGAGCGCGCTGACCGAGCGCGCCACCACCCCCCGCGCCAGGGCGGAGGGGATCGAGACCAGCAGCACCGCGGCGTGGGGACCGAGGAAATCGGCGAATTGCGCCGTGCGCTCGGGGCCTGGCGGCAGGTCGACCAGAAGCATGTCGAGCGGCCCCCAGTGGACCGCGGAGAGCAGCTCCGCGAGCTTCGCCAGCTCGCGGGTGGCCCTCCACACGTGCGAATGCCGGGGAGAGGTGGAGGGCCACGACAACGCCTCGCCCTCGGCGAGCAGGCTGCCCACCGAGAGGATCTTCAGGCCGTCGCGGGAGATCGGCACCAGGAGCCCCTCCTCGCCCGGCAACGGCGGCACGTTGAGCACGCCGCCCAGGAGGGCCTGGCTCGGCCCGTTCATGTCGGCGTCGAGAATTCCCACGCGCTTCCCCGCGGCCGCGAGCACGGCGCCGAGCTGGCGCGTGAGCGTGCTCTTGCCGACGCCCCCTTTGCCCGAGCCCACGGCCACCACGTGGCGGATACCGGCCATGCGCCGCGCGATCGCCGCCTCGAGATCGGCGATCTGCTCGGCGACATCCGAGCCGCCGTCACCTTCGATCTGGGAATAGCTCCGCATGGGTTGGGCTCGCGGGAAGATTATGCCGCCTGCGCCCGGCTGGTGAACAGGAGGTGCTCTGGGCCGCTCTCGAAACCCAGCTCCGCGAGGAGGTCCGCATCCACCTCTTCGGGAGTTGCTCGCGGCAGGAGAAGGGGGGCGTTGATCTCGTCCAGCACCACCGGGAGACCGATCCGGCTGAAGGGTCCGGGAGCGGCTCCCGCCGCCCAGAGGGTGCCTGTCTCGTCCCAGAGAGCCCAGGCCTCGATCCGGTCCGGCGAATGGAAGGCGAGTCCGGAGAGGCGCTCGCCGTGCTTGGCGAGCGCCGGCAGGTCGCGCTGCCAGCAGCGCGGGCCGGTTCCCAGGAGGCCGGCGGCTTCGAGATCCGCGACGCTCACCGGCGCCAGAGCCTCGCGTGCCCCGCTCGCGGCGGACCTCGGACGAGCAGCGTTCCGGCGCCAATCGATGAGACGGCCGGCGAGCTGAAAGCCACAGGCCGAGAAGATGGCGCGCGCCGCCTCGCGCTCGGCGGGGACCTCGGCGACCTGACGCGGAGGGCCGAGGATGGCGAGCTTCTGGCTGAGCGAGGTCAATAGGTGCCTTCCATGCCCCCGGCGGCGATGCCCGGGGTGAACGCGCAGGGCGTAGATCAGCGTGGCCTCGGGGCGCTTCGCTCCCAGCAGCACGCCCACCGGCTCACGGCCTTCGAACGCCACCATGCAACTGCTGCACCAGAGGTCGAGGTCGCGGACGAGGCGCTTGAATCCGTCTCGATCGAGCGCCGGCTCCCCCTCGTCCTCTGGCCCCCGGCAGCGCTCGTAGGCTTCGACGAGAAGGCCCATGTCATCGCTGCGGCAGAAGCGGTAGGCGGTCATCCCTCCAACTGCGGGTGGGGCCCTGCCCGGCGCGCCTGGAGCGCCGACGGCGACCCGACTTCATTGATCGGCGGCTTGCGCTCCTCGATCGCCGGCGCGCCGGCTGTCGCTCCATGGCTCGCATCCGCCGGCAAGCTCGCTCCGGCCTCTGCGTCCGCCTTCGCCGCCTCCTGGTTGCGGAGCATATCCTCCATCATCTGCCGTCCGATGGCGATGCCGTCCTCGACCAGGGCGAGGCTGATGGCGTCTATACTGCCGTCCATACTGCGCTCGGCCGCCAGGGCCTCGATGCGGTCCTGCGTGCGGTTGCGCATGAAGCCCGCCGGCACGCGCAGGATGCGCTCGACGGCCTCGCCGTTCCATGGCCAGGCCGAGAGGAGCGGCACGTTCTTCGGGTCCCGCGCGATCAGCTTTTTCTCTCCCTGTCCGGGAGCTTCCTCGACCGCCGCGGCTCCCGAGGAGGCCTCCATCTCCGGAGCCTCTTCGACCGAGGTCGCGGCGTCCGCGTTGCCCACCGCGGCGATGCCGGAGTCGAGGGGCACGCCGGTCTCCTCCTCGACCACCTGCTGCGCCAGCTCCAGCGTGATCGTCGGAAGCTTGCGGAGCCGGGCGGTCTTCTCGATGCGCGCCTTGGCGCGGCGGCGCTTGTAGGCGTCCTTCAAGGTCCACAGGGCCCGCTTGGCGCTTTCGCTCCACTTGAGCTTCCTGCCGTCGTAGGTGACCTCTTCGGTCAGACCGCCTTCCGAGCGGGCGATCCGTTCGAGCATCTCGCGGTCGATCCGCTCCAGGTCCTGGCCGCCGCAGACGCCGCAACGCACCGCGTCGGGCTCGCTCGCCGCGACGCCGCAGCTCTTGCAGATCGCCACCGGCTGGCGCTCGGCGAGCTCCAGCGCCATGCGCTCCGCGAGCTGAAACGTCAGGTCTCTCGACTGCTTGGGCATGAAGCGGTCCATCGCCTCGTCGATCACCGAGTTGGTGACCACGCTGTGCCCCTTCTCGAGCGCCAGGCGCAGGATGCCGGTGCGCGCGATGCCCTTGACCTGCGGCGGCACGCGCGTCATGCGCTCCTCGGCCTCGGGCGTCCACTTGATGCTCTCCTCGGCGCGCACGTCGATGTCCGGATAGGCGAGCCGGGTCGAGAGGAGGACGTCGCACGGGCAGCGGCGGAGCAGGTTCTCGGTGTTGCTGCCGAGACCGGTCTCGTCCGCCTCGCTGTGGACGCCGATGCGACCGACGATCACTAGCCACGGGTTGGTCTTCCGCACGTGGTCGAGGATCTTCTGGAACGCCTTGCCGTCGAGCAGCGTCTTGGTCACCAGGGTGCCCGCGTCGAGCGCCATGCGCTCGGCCACCTCCAGGTGCGACTGGTAGATCTGCGCCAGGCCGGTGTCGATGATCTCCTCGTGGAGCTGGTTCTGCTCCTCGAAGCGGAAGACCTTGGAAGCCTTCTCGGAGAGCACGCCGACGATGCCGTGGAACACCGAATAGTGGAGGTAGGGATCGTAGACCCCGATCACTTCCACCTTCTTGCCGAAACGCTCGGCCAGCTCGATCGCCGTCTTGAGCGCCCCGAACGACTGCGGGCTGCCGTCGACTCCCACCAGGATGGTGTCGCGCTCGGGCTCGTCCTTCTTCGGCAGATGCTTGACCACCCAGACGTCGCGCTCGCTGCTGCGCGCCACGCGGTCGCACACCGAGCCGATCTCGCTGTCCTTGACGCGGCCGATGCCGAGCGCCCCCATCACCACCAGATCGCAGTCCACGCTCGCGATGTCGCGCACCAGCTCGGTGTGGTGCTTGCCGTCCATCATCCGCGGCTCGAAGGGCAGCCCCTGGTCCCGGCAGAGGTTCTGCATCTGGTCGAGATAGCTCTCCGAGATCAGCTTGAGCCCCAGGGTGATCAGGCTGTCGTGAATCTTGCGCTGCCGCTCGAGCTCGACCTCGTCCAGGTACTCGTCGGGGAGGGTGTACTCCATCTGCTTGAAGCGGTAGTCGTGCATGCGGGCGGCGTAGACGTGGCTCCCCACCAGCGTGGAGTCGAACGCCTTGCCGAGAGCCACGGCGCTGGTGATCGCCCGGTTTGAGAAGTCGGAGTTGTCGACCGGAACATAGATCTTGCTATACATGAGAAACCTCTCTGTCTTGGCTCGACGGGTTGCGCTGCCGCCGGCGGACCCAGAAGATCAACAGAAGCTCGACGGCCAGCACGACGACGGCGGCCCGAAGTATCGGCCAGAGGGGCGATGGAGTCTCCCTTGGCATAGTGTACAAATACACCCACCGCGTCAAGCCGCGCTTGTTGCCGCGCTCGCGCTGGGCGCCGTCCCAGAGCGAGAAGGCGACCGGGACGTACTGGCCCTCGGCGAAGGTGACGCCGCCGCTGCCGCGCAAGGGGCGCTTCAGGATCACCGACCACTCGCCCCGGTCGTAGCTCGCGACCGCGCTGACCTCCTCGCCCTCGACGGCGGAGAGGTTGCCGCTGCCGGCGCCGTTGTAGCGCGTGGCCGCCTTCTTCGCCAGGTCCACGAACCAGAGGTCGACGGGGTTCTGCTCGTCGCCGAAGAGGAAGTACGGCTTCCTGGCGCCGCTCGGCAACTGATTGGGGAGCTGGATCGCCATCGCGTCGGAAAACTCGGTCTGGGGAGTGCCGGCCGCGCTCGCGGCCGCGCCTTCCTCGCCCCAGATATCGCCGTCCGCGCCTTCCGTGGCCGGAGCCGGAGCCGGCGCCGCCTCTTCGCCCCAGACATCGCCACCGGCGGCGGCGCCCGCCGGTGCGGCGGCCGCGGCGTCCGCCGCCTGGTCTTCCGCGGGCGGCACCACCAGGCCAGGGGCATTGTGCCCCGAGACGTCGGCCCGCATGTCGTGCCAGGTGACGAGGAAGCCGATCTCCCGCGAGTTGTAGATCGCCCGCACCGTCACGCCGTTGGCGGAGGGGTGGAAGGCCCGGCCCGGCTCGGTGATCTGGCCGATGACCGGAAAGTACGCCGGCGGGGCGGAGACGAAGAGCTCCTTGCCGCGCGCGAGGTCGATCTCGTCCGACGTCGACTGCACCTGGAGCAGCTCGGCGTATCCCGGGGTGTCGCGGCGATCGAGGGAGGTGATGAAGTCGACCAGTTGCCAGCGCTCCGCGTCGGAGAGCGACTCGGCGAAGGACGGCATGGGAGTGCCGTTCATGCCGGTGGTGAACGTGCGGTAGACGTCCTCGCGCGTCGAGCCGCCGCGGAAGGTCCAGCGCTTGGTCAGGTCGGCGGGCCGGATGGGATGGTCCCAATCGTCCTTGAGCGTGGGCGCCGAGGTGCCGTCGCCGCGCCCGAGCTGGCCATGGCAGGCCGGGCAGCCGATGCGAGCGTAGACCTCCTTGCCCTTCTTCGCCGAGTCCCGCGAGAAGTCCGGAGCCTTCGGGATGGCCACCGCCTTCGGCTTCTTCTCCGGGTTGGCGAAATCCGGCGAGAACGACTTGACCGCGGCGACCAGCTCGGAGATCTGGGCGTCGGAGAGCTGGTTCCAGGCCGGCATCGAGGTGTAGGGCATGCCCACGCGGATGATGTGCTCGAGGTCTTCGTCGGTGGGCAGCGCGCCGCTCGGCGTACGCCGGACCTTGAACTTGCCGGCGGTAAAGTCGCGCGGGCTGGGCTGGAGGCGCGGCGCCGCCACCCCCAGGCCGTCCCCCTTCTCGCCGTGGCACTGGGAGCAGAGCTTCTGGTAGAGCGGTCCGCCGGGCACCTTCGGCCCGTTTTGGGCCAAGGCGGGAAGCGCCAGAAGAGCGCCGAGCACCGGCAGGACGGCGAGGATCCCGTGACGGCTCACTCGTGCACCTCGCGCGCCCGGGGACGCTGGCCCGAGTAGTCGTAGAGGAACAGGATCACGTCCCACATCTCTTCCTCGGTGAGGAACTTATCCCAGGCCGGCATGGCCGTGTCCCAGGGACCGCCCTCCTCGGGCAGCCCGGGGCCTCCCTTGCTGACGCGCCAGAAGAGGAACGACTCCTGGAGCAGGGCGATGGTGCCGCCCTCGGCGAAGTTCGTCGGGATCGGGTTCAGGCCGTGCGCGTACAGGCCGTCGCCGCGCATGGCGTCGCCGTGGCAGTAGAAGCAGTTCTGGTAGAAGACCCGCTTGCCGTTGGCCAGATGGGCGGCGAAGGCCGGGGGATCGCTCTTCTCGAGCGGCCGGTAGGGGTTGTCGAGGGTCACCAGGTTGAGCGCCTTGTCGTGCACGGTGATCGAATCGGGCGGCGCCGGGTGGATGGTGCGCCCGAACGCCGGTGCCTCGAGCGGAACGTTCATGCTCCGCCAAGTCCCGAAGGCCGCCAGCACCGGCAGCAGGATCGCCACGCCGTAGAGCACCGGCCGCTGCCTGGGCTCGATGCACAGGCGCACCAGGGGAGCGGTGAAATTGCGCAGCCGCTCGCGATCCGAGGTGACGTAGGCGAGGGTCGCCAGGGTGGTGATGCCCAGGTAGAGCAGGATCACCGACTGCGGCACCGGGACCGTGAACCCGAAATGCAGGAACAGGTAGATCGAGAACCAGCTCACCAGGGTCCACAGGAACGTCCCGGTGCGGAGCTTCCAGAGCGTGACCTGCACCGCGAGGAGCAGCAGGACCACCCACCAGACGATCGGCAGAGTCATCGGGTCATCTCCTCGGCGGCTTGTCCGGGTCAGGGTTCTGGGGCGTCTCGGGTTTTTTGCCGGCGTTCTGGGGTGCCGGAGCGACCGCGGTGGTCGCCGCCGGTCCACCGGTTGGGCCGGCCGCCGGAGGCTCGACGGTGCCCGCCGCCGCCGCCCCGTTACCACCGGCCTGATACGGAAGCTTCGTCTGCATGGTCACCGTCGTCTTGCCGCCGAGCGTCTGGAGGTAGGCGATCACCGCCAGGATCTCGTCGTCGGTCAAGCCGATCGGCGGCTTGTTGATCACCGGCATGCCGGGGTTGAAGCCGGGCACGATGAACTTGCCGGGCTCGTAGATCGACTGAGCCATGTACTCGACGTCGGAGAGGCCGGGGACGCGGCTCGCGGCCCGGACGTCGACGCCCTCGAGATCCGGAAAGCGCAGGGGACCCTGCTTGCCGATGGTATGGCAGGTGAAGCAGAGCCCCTTGCCCTCCATGATCTCGCGCCCGACCTTCGCCATCTCGTCGGACTTCATGTCCTTGCTGATCGCCACCTCCGCCGGCGGGTGCACTTCCTTCTGCGGCACGAGCTGGCCGACGTAGGTGTAGAAGCCGGTCGTGGCGACGGCCAGCGTCGCGATGCGGAGGCCGACCGGCACCTTCATTCGGCAGCTCCCACCGGCTCGAGCTCGGGCAGGTCCGTCTTCGCGCTCTTCCCCGGCCGGGGCTCCCAGTCCTTCTTGCCGGTCAGGCTGGCCAGCCAGAAGACGAAGCTGATGAGAAGGAAGAACAAGAGCACGCAGACCGAGACGATCCGGGTGGCGAACCCCAGGGTGGGGGTGAAGGCGTCGACGGAGGTGTCGCGGATGACGCCGTAGACGTGCCAGTGCTGGCGCAGGCCTGAGCGCACGTAGCCCATGAGGCCCATCAGCCAGGTGAAGGTGACGGCGATGAAGATCAGCACGTACTGCGAGATGGGCGCGATCTGGCCCCAGCGCACCTCGCCCGTCTTGGTGGCGTTGCGGTACAGGAAGACGTCGATCACCGTCACCGACACCATCGCGGCGAGCACGGACAGCACCTGCGGGATCGAGAAGCCGATGCGCACCCGGGCCTCGACGAAGTAGCCGAAGACCCCGAGGAAGATGACGATCGACGCGGCGACCAGGAAGATGGCGAGCTGCGCGCGGTTGCCCGCCTTCGCCCAGGACACGGTCGGCGTCTTGCCGCTGCGCCGGTAGAGCAGGAAGCTGAGGAAGGTGGTGAGGATCAGGATGTTGACGGCGGTGTTCTTGGCCGACATCACGCCCAGGAACTGCAGGGCGGGATGGGCCGAGCCGCCCATCGCCCGCACCTCGGAGACCGTCGAGATGATCGAGCGCGGCGTCGCCCAGACCGCGAAGCAGGTGGCGACCAGGATGAGCAGATATTTGATGTATTTCTGGAACTGCTCGGTGCCGGTGATCCGGCCCATTCCCAGCCAGAGGTAGTAGTTGGCGGCGAGGAAGAGATTGCCGATCAGTATCGCCTGGATGATGAACAGCCAGGAGAAGGCGCCGCCCATCATGGTCAGGCCCAGGGTCTGCGAGTAGGCGTAGATCTCCTTGGCCAGGTAATACCCGGCGAAGGGCAGCGGGAGGAAGGCGCAGATCGCGACGAAATTGCCGATGTAGCCCATCCAGTCGTAGTGGGCGCGCTCCTCGTCGGTCTTGGCGCCGAGGAACTTGAAGGCGGCGTAGGCCGCGGCCACCGAGCCGCCGAAGGCGATGTTGGCGATGATGCGGTGGACGTTGATCGGCATCCAGGTGTAGTTGCGCACCGCGTCCCAGGTGCTGATCAGGGCGCCCTTCTCGGAGATGCCCGACGGCGAGGTCATGAAGGTGAGCCAGGCGTTGGCGATCAGCATGATCCCCGTGCCGACCACGTTCAGGCCCAGCCCGAGGAGCAGGTGAACCCGGGGCGAGAACTTCCCCCAGCCGTAGTAGTAGGTGTAGAGGAAGAAGGCCTCGAAGAAGAAGAGGCCGACATACGGCAGGAAGGTGGGCGAGAACACGCTCACCAGGTAGGTGGTGAACTTCGGGTAGAGAATGATCAGGCCGAAGGTCAGCATCGCGCCGAACGTCGCGGTCAGCGAGAACGACACCGACAGGAGCTTGGTGAACTCGTGGGCCAGCCGGTCGTAGCGCCGGTCCTTGGTGCGATAGCCGATGAACTCGATGACCAGGGCGAAGATCGGCACCGCCAGCACGAAGGCGGCGAAGAGGAGATGGAGCTGCGCCGCGATCCAGACCGCTACCCGGCTGCCGATCTTCGGGAACTGGCGATACTCGGCCTCCTGGTAGGGCTTCTCCTTGTCGCGCTTCTCCTCCTCGGCCCTCTCGTCGGCGATCCCCTGCGCCCGCGGGGTCTCCTGCGTCGTCACCCCGGCCGACGGGCGATACGGCGCGTGGTACTCGCGGCGCATCAGGAACGTGGCAATGCCGACGATCACCGCGAAACCGAGCAATGCGGCGACGAAGGCGGCGAGGCCCTTCTTCATCATGATTTCACCTGCTGGGGCTTCACCTGCTGGGGCGTCGCCGGCTGGGGCGCCACGGGTTGAGGCGGTGTCGGCGCGGGCGGTGTTGGCGCGGCTGGCGTCGGCGCGGGTGGCGCCGGCTGGACCTGAGCCGGAACGGTGCCGCCGGAGCGCTCGAGCCGATGGGCCTGGAGAGCGCGGAGGTGGACGATGATCGCCCAGCGGTCGCGCACCGGGATGGGATAGCGGTACGCCGGCATCAGGCCCGTGCCGTTGGTGATGGTGTCGAAGATCTGGCCGTCGGGCATCTGGAGCAGCTTGTCGGTGTGGAAGGACGGCGTCGGCACCTTGCCGCGCTCGAAGAGGATGCCCTTGCCGTCGCCGCCCTTGTCGTGGCAGGCGGCGCAGTAGATCTCGAAGCGCTGTTTCCCGCGCTCGCGCACGGCATCGTCGGCCGGCAGGGGAACCGTGGTGACGAAGGCGCCGCCGGCCTCCTTGCCCGTCCAGTACGGCCCGTGATCGCGCAACTCGCCGCGGGCGACGGTGCCGGGAACCGGCGGCCGCATCGCCGCGCCGTTATAGAAGAAGGCGCTCGCCGCCTGGGGCTCGTAGCGGGGCTGGTTGAACATGTTGGGATTGACGTGGATCGGCGGCCGGCTGGAGGTGCAGCCGCGGGCACAGCCGGAGAGGGCGAGCAGGACGAGCGCGAGGAGGAGTCGTCGCACGGCGGTCATTCCTCGCCCGGCTTGTCGAGCAGGTCGGGATGAGGGTTCCTGATGCGCGCCAGGTAGCTGGTGCGCGGCTTGTTGCCGAGCTCGGCGAGCAGAACGTAGTTGCGGCTGTTCGCCTTGCGCTCGTTGACCTCGGCCTTGGGATCGCGGATGTCGCCGAAGGTGATCGCCTGGGTGGGGCAGGTCTGCTGGCAGGCGGTGCGGACGTCGCCGTCGGCGAAGGGGCGCTCGGCCATCTTGGCGTCGATGCGCGCGGCCTGGATCCGCTGCACGCAGTAGGTGCACTTCTCCATCACGCCGCGCATACGCACGGTCACGTCCGGGTTGTTGAGCAGCTCGAGCACCGGCGTGTCCTTGTCGCTGTAGCGCAGGAAGTTGAAGCGGCGCACCTTGTAGGGGCAGTTGTTCGAGCAGTAGCGGGTGCCCACGCAGCGGTTGTAGACCATGTCGTTGAGCCCCTCGTCGCTGTGCACCGTCGCCGCCACCGGGCAGACCACCTCGCACGGCGCGTTCTCGCAGTGCATGCAGGGGAGGGGCTGGAAGCTGAAGGTCGGCTCGTCGAGGTCGCCGCTGAAGTAGCGGTCGACGCGCAGCCAGTGCATCTCGCGGCGGGCCAGCACCTGGTCCTTGCCGACCGACGGGATGTTGTTCTCCGCCTGGCAGGCGACGATGCAGGCGCTGCAGCCGGTGCAGACGTTGAGGTCGATCGACATCCCCCAGGCGTGCCCGTCGTAGCGGTGGGGCGGGTAGAGGGTCTCGTCGGCCGCCGGCGCCTCGCGCTCTTCCTTGATGAAGCTCGGGTTCTGCTGGAACTCCGCCAGGGTGCCGCCGCGGATGACGTGGCGCGCCTTCGCCTGCTCGGTGGCGACGTCGTCCTCGTGCTCGATGGTGCCGCGCATCGCGTGATGGTTCTGGGTGCAGGCGACGATGTACTGCCCGCCGAGGGCGCGGAGAGTGACCCCCGGGGCGCCCCAGAGAGCGGCCGTGGTGCGCAGGGGGTAGGCGTCGAAGCCCAGCCCGCTGGCCTTGCCGGCGAGCTCCCGGCCGTAGCCGAGGGTCAGCAGGGCGGTGTCCTCCGCCACGCCGGGCAGCACCCAGATGGCGGCCTTCGCGAGCTTGCGGCCGCCCACCGCGACCTCCACCGTGTCGTGCCAGGTGAGCTTCAGCCGCTCGGCCGTCTTCGGGCCGATCACCAGGGCGTTGTCCCAGACCAGCTTGCTGACCGGCTTCGGCAGCTCCTGGAGCCAGACGTTGGCGGCGTAGCGGCCGTCCCAGATCGTCGGATCGGGGCGCAGTTGGAGCGTGATCTCGCCGGGCTGGACGCGGCCGAGCGCGGCCTGGATCTCCCCCGCCGCCTGCTGCGCCGCGCCGCCGTTGAACGCCGCCGTGGCGCGGGGCGCCGCGGTGGCCGGGATCAGACCGGCGTGCAGGGCCTCGCGCCAGGCCTTCTCGAAGGCCGGATTGGAAGCCGCCGTGGCCGGCGCGGCGGTGCCGGCGGCGGCCGGGGCCATGCCGGTAGCCACGGCGCTGTTTGGCACCGTGCTGTCGACCGGAGCGCCCGTCGCCATGGGAGGAGCGCCCGGCGCCGCCTTGCCGCCGATGCCCGGGGCGCCGGGGAAGGCGCCGCCGAAGCCGAGCAGCGTGGTGTTGCTGCCGCCGCCGGCGGTATCCTGGGCGGCCGCGGCGAGGCCGGCGGTCAGGCCGGGCAGGCGGGAGGTCCAGTACTGGCGGACGAGGTCGTAGCTGGTGGCGTCCGCCTGGTTGCCGAGCGTGGCGGCGAGCAGCTCGCCGGCCGTCTTGCCGCCGTAGAGCGGCTCGATCAGCGGCTGGATGATCGACACCGTGCCGTCGAAGGCGCGGGCGTCCCCCCAGCTCTCGAGCTCGTGGGCGGCCGGAATGTGCCACTGGCAGAGCTGCGAGGTCTCGTCATGGAACAGGCCGTGGTGCACGCGCAACTGGACCTTCTCGAAGGCCGCCCTGAACGGCAGGTCGGCCGGCGCGGTGTAGACCGGGTTGACGCCGTCGAGGATCAGCAGCGCCGAGACCTGGCCGGCGTTCATGTCGCGCACCAGCTCGGCGATCGACTGCACGTGATCGACCGGGTCGGCCTCGACCGGCTCCTGGTAGAAGACCGTCGAGCCGACGTTGCCGAGCGCCTGGTTGATGCCGTGGATCAGCACCTGCGCCGCCGGCGAGAGGTACTCGTCGCCGACCACCAGCGAGGCGCCGCGGTTGGCATTGAGGTCGTTGTAGACCTCCTCCACCCACTTCTGGGCCCTGGGGTTGGCGAGTGGCGCGCCCCCGCCGGTCGCGAGGTTGAGCTTCTGGGCGAGGGCGAGGACGAACCCCTCGACCTGGGCCGGCGGCAACTGCAGCCGGTGGTCGGCCAGCGCCGAGAGGCCCACCGGCGAGCTCTCCACCGTGTAGACGCGGGTCATCGTGTCGTGGTGGGCGCGCACGCGCCGCCCCTCGGCGAAGTCGTGGGCGTAGCGCACGCCGGCCGGCCCCTCGCAGAGGACGTCGGCGCCGAGCGACAGCACCACCTTCGCCTGGGTGAAGTCGTAGCGGGTGTCGACCGGCCGGCCGAACGCGCGCATCGCGGCGGCGCGGGTCTGATGGGGGCCGGCGGGCTCCCAGCGGTGCCAGCGGGCTTGCGGGTGGGCGCGCAGGATGTCGGCGACCTGGGCCGCCAGCGTCGGCGAGGTCACCGTGCCGGTGAGGATGCGCAGCCCCTGGCCGCCGGCGAGCGAGCGCAGGGTCTCGCCCATCCCGCTGAGGAACGTGCTCCAGGTGTCCACGCGGCCGTTGTGGAGGATCGCCTGCGAGCGGTCCGGATCGTAGAGCGTCAGCACCGCGGCCTGCGCGAAGGAGTCGGCCGCGCCGAGGCTCGCCGGGTGGTCCGGGTTCCCCTCGATCTTGGTCGGCCGCCCCTGGTGGCTCTCGGCGAGCACGCCCGTCGCGTAGCCGGCATGGGTGGTGGCGGTCGCGAAGAAGAGCGGCTTGCCGGGGATCAACTGCTCGGGCTGCCGGACGTAGGGGATGATCTTCTCGAGCGGCTGCTGGGTGCAGCCGGTCAGGCCGGCGAGGGCCAGCGAGGCGCTCGCGAGCTGCAGGAAGCCGCGGCGCGACACGCCGTCCGGCCACTCCGACGCGAAGCGGGGGAACTCGCGGTGGAGGAGATCCTCGAACTCCGGGGTCCCCGCGAGCTCGTCGAGGCTGCGCCAGAACTCCGGCCCCTTCTTCGTCCGCAGCCGTTCCCGCACCGCGTCCAGGTCGATCCGGGCCGTCTCCGGCTTGGCAGCGGCCTGGGCTCCGCACTTGCCTTTGGCGTTGACGCTGTCCATCAGGTTCGCTCGCTCTCGTTGTTGGTCCGTCGGCAAAGCCGCGGATCTCCTGCCCGGCCCCACGGTCCCGCGCCTAGCGGTGGCACGTCGAGCAACTCGTCAAAGAATGGAGGTCGTAGTCCTTCGCCAGGTTCGGACGCAGCCGCGCCAGCTCCGCGGACGAGGGGGTCCAGCCCGGCTTCGACGCCACCTCGACCGGCACTCCCATCGCCTTCGCGTTGGCCGCGAGGCTCGCGTAGGTCTTGGGGTCGCCGGGGTTCCAGTCGATGTTGAACACCTCTTCCCGCGGCCGCACGTTCCGCGTGGGGTTGCGGTGGCAGTCGAGGCACCACTGCATCAGCAGGGAGGCGTTCTGGAACATCAGCGGCATCCGGTTCACCTTGCCGTGGCAGGACTCGCAGCCGATCCCCTTGGCGACGTGAACGGAGTGATTGAAGTAGACGTAGTCGGGCAGGTCGTGGACCCGGGTCCACTGCACCGGCACGTTGTCGCGGTAGCTCGACCGGATCGGCTCCAGCAGCTCGGCGTTGGTCCAGATCTGCCGGTGGCAGTTCATGCAGGTCTCCGTGGGCGGGAGGCCGGCGACGGCGGACCGCTCCACCGAGGTGTGGCAGTAGCGGCAGTCGATGCCCAGGCCGCGCGTGTGATGCTCGTGGCTGAACGGCACCGGCTGATGCTTCACCACATACTGGCCGGTCACGTACCCGGACGTGCCCATCAGGGTGTAGAGCACCCAGCCGAGCGCGCCGAGGAGGACGATCCCGCCGACGATACTGACCCTGGCGATTGAGTTACTGCTGCGATGGAAGATCTGCATGGGGAGCCACCCTCCCTAGAGTCCCAGTCGGCGACAATATCCGACCACCGGCTGCGGTTCAAGGGACATTGTGAAAGTCGTCACAAGCTCGGGACTGTACTGCAACCTCCGGCGTGGTGCAAGACGAAAATGGGCGTTCGAACCTGGGGACGAATCGGCCTTGGACGGGGAGCATGTAGGAAATCCCCGCCTCTTCTCGCCTGGAAGAGTCTGCTTTGCAATCCGGACCGCCGTGGCGCCTTGCTCTCCGGGCTTGCCAGGGCCTGCGTCGAGACTGCCAATTTTCGTCACAAACTTGTCAAAAACCAGCGTGGGCAAGGGTTTTTCGAAGTTGGCTCGCATTTTGCTCTTACATGTTTTCGCTGCAAGCGGCCGGGCGGGTGAGGGGTGAAACGTAAGGGGCGGCCGAACGAAAGGAGAAGCAGCCATGCGCACCTTCGCTCGACAGATCTCGATGATGGTTCTCCTGACGATCCTTCTCGCTCCAGGACTCCTGCAGGCTCGGACGGCTCCGCTCCGGCACGATGCGCGGAGTCCGCGGGCGGTCGCGAGCCGGCCGATCTCCGCGGCGGTATCCTTCAGCTCGGTATGGGATTTGCTTACCATTTGGCTGAAGACGGGTCCGGGGCTCGACCCCGCGGGCACGCCGTTGCCGCCTTCCGGCAGCTCGTCGACCTCGAATGGAAGTGGAGACACCGGCCCCCAGTTGGATCCGGCCGGTGTGCCGAAATAAGTAGAGAAGAGAGAGTAGAATTGGACTTTGTGGAAATGAGCAGGCTGTAGAAGGAACTATTTTATGGCGACTCTCGAAAAGGCTCCGGCAACCCCCTCCTGGGTCGAAGCGCCGGAGCTATTGACCGAATTGAGGCCCTATCGCTTCGAGGATCAGCTTCATCTGATCCGCGCCTACCGGCGCTTCGTGGACTGGGGGCTGTGCGAGCTGCTGTGCAAGGAGAGCGCGCGGCTGACCGCGATCCATCCGGACCGTGCCGTCGAATCGGCGGAGCTGGCCGTGCTGATCGCCGATCTGCTCAAGGAAAGCGCCCCCGTCGATTGCCGGCAGCTCTACCAGCTCCGGGGGTACGCCTGGGCCCACGACGGCAACGCCCGGCGCGTGATGGGCGACCTGCGCAACGCGGACGAGTCGTTCGCGATCGCCGAATCCTGGTGGGATGCGGGGGTGGCCGGCGTCGGCGACCTGCGCGGCTACGAGCCGCTGATGCTGGACTACAAGGCCTCTCTGCGGATCGCCCAGCGGCGCTTCCCGGAAGCCTTCACCATGCTCGACCGGATGTTCGAGATCCACATGGGCGCCTGCCGGGCGGAGCTCAAGGACTGCCATCTGGCGGGCCGGGCGCTGATCAAGAAGGCGATCGGGCATGCCGAGATGGGGGAGCCCGAGCGGGCGATCCACTCGCTCCACGAGGCCGAGAGCCTGGTGGACGCGCAGCGCGATCCCCGTCTGTTCCTCTGCCTGCGCCACAACCTCCTGTGCAATCTGGCCACCGTCGAACAGTACGGCGAGGCCCTGCTCATGCTTCCCGAGGTCGAGGGGCTCTGCCGGGAGCTCGGCAACCCGCTCGATCTGCTCCGTCTGCGCTGGGTGGAAGGGCGGATCGCCGCCGGCGTCGGACGCATGGAGGAGGCCCGCGAGCTTTTCCAGGAGATGCGGCAGGAGTTCGCCGTGCGCGGTCTCGCCTACGACGCGGCGCTGATCACCCTCGACCTGGCCGCGATTCACGCCCAGGCCGGCGCGTTCGCCGAGGTCAAGGCGCTGGCGCTCGAGGTCGGGCGGATCTTCCAGGCCCAGGACGTCCCGCGCGAGGCCATGGCCGCGCTGCTCTTCTTCCAGAAGGCGGCCGAGCGCGAGCGCGCCACCGCCCAGTTGACCCGCGAGATCGGCGCCTTCCTCGAGAAGGTCCGTTCCGATCCGGGGCTCCGCTTCGAGCGCATGCAGTAGAGCGGTGTCACCGCCGTCGCCGCCTTCGTCAGCGGCGGCTGATTGGTCGGGCGGTGGATCGCGTAAAGACCACCTGGGATTTCATCCGCGTGAAACCGAGCCGCTCGTAGAAGGCGTGGGTCCGTTCGCGGACGACGTTGCTGCGCACCCGGAGCGTGCGGAATCCGTGCCGGACGGCCCAGCCGTCCGCGGCCGCCACCAACTCGGCGCCGATGCCGCCGCCGCGATGTGCCGCGTCCACCACCAGCGCCGCGATCTCCGCGTACGGCTCGCTGTCGACCCGGTAGGCGCCGGCCACCTGAATCCAGCCGATCACCACGCCGCCGGCTTCGGCGACCAGGACGGAGCTCTCCGGCCGCTCCTCGAGATCGCGCAGCCGGGCCTCGGCCTCCTCGGGAGTGGTGGGATAGCCGAGCTGGGTCGCCAGATCGGCGACGGCGGCGGAGTCC
>JBDSHF010000474.1:0-3926 GCA_039918595.1 Thermoanaerobaculia bacterium
CCGTACGCTTCGCTGGACTACACCCCGGAAGTGGCGCGGGCGACCGCCGCCATCCATGAGAAGGTGCGCTCGGTGATCCCGGATCTGGAGTGGCCGGTCTTCGCTCCCTACATCGCGGCGATCAACGAGCTGAAGCGGCAGCGCAACGCCGTCATCATCGCCCACAACTACCAGACGCCCGAGATCTTCCATGGCGTGGCCGACCTCGTCGGCGACTCGCTGTCGATGGCGCAGCAGGGGGCGAAGACGGACGCCGACGTCATCGTGCTGGCCGGCGTCCACTTCATGGCGGAGACGGCGAAGATCCTCTCGCCGGAAAGGACGGTGTTGATCCCGGACCTGCGGGCCGGGTGCTCGCTCGCGGCCTCGATCACGGCCGAGGACATCCGCCTGCTCCGCCAGCGCTATCCCGGCGTGCCGGTGGTGACCTACGTCAACACCTCGGCGGCGGTGAAGGCGGAGTCGGACATCTGCTGCACTTCGGCCAACGCGGTGGCGGTGGTCGAGTCGCTGGGCGTCGACCGGGTGATCTTTCTGCCCGACGAGTTCCTCGGCAAGTACGTGGCCTCGCAGACCAAGGTCCAGATCATCCTCTGGAAGGGTCACTGCGAGGTGCACGAGCGCTTCACCGGCCAGGAGCTGCGCGACTACCGCGCGGCCCAGGGGGAGGGGATCCAGATCCTCGCCCACCCCGAGTGCCCGCCGGAGGTGCTGGCGGAAGCCGACTTCGTGGGCTCCACGGCGGCGATGATCCGCCACGTCGACCAGGAGCGGCCGCGGCGGGTGGTGCTGATCACCGAGTGCTCGATGAGCGACAACGTGGCGGTCGAGTTCCCCGACGTCGAGTTCGTCCGCCCGTGCAATCTCTGCCCGCACATGAAGCGGATCACCCTGCCGAAGATCCTGCACTCGCTGCAGACGATGGAGTTCCAGGTGGAGGTCGACCCCGAGGTGGCGGCGCGCGCCCGGCTGGCGGTCGAGAGAATGCTGGCCGTTGGCAGGAGGGAAGGCAAATGAGCGGATTGGGCGGCGGCTTCAAGGTGAACGGTTCAGGGATCGACGGGGTCTCGCGCTCCGAGGTCCTGGTGGTGGGGAGCGGCGCGGCGGGCCTGACGGCTGCGCTCGGCTGCGCCCCCCTGCGCGCCACGGTGCTGACCAAGACGCGCCTGGGCATCGGCGGCTCTAGCCCCTGGGCGCAGGGGGGGATCGCCGCCGCCGTCGGCCGCGACGACGCGCCGGCCCTTCACGCCGCGGACACGATGGCCGCCGGCGCTGGGCTGAACGATCCGCACGTGGTCGACATCCTCACCGCCGAGGGGCCGGAGCGAGTCAAGGCCCTGCTCGCCCTGGGCGCCCACTTCGATCTCGACAATACCGGCTCGCTCTCCCTCGGCCGCGAGGCCGCCCACAGCCGCCGCCGCATCCTCCACGCCCGCGACGCGACCGGGGCGGAAGTCGTGCGCGCCCTCGTCGAGGCCGTGCGCCGCGCTCCCGAGGTGCGGGTGGTGGACGAGGCTTTCGCGATCGACCTCGCGCTGGAGGACGGCCGGGTGGTCGGCCTCCTCGCCGTCCACGCCGATGGCCGCCGCGTGCTCCATCTCGCCCCCGCCGTGGTGCTGGCGACCGGCGGCCTCGGACAGCTCTATCTCCACACCACCAATCCGAAAGAGGCGACGGCCGACGGCCTGGCGATGGCGGCGCGCGCCGGCGCCCGGCTGGTGGACCTCGAGTTCGTGCAGTTCCACCCCACGGCGCTGGCGACCGGGGCCGATCCCATGCCCCTGCTGACCGAGGCGCTTCGCGGCGAGGGGGCGGTCCTGATCAACGACCAGGGCCTGCGCTTCATGGTGGGCGAGCATCCGGACGCCGAGCTCGCCCCGCGCGACGTGGTGGCGCGGGCGATCTGGAAGCAGTCGATGGCCGGGCATGGCGTCTTCCTCGACGCCCGGGAGGCGGTGGGGGAGGAGTTTCCCGAGCACTTCCCGACCGTCTTCCATCTCTGTCAGGAGC
Organism: Thermoanaerobaculia bacterium; assembly: GCA_039918595.1. GTDB lineage: Bacteria > Acidobacteriota > Thermoanaerobaculia > Multivoradales > UBA5704 > DATARR01. Next base: position 2,011 of record JBDSHF010000474.1, read on the forward strand.
ATGGGCTCGATCCGCGGACCCAGCCGATCCCGGTCGCTCCGGCCGCGCACTACCACATGGGCGGCATCGCGGTGGACGACAACGGCCGCACCTCGCTGCCCGGCCTCTGGGCCTGCGGCGAGGTCGCCGCGACCGGTGCCCACGGCGCCAACCGTCTGGCCAGCAACTCGCTCCTGGAGGCGCTGGTGTTCGGCGCCCGGGTGGCGGACGACCTGCGCTCCAGTCCTCCGGCTTCGGGCAAGACTCCGCGCGGCCGGCTGGCCGGCGGCGCCTCTTCCGGTCTGGCCGTGCCCGGCGACGCGGAGCTGACCGCGGCGGTGCGGCGGCTGATGTGGGAGAAGGCCGGCCTGGTGCGCGACGAGGCGGGCCTGACCTCCGCCGTCGCCGAGCTGCGGCACCTCGCCGCGGCCTACCCACAGGCCTCCGGAGAGGCGCGGAACCTCCTTGGGGTCGCCCGGCTGGTCACCGAAGCCGCGCTGGAACGGCGGGAGAGCCGGGGCGGCCACTACCGTTCCGACTATCCGGAGAGCGATCCCGCCTGGCAGCGGCGGCTGTTCCTGACCGCCACACCCGACGGCTCGGCCTGTTTCGAGGCGGCCGATGCCCCTCTTTTCGCCTTGGCAGGGAGCCGTTCATCGTGAGTGAGCCGGCTGCGATCATCGCGCCGGCCGTCCCTCTCCCTCCGCTCTACCCGATCCTCTACGAGCCCCTGGTCCGCCGGGCGCTGGAGGAGGATCTGGGCCGGGCGGGGGACCTGACGAGCGACGCGATCCTGCCGCCGGACCTGGCGGCCGAGGCCCGGGTCGTCGCCCGCGGGGCCGGCCGGATCGCGGGGCTTCCGGCGGCACTTTCCGCCTTCCGGTTGCTCGATTTTTCCATCCGGATTCAAGAGCATGCTGCCGACGGCCAGGACGTCGAGGCGGGAACGGTCCTCGCCACTGTCCAGGGTCCGGCCCGCACTATCCTCTCCGCCGAGCGCACGGCGCTCAACCTGCTGGGCCGCCTGTGCGGCATCGCCACCGCCACGCGTGACATGCAGGCGCTGGTCGCCCCGCACGGCGCCCACATCGTCTGCACCCGCAAGACCACCCCCGGCTTGCGGGCGCTCGAGAAGTACGCCGTCCGCTGCGGCGGCGGGCACAATCACCGCTTCGGGCTGGATGACGCCGTCCTGATCAAGGACAACCACGTCGCGCTGGCCGGCGGCATCCGCCCCGCCTTCGAGCGCGCCCGCCGCGCGGTCGGCCACTTGGTGAAGATCGAGATCGAGGTGGACTCCCTGGATCAGCTCCGCGAAGCTCTCGATCTGGGCGCGGACGTGGTGCTCCTCGACAACATGCCCCTGGAAATGCTGCGGGAGGCGGTGGCGATGGCCAAAGGGCGGGCGATCACGGAAGCCTCGGGGGGAATCAACCCCAAAACCGCCGGCCCAGTTGCGGCGACAGGGGTGAATTTCCTCTCGATGGGCTGGTTGACGCACAGCGCGCCGTCGCTGGATGTGGCGTTGGATGTGGGGTAGGGGCCCTGCAGAGCCTCAAGCCTCTCTTGCCGGTCGGAGCGGTCTGCCCTCCGAATCCTCACCCTCGGTCCCTCTCCACAAGTGGAGAGGGAGGCCGTATTGCCATAGACAGAGAACTTGGGACGTTTCCTCGTGAGCGAGGAGAGAAACCGATTCGATTTGCTTGGCCTCTCCGAAAGGCGACCTCCCTCTCCCCCCGGGAGAGGGACCGAGGGTGAGGATTCGAAGGGTACGCTGGTTCGAAGGGCACAGAGGGTTGGGCCGGCCAGCCCCTACGGCCCGAAGTTGCAGAGATCGTCCACCCGCAGCGCCTCGTTGCCCGTGCTGAAACGCCCCTCGGCGCTCATGATGACGCTCACCCAGGCCTGCGCGTGGGTGGAATCCTTGTGCCAGAGGT
>JBDSHF010000475.1:0-4676 GCA_039918595.1 Thermoanaerobaculia bacterium
TGAAAATCCCGAAACGACAAGCCTGGCTGGGCGCCCTCGCCACGGCCGTTGCCCTCGCCGCGATCCCGGCGCTGCTCACCGGCGCCGAGAAGAACGCTCCCGCCGGCATCCAGCTCCCCGCCGGCGCCGAGCGGGCCGCGCAGGCGATCGACCGCTCTTCCCTCCAGGCGCCCATCCGCTTCCTGTCGGACGACCTGCTGGAAGGGCGCGGACCGGCCAGCCGTGGCGACGAGACCGCGCAGCTCTATCTCGCCTCGACCCTCGAATTCCTCGGCTACCAGCCGATCCTCCCGAATGGCGAATGGCAGCAGCGCTTCCAGATCGTCGGCATCAAGTCCGACATGCCGAAGACCTGGGAGTTCAAGGCCGGCGGCCAGACCGTCCCCCTCAAGTGGTGGGACGACTACATCGGCGCCAGCGGCGTCCAGGAGCCGGCCTCCACGATCCAGGACGCCGAGCTCGTCTTCGTCGGCTACGGCATCCAGGCGCCCGAGTACCAGTGGGACGATTTCAAGGGGGTGGACCTCAAGGGGAAGGTCATCGTGATGCTCAACAACGACCCCGACTGGGACCCCAAGCTCTTCGAGGGCAACCGCCGGCTCTATTACGGCCGCTGGACCTACAAGTACGAGAGCGCCGCGCGCCAGGGAGCGGCGGGGGCGATCATCATCCATACCACCCCCTCGGCCGGTTACCCCTGGCAGGTGGTGCAGACCTCCTGGAGCGGCGAGCAGTTCGAGCTCCCCGCCGCCGGCGAGCCCCGCGTCCAACTCCGCGGCTGGGCCACCGAGGACGCGGCCCGCAAGCTCCTCCAGGCCGCCGGCAAGGATCTCGCGAAGCTCGTCGAGCAGGCCAAGAGCCGCGACTTCAAGCCCGTCCCCCTCGGGATCACCACCTCGCTGACCTTCTCCAACCGGATCAACAAGAGCAACACGACCAACGTCCTGGGGCTGCTGCCCGGGAGCGATCCCAACCTCAAAAATGAGGTGGTGGTCTACACCGCCCACCACGACCATCTCGGGGTCGGCCAGCCGGACAAGCGCGGCGACAAGATCTACAACGGCGCCGTGGACAACGCCTCCGGCTGCGCCGAGGTGCTGGCGATCGCCAAGGCCTTCGCCACGCTGCCGCAGCACCCGCGCCGCTCGATCCTGATCGCCTTCGTGGCGGCCGAGGAGCAGGGCCTGCTGGGCTCGCAGTATCTGGCGACCCACCCGCCGGTGCCGGCCGGCCGGATCGCGGCGAACCTCAACTTCGACGGCGGCAACGTCCTCGGCCGCACGCGCGACGTGACCCAGATCGGCCTCGGCAAGTCCTCGCTCGACACGATCGTGCGAGCCGTCGCCGCCCGCCAGGGTCGCAAGCTGGTGGGCGACCAGTTCCCCGACCGCGGCTTCTTCTACCGTTCCGACCAGTTCAGCTTCGCCAAGGTGGGAGTTCCCGCGATCCATCCGGAAGGGGGCACCGACTACATCGGCAAGCCGGCCGGCTGGGGCAAGGAGCAGGCGAACGAGTACGAGCAGCACCGCTATCATCAGCCGAGCGACGAATTCGATCCGAAGTGGAATTATGACGGCATGATCGAGGACGCCCAGCTCGGCTTCTACACCGGCCTCGTGGTGGCGACTCATTCGCAAATGCCCACCTGGAATGCCGGCGACGAGTTCGAGGCGGCGCGCACGAAGTCGCTGGCCGAGGTCAACCGGAAGGGAAAGTAGCGCGGCATTCCCTCGGCAGATTGCAGCGTTCCCCAGGGGGAAAGGAATCACGTTCCTGGGGAACGCCGGCCGTCTCGCGGCGATCGATCCATTCCCCGCGGGGAATGACGCATCCAGCGGCAAAGAACCCTCATTCCCCCTGCGACGCGCGGCATTCCCCGGAGCTCGTGCGGCATTCCCCGCGGCGAACGGCCGGCTCCGCCCCTGAACAGGGCTCGTTCTGAACGACGAGCCGCATTCCCCAGGCTTCGCAAACCGTTGTGTGCGGGGAATGGTGTGATTTGCGCGGGGAATGCGATAACGGAGAGAGAACGAGCGACCGAGGGAACGGGGAATGGCGATTTCTTTCCGGGGAACGGAGCATTCCCCCTCAAGAAGTAGGCATTCCCTGACGGGCGGACTCTCCGAAAGGCCCAACGGGCCGCCCTTCTTAAGCCCAGGGCATCGCCCTGGGTCAAATCCCGGCGGAAGGATTCGTCGTCTTACTTCACCGAGTCTCTCGGACGACGCGGAAGCCGGTATCTGGATAGCGCGCGTCCAATTTCGCGAAGGACTGATAGGTCACGGAACAGTTCCTCAGAGCGTTCCCATAGCTTCCTCCGCGGCGAACCTTCTTCGTTCCAGTTCCGTCATCCACCCATTCCGCGACGTTGCCCAACGTGTCGAAGAGACCCAGGTCATTGGGGGGGTATAAGCCCACTGGGGCCGTCGCCTCATAACCATCGTTCTCCTCCTTGTTCGAACAATTCGCGGTCCAGGAAGAAGCTTCGGGCGGACTCTTCTCTCCGGCCCGTGCCGCAAACTCCCATTCCGCTCCAATTGGCAGCCGGAATCGGCCGCCAGGATCACGCTTTTCCAGGCTCGCGAAAAAGGGTGCCGTCTCCTCCCAGGAGATCCTCACCACCGGCAGCCCACCCCCATGCCGCCGGGTCGGGAGCTTTCCCCCCATGACCTTCGTCCAAAGGTGCTGGGTGACCTCGAAGCGACCGATACAAAAAGGCCGCAGAGGTGTATCAGGAGTCACCTTGACAAAGGCGATCGAAAGGCCTGGAGGCGAGGAGCATTCTGGAGGATTACGTAACGCAAAGACCAGATTGGGATCGAACCAGCGCCTTCCCCAAAAACGGAAGGCCAGGGCCAGGAGGAACAGCAGAAGGAGAGCGACCAGCCAGCGTCTCCATTCGATCGCGATCCGTTCCACTCGATCCCACAGGATTTCCCACCAGAAGAGATCGAAAAGACGGCCGTCCGGGGACCGCATGGCCAGGACGGGGCTCCCCCATTCCGCGGAATCCTGACGAAACATCGCGTGACGCGCCTTGGAGACCGCCCGGTCGACGGGCTCCCGGCGAGAGAGGGAATCGTAGAAATGCCGAGAGAAGAGGACCGCCGCGCGATCCGTCACCGCGGACCGCATCGCTACCACTGCGGGTATGCGCCCCTTGACAAGGCTCTGCGCCACTCCCGCGAAGGGATCGGAGTCATCCCCTTTCCCGCCCTGGCAGATGTTCAGGACCACGAGCCGGAGTTGTGGTTGGGCTTTCAGAAGAACGCTCAGATCTTGCGCTCCAAGAGGGTCCGCTCCGCCATCCTCGCGCTCGAGCAGTACCACTCCTCCCCCCCGGCTCGCGTCGAACGTGCCATGGCCGATGAAGTGGAGGATGTGAAAGGTCTGCTCCTGGAGCTTCCGGCGCAATCCATCCAGGGTTGCCCCCTCCAGCCGATCGAGCTCGACATGCTTCAACTCCGCTAGAGAGCGTTCCAGATCCGCGAGCTCATCTTTTATGGAAATGAGGCTGAACCTGGCCGGACAGGCAGCTACCACGAGCACCCTGATCGGTGGCCTCACCCGGAGGGGTCGGATGCGCTCCGACATCTCTATATAGCGAACGACGAGCGTCGTGGGAAAGGTGGACAGGAATCCGTGCATGGGATCGTTGAGAAACTCCCAGGGCCAATCCCAGAGCTCGGGAGAATCCAGGTGCAGACGGAGCCGGAGATCCCTTCCCGACTGTTCCGCCTTGCGCAGTCCCGTGCGCCAGGAGACCAGGACCTCCTTGACGAAAACAGCCTCGAACAGGGCACGTCCTGCTTTCAACGCGAAATCGCCGGCCTCGGGCCGGGATAATCGCAGGTCTCGGCAGGACTCTCCCGCCCCGAACGCCCTTTCGAGATCCTCCGCCGAGAACGGACAAGAAAAATTGGAGTGGGCTTCCCTGCCGCTCTCGGGCTCTTCGACCCTGGCCCGATATCCCTCAGGAGTTTTCCAGATCAGAAGATCAAAGTCTTCCGCGCTTCTGGCTTGGCCGCGTGGCGCTCTTCTGAACATTACAAAGCTCAGACACGCTGCCATCCTCTCCTGTTTACAATATTACGGCAGGCATTATAAGGCCGCGCCTCGCCAGCCGCGTCGCCCGACCGCCACCCTTGACCGGGTATCCCCCTACTTCCCCATCCGCTCCCCCACACTGCTGGCCTCGATGTCGATATGGATCTTCACGGCGTCGCCGAGCATGGGGCCGGAGTCGAGGACGTTGTTCCAGGTGATCCCATACTCCTTGCGGTCGACGGTGAAGGTGGCCTCGAAGCCGGCCTTCTCGCCGCGCGGAGCCGCCATCGTGCCCAGGACCTGCACCGGAAAGGTGATCGGCCGGCTGACCCCGTGCATCGTCAGGTTGCCCGTCACCTCCAGGGTATTGGCGTCCTTGGGGACCACCTTGGCGCTGGTGAAGGTCAGGGTCGGGTACTTGTCGGTCTCGAAGAACTTCTTGGACCGCAGATCCTCGTCGCGGTCATTGTTGGCGGTGTCGATCGACGCCGCCCGCACGGTAAACTCGACGCTGCTCGCCGCCGGGTTCTGCTTGTCGTACTTGATGACGCCGTCGAAGTCCCGGAAGCGCCCCGAGACGTTGGAGACGAAGTGCCGGATGCTGAAGTTGACGCCGCTGTGGTCGGCGT
>JBDSHF010000476.1:0-7128 GCA_039918595.1 Thermoanaerobaculia bacterium
CAGCGCCTGTTCGGGCGGCGCATCGATCTCCTGGAGGCGGAGCCGATCGAGAACCCCTATCGCCGGGAATCCATCGAGCGCTCCCGCAAGGTCCTCTATGAAGCGGCCTGACGCCCGCGCCTTCCTCAACTCTGGGACTATGACGTTCTGTGCGGCGATGACGTCCGGATTAAGTTGCAAGCTCAAATGAACAGAGCTGCATTCATATTTGATTGGCTCTCGGCAGAGGGTGAAAAGGCTATTGATGAGTTGATTTATACTCGTAAGTCGGAAGAGCTGTTTCTGGATTTTAAGCGCTCTGCAGATGAGGGGGCGGGAGGCCGCCTAAACCAGAAGGACCGAGAAAACCTCGCACGCGCTCTTTCAGGGTTTGCCAATTCCGAAGGAGGGGTAATAGTTTGGGGCATTGACTGTCGACCAGGCAAGGATGGCGCAGATATTCCGCTCTCAAAGATCCCTCTTGTAGATAGCGCAGCGTTTGTTAGCTGGTTCCTGTCCTAGGGTCTGTAAGTGGCTGTAAAGGAAGGAGTTAAACACGCATTCGGGCTGTCTTTTTCTGGGCTGAGTATCTAGAATCGGGGTCGCCAAACCTTTGATTCGAGAAAACTTAGCCAGAAAGAGAGGTCAGCCCGAATGCGCGAAGCTCGCAAAACCCAGTACAGCCTGCGTGAGACCTGGCTCGATCTTGACCACGCTAAAGAGCTGAAGGCCATGTCTGGCGTGCTCGACGACAATCCTACGGTCGCGGACCTGGTCTTGCAAGATCTGCGGACCGCAAGCGACTCACCGAGGGCCAACTGCGGCGTGGGAGGGCTCAGCGCCGAGCAAGTTTTGCGGATTCTGGTCGTCAAGCAGATGAATGGCTTCAGCTACCGGGAGTTGGCCTTCCATCTCGCCGACTCGCGCAGCTATCGCACCTTCTGCCGTTTGGGTATCACGGACAAGGTGCCGACGAAATCGTCGCTCAACGCGAATCTCAAGGCCCTCCAGCCGGCCACTCTGGAGGCGATCAATCGTGTGTTCGTCGGTGCCGCACAGGCGGCGAAGGTGGAGACCGGACGGACCGTGCGCACCGATTGCACGGTGGTGGAGTCCAATATTCATGAGCCGATGGACTCCGAACTGCTGTGGGATTGCGTGCGAGTCCTCACTCGCCTTCTGGGTCGAGCCCGCGATTTGCTGGGCCCTACCCAGGTGATCTTCGGGAATCGGACGCGGCGGGCGAAGCGGCGACGCAAGGAGATTTTCAATGCCAAGAAAGCGGAGGACCGGCAACGAGCTTACCGGGATTTGCTGGCGGTCACCGCCGAAGTTTACGGACGCGGGCTAGAAATTCGCGAGCTTTTGCGCGATGCGGAGGTTCTCAAGGGCTTGGGCTTCTGGGAAGCCCTTGCGGCCCAAGGGATCGCAGCCGGCCTCGACCGCTTCCTTCCCTTGACGCAACGGGTGATGGACCAGACCCAACGCCGCGTGTTGGAGGGCCAGAGCGTCCCGGCGGGCGAGAAGATCGTCTCTATTTTTGAGGAGCACACCGACATCATCCGCAAGGACAACCGTGAAACTCTTTATGGCCACAAGATCTGCTTGACGGGTGGAGCGTCCTCCATGATCCTCGACTGCAAGGTGCTGGAAGGCAACCCCGCGGACTCCACCTTGGCCCAGACGATGGTGGATCGGCAAGTCGAGATTTTCTCCCGCCCTCCCCGACAGATCGTATTCGACGGCGGCTTTGCCTCCAAGATGAACCTGAGTGGGATCAAAGCCACCGGGGTGCAGGATGTCGCGTTCTCGAAGGGGCGGGGTTTGGAGATCGTCGACATGGTCAAAAGCAGCTGGGTGTTCAGGCGGTTGCGGGATTTCCGTGCCGGGATCGAAGGGAACATCTCGTTTTTGAAACGGATCTTTGGGTTGGATCGCTGCACTTGGAAATCCTGGTCATCCTTTCAGAGCTATGTTTGGGGCTCGATCCTCAGCTTCAACCTTTTGGTCTTCGCCCGCCATCTACTGATCTGAGCTCGTAGCGACTTGCCTGTGAGGTTTGGGTCGCTGGCAGCAGCGGAGTGAGCTTCGCTTGCCCGCAGGGAATCCAAGATCCTAGGGGCCGCGTTATTTCCGCCCTGCGGAGTCATCATCGCCTCCCAGGTTATACGGTAATTTATTCAATGCCGCGCTAAATTCCTCCCGGAATGACCTATTTCTGGACAGGAACGAGCTAGCAGAGGATCTTTTTTCTGCGAATCGTCTGTTGGTTCCAGCTTCCCGGTGAACTGCATGCCCTACATCCTCCTGGACCTGCCTTACGGCCCGCACTACCAGATATAGACGAACGCGAGGCGGGCAATCCCTCGCATCCGCCAGAAGAAATTACGCGCGACGATTCGAGTAGTTTCAGCGTGCGCTCCAAGACCGGTGAAATGAAGCGAGGCCAAAAAAGCGGCCGGCGTATAGCCGGCCGTCACATTGGGGAATCTATGATGGCGTGATTCTGCGCGTCGAAGATTACGAAAGAGATTACGGAGCGGCACGGGCCAGGTCGAGCACCATCTCCCACTGGCAGAGCGGCTGCCGCTCCCAGCCGAGCCGGGTGAAGAACCCGTCGGCGAGCCCCTCCGGCACGATCGGCGAGATCGCCCACGGACGGCCGGCGAAGGTCTCGCACAGGGCGCTCAGCAGGCGCGATCCCCACCCCTGCCGGCGATGGTCGCGGGCGACGACGAGGGCGGTCAAGGCGAGCCTCTCCGCGGCCGGATCGCTGATCATGGCGAATGCCCGGTCCTCGAGGCGGAAGGCCCGGGACGGCGGCGCGAAGGCGGCGAGGGTCTCGGCGGTGAGCATCCAGGGCAGGTCCGGCTCCCCCTCCCGGGCGACGATGCGGGCGAGCTCCAGCGGATCGATCTCTTCGAGAGGGTCCGACGGCTCGGGAATCTGGACCTCCCACCGGTACCCGACCAGCCGCCGGCGCGGCCGGAAGCCGAGCTTCGTGTAGAGGGCCACCGCGGGCGCGTTCCCCTCGATGACCTCCAGCACCATCCTCCGCTCGCCGCGCGCCCGGGCCTCCGCGATCGTCTCCCCGAGCACCCGCCGTCCCAGGCCGCCGCCGCGCAGCTCGGGGGCGAGCCCCATGGCGGCGATGCGGCTGCTCCACCCCCGCCGCGCGATCAGCATCACGCCGGCGGGGGCGCCTTCCTTTTCATAGACGCGGCTGACGTAGGGATCGAGATCCTCGGCGCGGAACCGGCGTTCGTAGGCCTCGGCGGTGAAGTTGAGGGGGACGATGTAGCCGGCGAACGCGCGGCCAAGCGCCGCCGCCACCTCGGCGGCGGTGCACTCCGCGACCGGGCGGGAGGTGAGGGCAGGCAGGGCGGGGGTGTTCATCAGGGGCGTAGGCTAATACGAAAAACGCCCGGATCCACCGCTTACCCCTTAAGATAATGCTCCCATGCAACTTTCTTAAAGGAGCTCAAATGATGAGATGGTCTCGGAATGGTATCGCGCTCCTGTCCGCGTGCGCCCTCAGCCTGTCCGCCGTATCGGCGGCGCGGGCGGGCGTCATCCAGCACGTATTCGTGATCACCATGGAGAACCACGACGGCTCGCAGATCTACGGCAACACGACCGACGCGCCGTACATCAACGGCACGCTGATCCCGAGCTACGCCCGCTCCACCAACTTCAACGACGAGCTCCCGTCGCTCGCCAGCGAGCCGCATTACATCTGGATGGAGGCGGGGACCAACGCCTTCTCCGACCACACCTTCACCACCGACAACAACCCATCGAGCACCAACAGCACGAGCAGCACCGCCCACTTGGCGACGCAGATCAAGAACGCGACGAGCGGCGTCACCTGGATGAGCTACCAGGAGGGGCTGAACTCCACGACCGGCGCCTGCCCGATCGCCGGCAGCGGCTTCTACGCGCCGAAGCACGACCCGTTCATCTTCTTCAAGGACGTCTCCGGCAACCCGCCCTCAAAGACCAACGCCTACTGCGTGGCGCACCACAAGGCCTACAGCTCGTTCGCGACCGACCTGGCGGCCAACAACATCGCGAGCTACGTCTTCATCACCCCGAACCTGTGCAACGACATGCACGGGGCGACCGGCTGCCCGAACAGCAACTCGATCCGCTCCGGGGACGACTGGCTGAAAGCTCAGCTCCCCCGCATCATCAACTACGCCACCACCCACGCCGGCACCATCTTCATCACCTGGGATGAGGGGAGCGCCACGACCAAGATGCCCTTCCTGGTCGTCGGCCCCGGCGTCAAGGCCAACTACGCGGGAGCGGTCTCCTATACCCACAGCTCCCTGGTCAAGTCCGTGGAGCGGATCCTCGGCCTGCCGATCCTGTCCACCGTCTCCGGCAGCAACGATTTCACCGACCTGTACAACGCCGGGTTCTTCCCGTAAGCCGGGCGGCAGGACAAGGACGCAAAGGACAGCGCGGGGGAGCAGAGAATATAAGCCTAGGAAGCCCTACGGCGAAGGCGGTAGAGACGTTCCCAGGTCCTGAACGACACCCTGGGAAGGCCACGGGGACCGCGGGACGTCTCTGCCGGAGGGCAGGCCGCTGCTGATGGCAATCCCTGACCGGCGCAGATCTTTGTAATTCTCCCAGGTATCGCCCTCAAACACGATCGAGCGCATCCTGCTCCTCCGGGGAGAGCCGGGAGATGGCTGCGGAATTCATGGGCTGACATCTCTCGCATGACTTGAACCGTACCAGAAACCGGTACGACCTCTAACCCGGCTCCGGCTGGACCCCTCCGCTATGATGGCGTGGGCCTTGAGACGCATGACCACCGCCGAAGACATCATCACCGCCACGAAGCTCTGGCTCGAAAAGGCGATCATCGGGCTCAACCTCTGCCCGTTCGCGAAGGCGGTGTACGTCCGGGATCAGATCCGCTACATGGTCAGCGAGGCGGAGACCCCCGAGGCGTTGCTGGCCGACCTCATCGCCGAGCTCCGGGGGCTGGCGGCGGCGGACCCGGGCGCGATCGATACCACGCTGATCATCCATCCGCGGGTGCTCGGGGATTTCCTCGACTACAACGACTTCCTCGGCGTCGCGGACGCGGCGGTCGTCGATCTCGGGCTCGAAGGGGTGATCCAGGTCGCCAGCTTCCATCCGAAGTACCAGTTCGCCGGCTCCAAGCCGGACGACATCGAGAATTACACCAACCGCTCCCCCTACCCCATCCTCCACCTGCTGCGGGAGGCGAGCGTCGAGCGCGCGGTGGCGGCGTTTCCGGAGGCTTCCGAGATCTACGAGAAGAACATGGCGACGATGCGCCGCCTCGGCCACGAGGGGTGGCGACGCCTTTCAGCGGCGCCGGCCCCCGGCCCTCACCAGGAGGATGATGCCGGGAACGGCCAGGAAGGCGAGGGCGATCGCCCTGCCCGTTCCGGAGGGCCAGAGATCCCCGGGGATCACGAACCGCCATAAGGCCACGGCGAGCAGCGCGATCAGCAGCACGCCACAGCCGAAGGGGATCCCACAGCAGCAACCACGGAACTTGACGGACATGGGGAGCTCCTTCCCGGAAAGCCGGCCCGGCAAGGGCCACCGCGGAAGGATGCAAGGCCCGCACCGCCCGCCCGCAGGGCGGAATTTATCCAGCCTGGGGTGGCAACCCCAGGACCGGGCCACCACCATTCTTTAAGCCCCGCAGGGCCGACACTCCCTACCTGGGGTTAACACCCCAGGCTGGATAAATTCCGCCCTGCGGGCGGTCCATATCCACTATGATGACCGCGCGCCGCCACACGGAGGGCTACGGCCCAGTATGCCCGATCCCGAGATCCCTTCTTACATCCTGGAACAAGGCAAGCGCCTCTCGGAGTCCCTACTCTGGCGCCTCCAACGTAACTTCTTCGATTCCCAGGGCGTCCAGGCCTGGAGCACGGGGGTCGTCCCCCACTACATCACCAGCAACGGCTGGATCGCCGACTCCTACGCCAAGGTGGTGCTCGGCTGGCTGCGCGACTGCACGGGGACAGCTCGGGAGCCGAAATCCTTTCCGCCTCTGGACCTTCGCCATCCGGTCTACATCGTGGAGCTCGGGTGCGGCTCGGGACGGTTCGGATTCCATTTTTTCAACCGGCTCCTCGATCTCCTCAACCGCTCGTCGCTGAGCCACGTGCCCATCCGCTATGTGCTGACCGACTTCACCGAGAAAAACCTCGAACCCCTGCGCGGCCACTCCGTGCTCCAGCCCTGGATCGAGGCGGGGCTCCTCGACTTCGCGCGCTTCGACGCCGCCGAACCCGGGGAGATCCGGCTCGAACGCTCCGGGGTGGTGCTCTCCCCCCAGACGCTGCGCAATCCGCTGGTGGTGATCGCCAACTACGTCTTCGACGGCATCCCCCAGGACGCCTTCGCGGCGCGCGGTGGCCAGCTCTTCGAGATGCTCGCCACCCTCACCGTTCCGGACGAGGAGGAGGACCTCGACGATCCCACGATCCTGCAGCGGGTGGAGGTCACCTGGGAGGAGCGTCCGGCGGCGGCCGAGTACTACGGCGATCCGGAGCTCGACGCCATCCTGCGGGAATACGCGGAGCGCCTGAAGGATTCGACCCTGCTCTTCCCCTTCGCCGCGATCCGCTGCCTGCGCCACCTCGCGAAGCTCGCGGACGGCCGGCTCCTGCTCCTCTCGGGGGACAAGGGATATTGCCGCGAGGAGCTGATCGACGGCCGGGGAGAGCCCGGAGTGACCGTTCACGGCAGCTTCTCGATGATGGTCGATTACCACGCCCTGAGCCGCTGGTTCGCCCATCAGGGGGGCGAGTTGCTCTGCACCGCCCATCTGCACTCCAGCCTGAACGTGGTCGCCGGCCTGCTCGGCACGCCTCCGGGCGGCACGGTGGAGACCCGGCTGGCTTTCGACGAGGCCGTCGAGCGCCGGGGGCCGGACGACTTCTTCGATCTCAAGGTGAGCCTCGGACAGCCTTACGACGACCTCACGCTGGAGCATCTCCTGGCCTGGCTGCGGATCTCCGGCTGGGACGCCAACATCCTGCTCGGCGCCTGGCCGACGATGATGAAGCACGCGGGCGAGGCCTCGGGGGTCTTCCGCCTGGAGATCTACCGGGCGGTCCACGAGGTCTGGGATCACTACTTCCC
>JBDSHF010000477.1:0-2713 GCA_039918595.1 Thermoanaerobaculia bacterium
ACCTCGGTCTTGAGCGCCTCGGCCGGCACTTCCATGCGGGAGAGCAGGCGGGGGATCAGCCCCTCCGGCTGCTCCAGGAGAGCGAGGAGAAGATGTTCCCCGTCGACCTCCTGATGCCCATAGCGAAGCGCTTTCGTCTGGGCGCTCTGGAGCGCCTCCTGCGACTTCTGCGTCATTCGATTGATATCCATATATTTTGCTCCCTCGATCTTGGACTTTGGATCAGACCTCTACTTCCTCGGTCCGCGGGGCCCGCGCCTCCGCGAGTTGCTGGTAGAGCTCGAGCTCGTGGTCGGTGAGATTCTCGGGAACGACGATCCGGATCTCCGCCAGGAGATCCCCCTTGCTGCCGCCGGACTGCGCGAGCCCGCGCCCGCGCAGCCGGATCTTGCGGCCCGAGGAGGAGCGCGCCGGGATGCGCACCCGCACCGCCCCGGTGGGGGTCTCGACGTCCGCCTCGCCCCCGAGCACCGCCACCGCCGGCGGGATCTCCACGTGGGTGAGGATGTCCGAGCCCTCGATCCGGTAGCGCGGGTCGGGCGCGATTTCGATCTTCAGGAAGAGATCGCCCGCGGTTCCTCCGCCGAACCCGGCGGAGCCTTGGCCGGCCAAGCGGATCTTCTGCCCTGACCTCACCCCCTCCGGGATTTTGATGGTGAGCGTCTTGCGCTGGCCGGTGTTCGGATCGGAGATCGCGATCTCCCGCGAGCCGCCGCGCACCGCCTCCTCGACGGAGAGGCTGATCGACGCCTCGGCGTTGCCGCCGCCCTGGGCTCCTCCCCCGAAACCGGCGCCGGGGCCTCCGAAGCCCGGCGGGGCACCGCGCTGCCGTCCCCGGCCGCGCTCCCCGAAGAGCATCTCGAAGAAGTCGCTGAACCCGGCGCCGCCGCCGGCGCCCTGGAAGTCGCTGAAGTCGAAGCCGCCCGCCCCCTGGCCGAAACCGTAGCCCGGGGGAGGACCGCTCCGATTCCAGTTCGACCCGAGCTGGTCATACCGCTTGCGCTTGTCCGGGTCCTTCAGGACCTCGTAGGCCTCGCCGATCTCCTTGAACTTGACCTCGGCCTGCGGGTCCTTGTTGACGTCCGGATGGAACTTGCGCGCCAGCTTCCGGTACGACTTCTGGATGTCGTCCTGGGACGCGTCCTTCTTGACTCCCAGCGTCGCGTAATAGTCCTTGTAGTCCAATCGATCGTCTCCTCGGGCATCAAACTTGAGTCTGCCAACAGCAGTTTGAGTGGCTGGTACTCACATTGTAGAACGATGCGGAGGAATTATCCATTCCCTCTGAAACGACAAAAGGCGCGGCCGTAGCCGCGCCTTTCAGGAGCCCGGAGGTGGAGGAGCCTGGCTCAGGGAGGGGTCATGTTGAACCGCTCGTAGTTCTTGGCGATGAACGCCTTCCACTTGTCGGGGACCTCTTCCATCGGGTAGATCGCCTCGACCGGGCAGGCGTCGACGCAGAGGCCGCAGTCGATGCACTCCTCCGGGTGGATGTAGAGCATCTCCCAGTCCTCGTTCTTGCCGTAGATGCAATCCACCGGGCAAACGTCCACGCAGGCCGTATCCTTCACTCCAATGCAAGGTTCAGTGATGATGTGGGTCATTCCAGGCCCCTCCTTTTGGCGGCCGTGTGAGCGGTTGCAGCCCCTCTGAGGGGTGGATTATATCCTCAGGAGCGGCTCGAGAAACGCTGGGGTGAGAACGCGGCGATCTCCTCTTCCTTCTCTATAAGTGCCAGACGCGCCACTTGCCGCGCCGTCCAGGGGGCGAGCAGGATGCCGTTGCGAAAATGGCCCGTGGCGGCAATCGTCGGCCACCCCGGGAGCCGGCCGAGGATTGGCAGGTCGTCGGGAGTGCCGGGCCGCAGGCCCGCCCAGACGGCCTCGAGCCGGATGTGGCCGATCCCCGGCAGCAGCCGGCGGGCGAAGGCGAGGAGATCCTCGATCCCCTCGACCGTGGTGTGCTTGTCGAAACCGGCCTCCTCGACGGTGGCGCCGACCAGCAGACCGGTGGCGCCGCGCCGCACGGCATAAAACTCTCCCTGCCGCACGCTGCCGCCCCACGGCCACTCGACCCCGCCCAGCAGCAGCATCTGGCCGCGCACCGGGCGCACCGGGAGGGAGGGGAGCTCCGGGATCAGGCCGCTCCAGGCGCCGGCGGCGAGCACGAGAAGCCGGGCCTCCTTGCGCCAGTGATTGCCGTGGACCAGCACCGTCCCCTCGGGCTCGCGGCGCTCCACGTGCTGGACCTCGCTGCCGTAATGGATCGTCACCCCGAGCTTGTGCAGACTTTGAGCGAGCACCGCACAGAGTTGGACGTTGTCGACCCTGTGCTCGTCCGGCAGATGAACGGCGCGGCGGACGCCGGGAGCGATGTCCGGCACCCAGTGGCGCAGGGCGGGGATCTCCACCTCGTCGATCCGTTCGTCCAGCTCGCGCGCGGCGCGGATGGCGTGTTCGATCCCGGCCTCGTCCTCCTCGTCGAGCGCCACCAGCAGGCAGCCGCTGGTGTCGTAATCGACCGAGAGGCCGGTCTCCGCCTCCAGGGCCGCGACCCAGGGGCCCCAGAGATCGCGGGAGGCGCGGCAGGCGTCCAGGAAGGGGCCGGGAACGCTCGACTCGCCGAGCGGAGAGAGCATGCCGGCGGCCGCCAGCGAGGCCTCGGCGCCGTGCGGCAGCCGCTCGACGACCTCCACCCGCAGACCCCGCAGGGC
>JBDSHF010000478.1:0-17403 GCA_039918595.1 Thermoanaerobaculia bacterium
AGCATGGCGCGGACGTCTCCCACGTCGGTGGCGGCGACCGGCAGCCCGGAAGCCATGGCCTCGACGAGACAGAGCGGCATCTGCTCGCTGTCGGAGGAGAGGGCGAAGAGGTCCATCGCCCGGTAGAACGGCGCGGGGTCGGCCTGATAGCCGGCGAAGTGGACGCGGCCGGCGAGATCGGGCGCCGCCGCCCGGCTCTCCAGGGCGGGCCGGTCCTCGCCATCGCCCACCACCAGCACGTGGACGCCCGGAGCCGCGGCGCAGGCCTCGAGCAGGCGGGCGAAGTTCTTCACCGCCCGCAGGCTCCCCACCGCCCCGGCCACCGTCGCGCCTTCGGGAATACCGAGCCGGGCGCGCAAGCCCGTGTCGCTGCCTGGAAGGAAGCGGTCGAGCGGGATGCCGTTGGGGATCAGCCGGATTTTGTCGGCCGGGAGCTTCCAGAGGGTGGCGGCGATCCCCTGCAGGCGTTGCGAGGGGACGACCAGCCGGTGGGCGCCCGGCAGCGCGAGGCGGCGGGCGAGGACGCGGCGCAGCTTGAAGCTCTCCGCCTCATCCTCGTTGAATCCCTCCTCGTGATGGACCAGCCGCCGGAAGCCGGCGCTGCGGGCGGCGAGCAGCATGTCGAACGCCCCCCAGTTGTAGGTGAGGACGAGATCGGGCTTCTGCTCGGCCAGCAGGCGGCGGAGCCGCCCGGCGGTGGCGAGCGAGCCGGCCCGCGGCGGGCTCGGCAGCAGCCTCACCTCGACGCCGGCCGGCAGGCGCTCGGCGGCGCTGGTGCGGCCGTCCATCGAGAGGATCGAATGCCGGAACTCGCCGCCGAAGGCGCCGATCAGGGCAACGGTGCGCAGCTCCGGCCCGGTGGGGACGAAGTTGGAGAAGACGTGGAGAAGGTGGGGGGCCCTCATCACCCCGGCCCTCTTCTCCCGTCCCCTCCCCCCTCCCGCACCGGGAGAAGAGGGAGAAAAGACGGGAGTTTCAGCGCTGTGTTCCCCTCTCCCGGAGAGGGAGGGTGGGAGGGGACGGGAGAGGGGTCAGGGGTGAGGGTTCGCATGAATCCGAACCGTCCGGTTCAGAAACTCCTCGCGGTCCTCCACCGGCTGCCAGCCCAGGACCTCGCGCGCGAGGCGGGAGCTGAACTTCGGCGCCAGCGACCGGGTCTTCAGGTCCCGGTAGGAGGGGAAGGTCACCCCCGGCCGGCGGCCGGCCTTCTTGACGAGCCACTTGCCGATCTCCATGGTCTGGCTGAGCCAGAGGGGGCGCGGATGGAAATGGAGATCGCGCCCGGTCGCCTGGCGCATCTCCGCCACGATCTCGCGGGCGGAGAGCGGCGCCTGCGAGGCTAGGTTGAGCGCCTGGCCGTCGAGGTCGTGACCGTCGTGCAGGGCGAGGCGGACGAGCGCGTCGGCGACGTCGTCCACGTCCACCACCGGCAGAGGATGGTCGCCGAGCCCCCAGCCGATGCAATGGTTGTCGCGCGCCCAGAAGCCGAGGCCGCTGTGCTGGAGCGGCGTTCCCTCGCCGAGCACCACGCCGGGGCGGACGATGACCAGCGGCAGGCCGCGCTGGCGGTGGAGGTCGAGCAGCCGGCGCTCGGCCTCCATCTTGCCGCGGCTGTAGAGCTCGCGCCCGGCGGGCTGGGGATCGGTCTGGATCGAGTCCTCGAGCACCGGCGTGCCGCAGTCGGGGCCGGCGTAGAGGGCGGCGATCGAGGAGACGTAGACGAAGCGCTCGACACCGGCGGCCAGAGCGGCCTCGGCCACGTCGACCGAGCCCTGGATCATCGAGCGCTCGATCTTCTCCCAGGAGTCGCCGTTGCCGGTGGCGAGGTGGATCACCGTCTTGGCTCCCTGGAGAGCGCGGGCGAGCGCCTCGCCGTCCTCCAGGCGTCCGGGCAGCAGGCGCAGGCGGCCGTCCCGCGCCGCCTCGGTGACCGCGGAGGGGAGGCTGTGGGCGCGGCGCACCACGGCGGTCACCGGCAGCCCGCGTTCGATCAGTTGCGCCACCACGCGGCGGCCGATGAAGCCGGTGCCGCCGAGCACCACCACCTCGTCCGGCCGGACCGGGCCGGGCTCGGGAAGGCTCGCCGGCGCCGGCTTCGCCGCCTGGCTCTGGACGGCCTCGGCGGCGATCGCCTCGCACCAGTCGAGCACCTCGGCCGCCTGGGCGCCGTCGACGGGCAGCGGGCGGCCGGCGCGCAGGGCGTCGTAGAAGGCCTGGACCGAGCCGCGCATGCCGGCGAAGTAGGGGTCCATCCGGCGGCCCAGCCCGAGGGTGAAGCGGGCATAGCTGACGACCCCGGCCGCCGCCCCCCGGGAGAGGGCGCGCGAGCGGCGCCACCCCGCCAGGAAGCTGTTCCAGAACTCGAGCCAGGGGGTCTTCTCCTCCTCGGAGAAGAGGTTGTGGCCGAGGTCGGCCTCGGCCGAGCCGTCCGAGCCCAGCACCTCCAGGGTCCAGCGGGTGAACCCCTGGCCGAAGGCGAGGTAGATCTCGGCCGTCCCGCGGTCGCCGCGGGCCGCCACCAGCCAGCGGTCGTGGAACATCTGCCCCGGATGGAGCTCGCGCGTGCCCAGGATGGTGGTCTTCGCCTCCCGGACGGCACCGATCAGGGCATGGAGCTGCGAGAGCGGGTGCGGCGCCTGCTCGAAGACGATGTTCTCGGGAGAGCGGAACATCCAGTGCGAGAAGTCCCCGGCGTCGAGCTGCGCGAGCGGCACCGAGAGGCAGATCCGCACGTGCTCGACCCGGCCCACCCGCCCGGCCCGCACATGGTCGAGCAGGCGGGCGAAGGCGGGGTGCCAGACGTTGTTGTGATTCACTCCCAGGGGGAGGTTCAGGCGATCGGCCAGGGCCTGCAACTCCCGCGCGTCGACGCTGGCGAGCGCCACCGGCTTCTCGACCAGGACGCCGATCCCCATCTCCAGCAGCTCCCGGGTTACCTTGACGTGGAGGTCCGGCGGCACCAGGACGTGGGCGATATCGATCCGCCAGCCGGCGAGCTCGGCGACCGAGCCGACGGCGACCGCCACTCCCCAGTGGCGGGCGGCGGTGCGAGCCCGCTCGAGGTCCGTGTCGCACACCGCCACCAGCTCGACACCCGGGGTCTCGGCGAGGATGTCGCGGTGGAACTGCGCCACGTACCCGGTGCCGACGAGGGCGACGCGGAGGGGGCCCCGTTCCGCGCCCCGCGGCCGCGGCTGCGAATCGGAATGGATCTGGGCGGCGGGGTGAGGGCGCGGCCCGCCGTCGGTGTTACGCAAGGCGGGCCGCAGCGTCTCGATTTCAGAGAGTTCCATAGCCATATCTCCGGTTCACGGGAGCGACGAGCTGATCGATGGTGTTCATCTGCTCGGGATTGAGCGCCTGCTTCCAGCTCTCGTCGAGACGGATCTCGGAGGTGGAGGCGAGGCGCATCTGGTTGCCGATGATGTGATGATCGATCGCCCGGAATTTGTGGTACCCGTTGGTGGAAGGGACCCCGATAAAGCCGTGGAGCCGGGCGAGCGTGGCGTCGGGATTCGCGCAGAGATCCTCGTACCGCAGCGTCATCCAGCGCTCGGACGGGAAGTAGCGGCGGGCGTGCTCGGAGCCCTGGTTATCGGCGAGCCAGGAGCGCGCGGCGTCCTCGGGGGAGAGGTCGAGGTGCTTCATCGACGACCAGGAGACCGCCCGCCCGTCGCGTACCAGGTGGATCACCCGCATGTCGAAAGCGCCCGAACGTTGCATGAGCGTCGCCCGCTCGGGACGTTTGGAGCTGTCGAGAAAGACGTTGCACCCCTTGATCCCGGCGACGATGTCGGCCAGCGAGCCGATCCGGGAGATGATGCGGTCCCGCTCGCGGCGGGCGCCGGGGACGACGCTCAGGCCGGCGCTGCGGGCCGCTTCCAGGACCGGACCGCGCTGCACGGCGCGCAGCAGCACGTCGGCCAGGACGCCGTCGCGGGCCCGGAAGTCGAGCTCGGCGTCCCAGATATCGAACGGGTGGCCGCGCTCGGCCATCTCCCTGGAGACGCGCTGCCAGAAGTCGCAGTCGCGGACTGGCGAGTGGCAGGAGCAGAGATACTCCTCCGGAGCCGTCGACTCCTTGGCCTGTTGCGCGATTCCAAGCTCGCCTATCGTCGCGATCTGCGGGTGGGTACCCAGCAGGAACGTCAGCAAGGTCGAGCCCGAATAGCCATGACCCATGATGTAGACGACCTTTGTCATCAATGATCTCCAGATCCACGCACTACTGATTGAAATCCTGTTAAGGATGCAGCTCTGCCGTGGGGACGCGGTGTGCAGGAGACGTGCCATGGCTCCGGGGCGGCAGACCCGCGAAGCTGAAGAGCACCGCCTCCGTGGCGTCGATCCGGAAGGAGAAATGATCGCCGTCCGGGAGCTTGCGGCCCATGCGCTCATCGCGGACTCCCTGGATCGGGGCGGTCAGGCGGACTTCGACCGGGACCTCCCCCGCCGTCAGGCCGACGGCCCCGCCGCCCCCGGTGGAACGGCTGGCGATGGGAATGTTTTGCACGACAAAGACGAACGTGCGTTCCCCTTTTGACCAATAGGTCGCTTCGAGAGGGAGCGGCCTGCCGCCGCCGCTCGCCACCCTGATCCAGGGGGCGATCCCCGCCCGGCGGACGGCGTCGAGAAAGGGGCGCCGGCGCTCCTCGTCCCCCCTCCCCTCCTCGCGCTCCAGGAGGTAGCGCTGCGGCGAGAGGTTGAGGTAGACGGCCCGGCCCCTCCCCGCCGGCCGCTCGGTGCCCACCGGCAGCCTGCGCTCGGCGACGGCGTAGCCGCGGGCCAGCCTGGGCTGCAGGGTGCCGAAGAGCTCGCGCCAGCGGTGGAAGGAGTAGCCGGCGTCCTGATCGGTCTCCACCCACAGGCGGCCGGCGAAGAGGTCGGCGCGCGTCTCGCCCCCGTCGTGCGCGACGCCGAACAGGCCGTCGAGCGCGCCGCGCTCCCGCCCGCGGCCGTGGGGATCGAAGAGGCCACAGGCGAAATCCGCGATCACCGTGCCCCCCGCGCGGGCGAAATCCGCGATCCGCCGCGCCTCGACATCGGAGAGCGCGTAGCAGGCGGGGAGGATCAGCACCTTGTACTCGGCCGGCACGCCGTTGCGGACCACCTCGTCATAGGCGAGAAAGTCGTAGCGCAGCCCGGCATCGGCGAGCATGGTCTCCCAGGCCCGCCGCACGTTGTGGGAGGTGCCGAGCCGGAAGTCGTCGTTGCGGTTGGGCCAGGTCTTGCCGTGGGCCTCGGCGTCGAGCATCCAGGAGACCTGGATCGAGGGGTGGGAGTAGTAGATGGCGATCCCGTCGTGGAGCGACCGCGCGCCGGCCAGCTTGGGGCCCTGGACCTGCCCCAGCTCGCGCAAGGCCGGACGGAACCGCTCGAGCCAGGGGCGGGGGCGACCCGCCGCGAACCAGCTCTCGTCGACCCAGGCGATCATGCCGCGGTCGCCGTGGGCGAAGTAGTGCCAGGCGAGCCAGACGTCGTTGCCCGGTCCCCTCTGGTCGTCGTGGAAGTGGGTGGTCACCCGCGGCACCTCGTTGTCGCGGTCGAAGGAGCGGAGGATTTCGTGGGACGATCCGAGGTCGTAGGCTTCGATGAACCGGACCTTCTTCGCCAGCTTGGCGTAGTCGAAGCCCCCCCAGAGCCCCGGACCCTGGGCGCCGACGATGCCGCATGGGGTCTCCGGATCTTCGGCGTGGCAGCGCTCGACGAGCCCGCCCAGGAGATTCGCCCAGACGGAGTCGTTGTAAGTCATCCGGTCGAGCAGCGGCGAGAGGTCGATCTCGCGCAGGGGGCGGCCGAGCTGGGGGAGGAGGTCCGTCGGCGAGACCCAGCGGGCGGCGGGCGCGGCGCCGCCGTAGTAGTTTTTGAGCCAGCGCTCGTAGGCCGCGTCGTCGCCGTTGATCCGCCAGACGGCGGGGCGGGAGAACGACCCCCAGGAGACTTCGTCGTCGAGGGCGTAGGCGACCCGCAGCGGGCTCTTCCGGATCTCGCGCACCCGCGCCGCGATCGTCTCCTCCAGCCGGCCGGTCAGGGCCGGGTCGAGCGGCCGGGGGCGGACGGCGCGGGGGTCCCGCAGGCGGGCGTCGAGGCCGCCGGGCTCCAGGTAGAGGTCCCCCTTGCCCGCCGTGTGGTCGTTGTAGAAGCGGAGATTCCAGCGTTCGAGCCAGGCGAGCGGCCCCTCACCGTGATCGGTCATCCCGCCGTTGATGCCGAAGTCGCGGCAGAACTTCCCCCCCGCCTCCCCGGTGCCGATCGCCCAGCGATAGCGCCAGGGCATGTAGAGCCAGGTGTTCCAGCGGTGGGCGGCGACTTTCCGGACCGGGCGGAGCTCGGGGGCCTGGCGGATGTATTCGAGATAGGCGCGGTCGGAATCCGGGCGCGCGCGTTCCTCGGGCTCCGCCTGGGAGCAGGCCAGGGTGAGGCCGAGGAGCGCCAGGACGCCAAGGCGGGGCATGGTACGGGTCGCTGCGAGATACGTGCCGGGCATTTTCCCCAGACAAAACGAAAACGGCCGGACCCGAAGGCCCGGCCGCTCGCAACTCCGTACCGCGAGATCAGCGTACGGTCACGCCCATCCCGTTACTGTAGGCCGCCTGTCCGCGGGCGTCGACCGCCTTGACGCGGAAGGTAGCGACGGCGCCGGGCCGCAGCCCCGTGACCTTGGCACTGATCACGTTCGCGCCCACGGTCACTGCCGTCTGGTAGACGCCGTTGACCAGCTTCTCGATCACGAACTGGGTTTCGGTCGAGGACCGGTCGAGCCAGTTGACCCGGACCACGCCGCCGCCGAGCCCCGAGGCCGAGGTGATCTGGGGCGCAACGAGGGTGATTTGGGGCGCCGGCCCGGCGGTGAAGGCAGAGGAGATGTTGCTGTAAGCGGAGGAGCCGGCCGAGTTGGCCGACCGCACCCGGAAGGTGTAGCCGGTCGCCGGAGCGAGGCCGCCGATCTGTGCCGAGGTGACGTTCGCGCCGACGGCGAGAACCTCCTGGTAGGAGGAGCCGACCTGCCGCTCGATCCGGAAGGAGGTCTCGTTGGCCGAGGCGTCGCTCCAGGTGAGCTGGATCGCGGTGGACGAAATGGCTCTGGCAGTGAGCCCTGCCGGAGCTGCCGGCGCCGTCGTGGAAGGGGAGGGCGTGATTACGTACACCGTGTTGCTGTAGGCGGAAACCCGGGCGGCGGTGCTGGCCCGCACCCGGAAGTATTGGCCCGAACCGGCAGGGAGGCCGGAGACGCGGGCCGTGGTGATATTGGCGCCCACCGTCGCCACCTCCTGGAAGGCGCCGTTGATCGAGCGCTCCACCCGGAAGGCCGTCTCGTTGGTCGCGTTGTCGATCCAGTTGAGCACCACCTCGCCGGGGCCCGTCGCCGAGCCGGTGAGGCTGCTCGGGGCGCCCGGGACGGTGGACGGCGGCGGGGTGGACGCCGTCGTGATCGCGCTGGCGATGTTGCTGTACCCCGAGTAGCCGGCGGTGTTGGCGGCCCGCACCCGGAAGGTGTAGGCGGTCCCCGAAGACAGGCCGGTGATCTGGACCCGGGTGGTGCCGGCGGTGAGGACCTGCACCTCCTGATAGCCCGTGCCGACGAGCTGCTCGACCCGGAAAGAGGTCTCGTTGGTCGCGTTGTCCTGCCAGGCGAGGCTGATCGCCGTGTTCGAGGCCGTCTGCGCCGTGAGAGACGTGGGGGCTGCCGGCGTCGGCGCGGGGGGGGGCGGCGGCGGCGGGGGCGTTTGTGTAGTGGCGCTCGCCGTGTTGCTGTAGGCGGAACTGCCGGCGTCGTTGGCCGCCCGTACCCGGAAGCCGTAGGACGTCGCGGCGGTGAGGCCGCCGATCTGGAGCCGGGTGGTGCCGGCGGCCAGGACCTGGACCTCCTGATAGGCGCCGTTCACGAGCCGTTCGACCCGGAAGGAGGTCTCATCGCTCGAGTTGTCCTGCCAGGCGAGGTCGATCGTGGAGATCGAGGCCGCCTGCGCCGTGAGAGCGCTCGGCGCCGCCGGGGCGGTCGGACCGGGCGGCGGCGGAGGCGGGGGCGGAGGCGGGGGGAGCGTGGTGCCGCCGCCGTTGGCGAGCAGCGCCACCGCCGGGTGGAGACGGGTCAGGTCCTGCCCCATCAGCTTGCCGAGAGGCGCCTGCTCGCCGATCGCCGCACCAATCATGAACACGGTCAGTTGACGGCCATAGTCGACCAGGGCGGGATCCCCCTGCTCCTGGCCGGCGCGGATCATCACCTCGGCGGCGCCGGTCTTCTCCGGGTTGTAGAGCTCGCGGTCGGACTCCACCACCGAGACCAGGGTGCCGCCGATGCGGGGGCCGGTCCAGGAGTACTTGAGCAGGCGCGCCCACAGGCCGGAGACCGTACCGTCGCCGAGGACCATCGGCTCGATGTCCTTATAGGTGCGGGCGATCGACGCGATCACCTGGCTCGGCCTCATGGCCGGCATGCCGAGTGAGGCGTCCCCGCTGTCCCGCTGATAGCGGTTCAGGTAGTGCATGTCGTACATGCCGATCGTCCACTGCGAGTCGGTGTAGTGGGGGGAATTGTCCCCCGCCGCGGTCATCAGGTCGGGGCCGCCCCAGAATCCGTAGGTGACGCCGTTGCGGACCACCGCCGTGTACTGCTGGGTGATCGAGCGCGCGAAGTTCAGCCGGAAGTCTTCCAGGAAGCTGGCGTCGTTGCTCGCCAGACCCATGAAGCGGAAGACGTTCTGCCACTGCTGGCCGACGCGGCCGGTGAGCGTAGCGTCCGGGTTGTTGACCGGGTAGTCCGCCGGGCACGCCGGGCCGTCCGGGCCGTTCGGGATCAGCACCGGGTTGGGGCCGCGCGTCGGGCACTCCCAGCGGCGGAAGCTGTCGGCGCCCCGCTGCACGATGTCGATCACCGTCTGGTCGCCGGTCAGCCAGTAATAGAGGAAGAGGTTCTCGAAATAGGCATGGGAGCTGTTGAAGTCGCTGCGGTAGGCGCCGTAGCCGGTGGGGGACTGGCCGCAGTAGAACCACCTCTCGGTCGGGCTGCACTGCATGATCTGGGTGTGGAGCGTGCGCAGGGCGGCGGGGAAGCCGAGCTCGTCGAGCCACTCGACCGCTCCCGTCCGCATCGCCCAGATCTGGGACGTGCTGGTCGTGTTGTGGTAGTCCGTCCAGGAGCCGCACCAGAAGAGGTCGTCCCAGTGCTCGTTCGGCGTCGGGTCCGAGCCGGCGCCGCAGGCGAGCTCGCCGTCGTCGCCGTCCTTGCCCCAGTAGCGGGGGTAGACGCCGAACGTCATCATGCCGTTGATGCCGAGCTGGTCGATCTTGCTCACTGTCCGCGAGAGGGTGTTGGCGACCGCCGTGTCATAGCCGGCGAGCTCCGCCGGCAACGGGCCGACCGGGAAGTCGTCCAGGGCGTCCGAGGAGGCGAACCACTGCGCCTCCGGCCAGGCGCGGAGCGGCCGGTTGAGCGGCGCCCAGGTGGTGCGCTTGAGCTCGTCGCGCGAGGGGGTGCCGGCGACCGCCGTCACCGCCAGGGTGGCGAACAGCCCCTGGTGATTGGCGAGCCAGGCCTTGTCGTCCACCGCGTCGATGGCGAGGTGGCCGCCCGGGAGCAGGCGGAGGGCCTGCGGCTCGTAACGGTGCATGTGATTGAGGGCGATGGCCACCGTGCCCGCCGGGCCGCTGGCGGCGAGCAGTCCGCCGTCGGCCTTGACGCCGGCCGCGGTGCCGCCGGCGACGTTGACGTCGAACGCCTGCGGCGACGTGCGGTCCGCCCGGAGCTGCTGGCGCACCCAGGCGCTCTGGTCGGTGCCGACCGTCGCCGAGACCGCGGGAGCGGAGAAGTTGCCGATCGCCGTGACGGTGGGCGTGCCGCCGAGCTCGATCGCCAGGTCGTCGCGCATCTTGTCGATGCGGACGCCGTTGGGCGTGCCGGCCGGAGTGGAGACGCACTCCGCGCAGTCGAAATTGCCCTCCCAGTTGGTGACGTGGCGGACGATCGCGGTCGGCGAGCCGGCGGTGAAGACATAGCGCCGCCGCGTGCTCAACTGGCCGTTGCCGATCGCCGGCACGTCATAGGCGCCCTGGACGACGATGATCGCCGTCAGCGGCCCCTGGTGCTCGATCCAGACCCGGCGGGTCGTCGAGTGGCCGTAGCTGGAGCCGCCCGTCTGGACCGACAGGGCGCCGCCGCCGATCACCCGGCTGCCATTGGCAAGGACCACCTCGTCGAACAGCGTTCCGGGGTTGGCGCCGAGGCGGAAGGTGGCGGCGCCGGTGTCGATGGTCACCGCGTTGCCGCTCTGGGTCAGGTTGATCCGGGTGGCCGGCGCCGGGTTCGCCGCCGAGCCGTCGGTGACCAACCGGTAGGCGGCCGTCTGATTGGCGCCGACCGTGGCCGGGAAGGTGACGAGCAGCCACTGGACGGGCGCCGTCGTGTCGCTCTTGCCGGCGTTCCAGCGCGCCGTCACCTCGAACTCGGCGGGCACCGGCGTGCCGGCGGCGTCGACGATGGCGAGGCGGGAGGTGGTGAGGACGTTGAGGCTGCGAGGGAGAGGGACGCCCGAGCGCACGATCTCGCCGCTGCGGGCGACGCCGGTGCTTTCACGGACGTTGAGAATGAGCCTGGAGGGGACGGGAACCGTAGCCGCAGAGGCGCCAGCATCGAAAGGGCCCGCGAAACAGGCGATCAGGATTGCGAGGACGAGAAGGAACGAACGGCGCGAGCCCTCTACGAACATCTGACAGCTCCCTTGTGAAACGGTCCACCACACTGCACACCTCACCCGGTTGATAGAGATCCCCTGTCCGCGGGTAGTGGACTTGCCCACGCGAGCGGGGTGACGGACCGGCCATCCGGTCGATCCGTCGGCGAATCTTTTTGGTGGTGAGGGGTAGCTCACCGTGATTTATGCAGGCTACGCTATGAGTAAAAGAGGGCAAAGTCAACGCCGGCGGTAGGAAATTCGTTCAAACGACATGGATTTTCGAGAATGGGTAAGGATGGCCCAAAATTGGCGCCTCTATCTGACAATTTCTAGTCAAGATCTTGGTTTTATAGTCTGAAGGGCGTTATGAGGTGCGCATTGAGTGAGCACATTGCGCACTGTTTCTGAGCATCCTCAACCAAGCTTTTTTTGCAAAGGCAGGAGACGGAGGGATGGTCGCGTCAACTTTGGAGAGCGGGGGAGAGCCGTACCTTGGACTTGACAGGCATTTTTCATCTGCCTACACTGTTAGCAGTCAATGCCGACGAGTGCTAACAACCGACCGGCGATGATTCCAATCTGTTGAGTCCAACAAGTCCTATCAGGAGGTAGACATCATGAATATCCGTCCGCTACACGATCGGGTCCTGGTGAAGCGCATCGAGCAGGAGGAGCAGGTCCGCGGGGGCATCATCATCCCCGATTCCGCCAAAGAGAAGCCGCAGGAGGCCGAGGTGGTCGCCGTCGGTCCGGGCAAGCTCAACGACGAGGGCAAGCGCGCGCCGATGGACGTCCAGGAAGGCGACCGGGTCCTCATGGGCAAGTACTCCGGGAGCGAGATCAAGATCGACGGCAACGACTACGTGATCCTCCGCGAGGACGAGATCCTGGCCGTCGTCAGCTCGAACGGCAACAAGAAGTAACGCTCCTTCTTGTCCAGAAACCGACACTCAATTTCGATATCCCCAGCAATCAGGAGGCAGATAAGTCATGGCTAAGCAGATCACTTACTCCGGAGACGCGCGCGCCGCGATCCTCCGGGGCGTCAACAAACTCGCCGACGCGGTCAAGGTGACCCTCGGTCCCAAGGGCCGCAACGTCGTCATCGAGAAGAAGTTCGGCTCGCCGACGATCACCAAGGACGGCGTCACCGTCGCCAAGGAGATCGAGCTCGCCGATCCGCTCGAGAACATGGGCGCGCAAATGGTGCGCGAGGTCGCTTCCAAGACCTCCGATGTGGCCGGCGACGGCACCACCACCGCGACCGTTCTCGCCCAGGCGATCTACCGCGAGGGCTCCAAGAACGTCACCGCCGGCGCCAACCCGATGGAGATCAAGCGCGGCATCGAGATGGCCGTCCGCGCCGCCGTCGAGGCGATCGACAAGATGGCCCGTCCGGTCGAGGGCAAGGACATCGCCCACGTCGGCACCATCTCGGCGAACAACGACACCGAGATCGGCGGCATCATCGCCGAGGCGATGGAGAAGGTCGGCAAGGATGGCGTGATCACCGTTGAGGAGGCCCGCGGCCTCGAGACCACCCTCGAGGTGGTCGAGGGCATGCAGTTCGACCGCGGCTATCTCTCCCCCTACTTCGTCACCGACGCCGAGCGCATGGAGACGGTGCTCGAGAACGTCAAGATCCTCCTCAACGAGAAGAAGATCAGCTCGATGAAGGACCTCCTCCCGGTGCTCGAGCAGGTTGCCAAGCAGAGCCGGCCGCTGCTCATCATCGCCGAGGACGTCGAGGGCGAGGCGCTTGCCACGCTGGTCGTCAACAAGCTGCGCGGCACGCTGCACGTCGCCGCCGTCAAGGCTCCGGGCTTCGGCGACCGCCGCAAGGCCATGCTGGACGACATCGCGACCCTCACCGGCGGCCGCATGATCACCGAGGACCTCGGCATCAAGCTCGAGAACGTCCGCTGGGAAGATCTGGGCGACGCCAAGAAGGTCGTGCTCACCAAGGACGAGACCACCATCGTCACCGACTCCGACGATCCGAAGCGGCATGAGGCGATCGCCGGCCGGGTCAAGCAGATTCGCAACCAGATCGAGGAGACCACCTCGGACTATGACCGCGAGAAGCTCCAGGAGCGCCTGGCCAAGCTCGTGGGCGGCGTGGCGGTGATCAAGGTCGGCGCCGCGACCGAGACCGAGATGAAGGAGAAGAAGGCCCGCGTCGAGGACGCCATGCACGCCACCAAGGCGGCCGTCGAGGAGGGGATCGTCCCCGGCGGCGGCGTGGCCCTGCTGCGCGCCGTCAAGGCCGTCGACGCTCTCGAGGCGGAGGGCGACGTCCGCGTCGGCATCAACATCGTCCGCCGGGCGCTCGAGGAG
This sequence comes from Thermoanaerobaculia bacterium, assembly GCA_039918595.1. GTDB lineage: Bacteria > Acidobacteriota > Thermoanaerobaculia > Multivoradales > UBA5704 > DATARR01. The sequence goes on from JBDSHF010000478.1 coordinate 13,011, forward strand.
CCGGCCCGCCAGATCGCGGCCAACGCCGGCGAAGAGGGCTCGGTCATCGTCAAGCAGCTCCTGGCCGACAACGGCACGAGCGGCTACAACGCGGCCACCGGCAAGTTCGAGGACCTGGTCGCGGCCGGCGTCATCGACCCGGCCAAGGTCACCAAGACCGCGCTGCTCAACGCGTCGTCGATCGCCGGTCTGATGCTCACCACCGAGGCCATGGTCTCCGAGATCAAGGAGAAGGACGACAAGAGTGGCGGCGGCATGGGCGGCGGCATGGTTGGCGGCGGCGGCATGGGCGGCATGTACTAAAGCCGGATTCCCGGCGGCTGCCTGCCGCCGGTTGGTGATAGGAATAGAAAAGGCCGGTCCGCTCGCGCGGACCGGCCTCGTTGTTTTTGGGGAGAGCTTGTGGGGACTTCTAAAACCGGGCGCGCAGGCCGAGGTAGACCTTGCTCTGGACCTGGTCCGCCGCACCCTGGACGAGATCGAAGCGGCCCGTGCCGAAGGCGCTCAGCTTGCGGTTGATGTAGAGGTCGATACCGAACTGGGCATTGGCGCCGAACTTCGTCTCATTCCCGGTCTTCCCGGAGCTGTTTGCAAGCAGCGAGGCGTCGACGGAATGGACGCCGGCCCCCACGCCGAAGAAGCTGTCGACCGCTCCGAGGGGGATGACGCCGATCAGATTCAACCCCAGCAGCAGATCGCTCCCCTTGCCGAGGCCGTTGTTATCGCTGGAAGTCCAGTAGCCGACCTCGGGCTCGAGATAGCCGGTGATCCCCTGGTCGCCCCGTTGCTCGCCCTCGTCATTCCCCCGTCCGCTGGTCCGGATGCGGAGCGAGGCCATGTAATAGGTCTCGGTCTGGTTGGCGGGTTTTACGAGACCGATGCCTACCCCTAGCGCGAAGCGGTCCCGGTGTCCCCGGTCGTCCTGGTCATCATCGCGATCGTCCGAGCCCTGAGCCCGGGCCATGCTCGTGGGGAGCAGAACCGCCGCCGTCAGAAGGCCCACCATCATCCAGCGTTTCATCTCATTCCTCTCCTTCCAGGGGGGATGCACGCGCGTGCATCCCCTCCCGGTGGCACGTCAGATTTGAACCTGCTTCTAAGTTGTAGAGCGATCTTACCATGAGCGCAGGAGGATCTCGGCGACCTCCGGCAGACGTTCGAAGCCAGAGGGGTAGATGAGCCGTCGCACCGGGACGTTGCGGACGAGCCGTGCCAGCCGGTCCAGGCGGGCAGGTTGAAGGCCGGCGGCTTCGACGAGACGCGGCGAGAACGAATGGCGGACCAACTCGATGAGAGCTTCGCTTCTAGAGACCTGCTGGATTTCGATACCACCGTCGGTCTCCTGACGCCGTGACGCCAAGTAGATGCAAGAAAGTGGGGTGGAGGCATCGTGGAACGACCCAAAACCGCCATCGCCTACAGCAACCCTTCTCTTTTCGGAATCTTTATGGACAAGCAGCAGAACTTCAGGGGATCCAACGAAATGCGCGGCCTCGTCCGGCCACATCCGCATTTCAGGGTAGGACGGCCGCGCCTCCCAGAGATCTTCGCGTTCTTCGAGGACCAGCAGGTCGTCTGTCAACAAGGGAAAGCCGGCCTGAACCATCGCTCCCGCGATGCCACTCTTGCCGCCACCGTGGTGGGAGACAAAGGCTATTGCATGACTGTTCATCGTTACGGCGGAAGCGTGGAGGGTCGGTAAACCCCGGAGTTCGAACCAATAGGACATCACGGGACCGAGTAACCGCAGTTCCGAGAGCGCTCTCTCCTGATCTGGCACGTAGCCGTCGATGCGTTCGGGGCGGATGCGGAAGTCACCTGCCCTGGAGAAGCGAAGAATCTCTCCTTGGAACTCACGGTAGAGTCTTCCTAGGCTTGCACCATCCCTGTCACGAAGAGCGCTGATGTAGAGAGGAGGTGAAATCGTATCCTCCAGAAAGGGATGACGCAAGAGGGAGAGAATCAGATCTGCAGGTTGATTACTCACGGGCAGAGAAGCGGTCCAATAAAAATTGCAGGTGACGGTCAAGCCGAAGAGGCGATAGCGGCACTTTGCCGGGACTGCCGGTCCAGGACGGTTGGAGATTTTTCGCTTCACACTCCGGTGCTGCCACCATTGTCGGCGTCTGTTAACTCCGAGAGAGGTCCTCTGGTCAAATCCACGAGCGATCCCCAATCCTGGAGTAGAGGGCTGTTATAGGGCTTTCGAGGTTTGGCCTGTTCGGGAAACGGCGAGCTGGAGACGGGCGCCGGAGTTGTTCCAGTATTCTTAGACATCTTGATAACCTTTCTTGCCTTGGAGGGTTGAGCCGTGCTTTAGCTCACGCGGCAACCCGGCTCGCCCGGGCTTCGCGTCTCCGGTTGTTGATCGCCTCACAGCGTCTCAACCAGATCTCAAGTGTAATGGCGCACCACAAAGCGCGCCTCAACTCATGAGGACCCCCTCCAAGAAAGCCCAGATAAGCTGCCCGCAAACCTTCCCCGTCCAAAAATCCCAAATCGGCGGCCCGAGGAGCCCGTAAGAGTTCCTGGATCTCACTGAAAGCTTGTTCCCGCAATCCGAAATCAAGCAAGGGTATGAAGTTCGTCTTTCCCTGCCGGAGCCGTATTCGCTCCGGGAGGATTCCCGCCATGGATCGACGCAAGAGAGTTTTGTAATGACCCAGCCGGAAGAGCTGCTCTCCGGGGACTGCCAGGACATACTCAACGAGTCGCCGGTCCAGGAACGGATGGCGCACCTCGATGTTGAACACGGCGGCGCTACGATTGTACCAATTGGCGAGACGCCAGTACCAAGGGATACCCACAAGGTTAGCGTAGACCTCTTGCCGTGCCGGGCTCGTGAAGACCCGACGAGGCCTGCAGATTTCCTGCCTTTCCGCAAAAGCTGCCCGGCGAGCAAAATCTGGATTGATCCAGGAGGGTACGAGAGCCTCCTCTGGCTTCTGCAGAAGTACGGAGCGCAGCAGGCGATCCAAACGGACAGGCAAGTTAGGACGTCCGAAATGGCGGTAGAGGGCCCGGAGCACTGGGGCCTTCCGACTCCGGGCGTGGTTGACGACCTCGCGGACTGCCTCCAAGTCACCCCGCCAAAGCCGTTCCGTGTAGGCAAGGGAACTGCCGCGGAGCAGGTCGTCCCCACCGTGGCCCACAAGCAACACTCGGGAACCTCCTGCGGCCATTCGGCTGAGGATCTCTGCATGACAGGTCCGCCAACCAGTGAAAGGCGTGTCGGGGCTAAGAGGGAGGGAGGTCTGCGATTCCAGGCTCCAGAAGCGCTCGGCCTCGATGGGCTCCACTGCCAAACCGAGTTCTTCGGTCATTGCTTGGCTGTAGGCTCGCTCGTCGCATTTGGCGAAGCGGTCAAAGGCGAAGGTGTAAGCTCGGACTCCAAGGGCGGCGGCACGGAGCGCAAGCGCGGCCACTGAGGTCGAATCGAGACCGCCGCTCATAGCAATTCCCACAAAGTTTCCCGCGTCAACAAGGCGGTCGGCAACTGACCGCTGAAAAAGCTCGAGGAAATGGGCGGAATAATCCTCGTCGCGTGAATACCGAATCATCTGAGGCTCTGGAGACCAGTAGCGCTCCACACGAAATCTGCTGCTCTCGGCTATTAAACGCTGCCCTGGTGCGAGTTTACGGACAGCCGCAAAGAAGCTGCGCTCCGGATCCTCGAATTGACTGGCGAGGTAGGCCGCGATCTCCACTTCATTGTAGTCATCTGGAACCGCCGGATGATAAAGGACCTGCATGGCATCCGAGGCGAAGCACACGAGTGAGCCCACATGGGCATAGTGGAGCGGCTTGATGCCTAAAGGATCGACTGCACAAAGAAGCCGACGCTGGGCGGCATCCCAGATCGCGAACGCAAAGTCGCCAAGGAGATGATCGGTGCAGGCCACCCCCCATTCGAGATAGGCCGCGAGTAGAAGCCCCACATCAGAGGCGGCCGATCCCTCGGCCGGTTCGAGCCGCGCGATGAGCTCGGGCCGGTTGTCGAGCCGGCCGTCCAGAACCACGCAGACCTGCCCCCGCGCGTCTAGGAGGGGCTGATCCAATCCGGTTGGCCCGGAGTGGAGGGCCAGGTGTGCGAATCCCGCTTCGCCCAGGAAGCGGTAGCCAATCCCGCCGGGAGCCCGGTAGGAGGCGGACTCCGCCATACCCCGGAGATCCTGTGACTCGATCCGGGGAACCGAGAAATCCACCACACCACAAAGACCGCTCATCCGCTCATCCGTCCGTCGTCGATTCGGGGAGAGCAAGTCAGGATTTTGACCAGCCCACGAGCGGCCAAGGTTTCAATGAGTTGCGCGAGATCCTCTCGCAGCCGGGACTCCGGCACATCGTATTCAGCGAGGAGAGCGCGGCAGACTGCCCCGATCTCCCCGTGAAG
>JBDSHF010000479.1:0-9725 GCA_039918595.1 Thermoanaerobaculia bacterium
AGGCCCTGCGCGCGGTCGGCCGCGAGCTGATGCGCAACCACCTCAAGCACTGCGCCACCCAGGCCATCCGCTCCGGCGACGGCGACGCCGCCGAGGCCACGTACGACGAGCTGATCGAGATGATCTACAAGCACAGTCGGTGAGGGGCGTGATGCTAGAGTTCAGTCATGCCAAAGCCTGAGCCGATCGTCATCGAGCCCGATCCGGTCATTGAGGCCTACAAGAAGGATGTGGACCGTACCCTCCTGCGGGAGAACCTCAAACTGACCGTCGAGGAACGGCTCCGGAACCTGATGCGTCACCAGCGGTTCGCGGAGGAGATGAAGGCGGCGGGACGACGGGCTTTCCATGGTCGAAATTGAAAATCTTCTCGGGGTCCTTGGCAGGGAAGGGGTGGAGTTCATCGTCGTGGGTGGAGTGGCGGCTATAGCCCATGGAGCCTCTCGCCTCACGCAGGATCTCGACGTCGTCTACCGCCGGACTCCGGACAATCTCCAGCGTCTCGTCAACTCTCTCGCCCCCTACTCTCCGTATCTCCGCGGCGCGCCGCCCGGTCTCCCCTTCCTCTGGGACACGGAGACGGTCCTCCGAGGCCTGAACTTTACCTTGGTCACGGCTCTGGGACCGTTGGATCTGCTTGGAGAGATCACGGGCGGTGGGGGCTATGAAGATCTACTTCCCTATAGCCAGATCGTCTCCGCCTTTGGCGTGGAGTGCTACTGCCTGGGACTGGACCGGCTCATCCAGGTGAAGCGTGCCGCCGGCCGCATCAAGGACTTCGAAGCCGTCGCCGAGTTGGAAGCGCTTCGCGAAGAGCGCGAGACTATTATCCCCCCATGAAACCGAACGGGGTGGCGGGTGGGCAGGTCGTGATCATCGGGGCCGGCGTCGCCGGCCTCTGCTGCGCGTTGCGGTTGCAGGAGAAGGGCATCCCCTGCCTGATCCTGGAGGCGTCCGACGCTCCGGGCGGCCGGGTGCGGACGGACAAGGTGGACGGCTTCCTCCTCGACCGCGGGTTCCAGGTGCTGCTGACGGCCTATCCCGAGGCCCAGAGACTCCTCGACTACAAGGCCCTGCGGCTAGGGACCTTCGCGCCCGGGGCGCTGGTGCGGGTCCGGGGCAAGCTCCACCGCGTCTCCGACCCCTTCCGGCAGCCCTGGACCCTGCCGGCGACCCTGGCGGCGCCGATCGGCAACCTGGCGGACAAGCTGGCGATCGCGCGCCTGCGGAGCCACGTCCTGAAAGGGCCGCTCGGGGAGATCTGGACGCGGCCGGAGACCTCCTCCCTGGAGGCCCTGCAAAGCTTCGGCTTCAGCCCGCGGATGATCGACTCCTTTTTCCGCCCCTTCTTCGGCGGCATCTTCCTGGAGACCGAGCTCGCCACCTCCAGCCGCATGCTCGAGTTCGTCTTCCGGATGTTCAGCCAGGGGCGCGCCGCCCTCCCCGCCGCCGGGATCGGCGCCATCTCCGAGCAACTCGCCGGGCGTCTGGCTCCTGAAACGATCCGCCTGGGAGCCCGCGTGGAGTTGATCGGCGAGGGGAGGGTCGTGCTCACGCGGGGAGAGCGGGTGCCGGCGGCGGCCGTGGTCATCGCGACGGAAGCGCCCGAGGCGGCGAGGCTCCTTCCCGAGCTCCACCCTCCCGGTTCCCACGACACCGCCTGCCTCTACTTCGCGGCCCCGAGGGCGCCGATCTCGAAACCGCTTCTGGTCCTGAATGGCGAGGGGAGCGGACCGGTGGACAACCTCTGCGTGCCGAGCGCCGTCTCCCCGTCCTACGCTCCGGCGGGCCGGGCTCTGATCTCCGCGACCGTGGTGGGCGCGGCCGGCGCCGAGGAGAAGAACCTGGAAGCCGAGGTGCGCCGGCACCTGGCCTCCTGGTTCGGAATCGAGGTGGCGGACTGGAAACACCTGCGCACCTACCGCATCCCGCTGGCCCTGCCGGCGCGCAAAAGCCTGGAGCCGGCGGCCCTCCCCGTCCGGCGCAAGCCCGGGCTCTACCTCTGCGGCGATCACCGCGAGACGCCGTCGCTTCAGGGAGCGATGGTTTCAGGACGGCGGGCGGCGGAGGCGGTGATCGAGGATTGGGAGAAAGGGTAAGGGCGAAGCTCAACCGATCATTTCGTCGAACACGTCTTGCCGGGACCAAGTCTGGAGCTGAGCGCCGCCATGGTGGACCGAGACGTCAAAGATCGAGCCTCTCCGACTACGATGCCGGTTCAGGTACTCGGTTATCGCCTGCCGGATCAACTCCGCAACTGGGCGGCCGGTTCGTTCGGCAAGCGACTTCAGGTCCCGATAATCGTTTTTGTCGAAGACGACAGAGAGGACTCTCATGGATAAATATCCTATATAGGAAACCTATACAAGACAATCCCCTTCTCAGGCTGCCACAATCCCCACCCCGCTCGAAGTCCCCAGCCGCCGGGCCCCGGCTTCGATCATCGCCCGCGCCGTCGCGGCGTCGCGGATCCCCCCGGAGGCCTTGACGCCGATCCGCCCTTCGACGGTCTTCGCCAGCAGGGCGACGTCCTCGACGGTCGCGCCCCCTTTCGAGAAGCCGGTCGAGGTCTTCACGAAGTCGGCTCCGGACTGGACGACCAGATGGGCGCCGCGGACTTTCTCCTCTTCGGTCAGCAGGGCGGTCTCGAGGATCACCTTGAGGATCAGACCCTCGCGCTCGCGCCGCATCGCTTCGACCCAGCCGGCGAGGTCGGCGAGGACGCGCTGATCTTCCCCGCTCTTGAGCCAGGAGATGTTGAGCACCGTGTCGAGCTCCCCGGCGCCGTCCGCGACGGCCTGACGGGACTCCGCGCGGCGGATCTCGGGGTGGACGTAGCCGAGGGGGAAACCGACAACGGTGCCCACCGCGACCGGGGTTCCCTTCAGGATCTCCGCCGCCAGTGAGACGTAGACGGGAGGGATGCACACCGAGGCGAAGCCGTGCTCGGCCGCCTCCGCCACCAGCCGCCGCACCTCGGCCTCGGTGGCCTCGGGGCGCAGGAGGGTGTGGTCGACGTATCGGGCGAGGTGATACCGGGCGAGGCTCACTTCGTCCCACGGGCGGCGGGCCGCTTCCAGCGCGCCCTGCCCAGCTCGACGCCGGTGTAGTAGTGGGTGAGGATCTCGCGATAGGTGTGCCCCCGCTGGGCCATGCCGTAGGCCCCCACCTGGCACATTCCGACCCCGTGACCGAAACCGCGGCCGGTGAACAGCCAGCCGGGCTCCCCGCCCTTGGGCGCCAGGCGCTTGGCGGTGAAGAGGGTGTCCGGCACGTCGAGCGTCCAGCGCACCGCGAGGCCGTCGACGTCCATGGTCTTGCTGTCGCCGAAGATCCGGATCTTCCCCACCCGTCCCGACTCGCCCCGCGTGAGGATCTCGAAATTCTGGAATCCGAGCCCCGGGAAGCGGGTGTTCACCTGGGTCGCGATCTGCGAGTCGGTGCGGAAGCGGGTCCATGAGCTGTAGGGGCTGCTGCGGTCGAAGGCGATGCCGTCGAGATCGATCTCCTGGGTGGCGGCGGCGAGGCGGTCCCCCTGCCAGAAGAGAGTGAGGAGATCCCCCGGCACCATCGCGAGCTCGGAGCTGTAGAGGCCGTCCCCCTGCCGGCGGAAGGTGGCGAGGCCGGACGGCAGGTCGTAGGTCTTGTCCACCTTCCCCGAGCGGACGGTGAGCTTGCCGTTGGCGACGGAGAGGAACGAGACGTCCTCGCGGCGCACCACGCGGAGCAGCTCGGCGAGCGCCAGGAGCATCCGCTCGACCTCCCCTTCGGAGAGCGGCTGGTCGAGCGGCCCGCTGACCAGCCCGCTGCGGATCAGGTAGGCCGCCCGCCGGCGGTCCTCCTGGCTCCAGTCGGGGGGCGGATTGCTGAGCAGGTAATTGACGTCCTCGGGCGCCAGGAAGAGGCGCGCGTCGAGGGCGAGGTCGAAGACGGAGGCGATGTAGCGCTGCACCTCGCGGCGGTCGAGGCCGCCGAGCCGCTCGCGGGAAGCGGGCAAGCCGGCGAGCAGCGCCAGGTGCTCGAGGCGGGCGCCCAGGGACTCGACGGGCGGCGACCCCGAGGCCGCCGGCAGCAGCCGGCGGGTGAAGCCGGCCGGGAAGGAGCCCAACCCTAGATCCCCCTCGATCCGGGCGACTCCCGCCTCCATGCAGGGGACCGCCTTCAGATATGGCTCCCGCTGCAGGGGGAAGATGACGTGGACGTCCTCCGTGTGCCCGCCGCAGGTCGAGCTGTAGAGGGCGTTGACCAGCTCGCCCCGGTAGAGGAGCACCTGGCCGGCGGTCTCCGCGATCGCCTGGTCGGAGAGCGGGTGCTCGATCTGCATGCCGCCATAGACCTGGCAGCGCGGGGTGGCGCAGATGTCGTACCCCTCGCGCGCGAACTCGCCCATGTTGCGCAAGGTGTAGGTGCGGGCCGCCACCGCCTGGGCCTTGAGCGCCTCGAGCTGGTTGTAGAGCTCCGGCCCCATCTCGCTCGGCACCACGCCGCGCAGGTAGTCCTCCACCGGCAGCTCGTTGATCAGGTTGAGCGAGCCGCGGTCGTTCAGATAGACCAGCATGCGGCCGCGGTAGCGCTTGTTCCGCACCCGCACGCTCGGCCCGGACACCGGGGCCACCGAGAGCCAGCGCCCGGCGTAGACCTGGGAGCTCTGCCCCTGCGTGATCCGAAAAGCCGGCGCGGAGACGGCGGCCCCCTCGTTGACCACGAAGGCGCCGGTCACGCCGACCGCGCCCAGACGCCGCGCGTCGGCCTCGGCCGCCTCGCGGGTGGGGTAACGGCCGATGCGGACGCGGTAGAGGTCGATGCCGGCGTCGAAGAAGGCCTCGCCGGGCTGTCCCGAAACCCGCTCGAGCTCCTTCGCGAGGTCCTGCGCCTGCCGTTCGTCGCGCAGGGCCGCCACCTGCAGGCGGTAGTACCCCTGCTGGGCGGTGGCCGCCGCGGGCTCGATCTTGAGCGTCGTGGTCGCGGGCACCGGCTGGGTGTCGACGGCGACGTCCAGCTCCTCCTCGCAGCAGGGGAAGCTCACCGAGTCGAGATCGCTGGCGAGGCCGACCTTGACCGGCAGCGGCTCCGCCGATTGCGCCGGCGGGGCCTCCGGCTGCGCCGGCACGGGCTCGCGCGGCGGCACCGGCTTCGGCAAGGGCTTCGGCGCGGTTTCGGGCGGCGGCTGCGGCTTCGGCGCTTGTGGTTTGGGCGGTTGTTGCCGTGGCCGGGTGGGGACCGGCCGCCGCGGGGCGGTGCGCGGGGGCTTCTTCGGCCCGCAGCCCAGAGCCACGATCAGAAGAACGGCGACGACGACGAGCAGGAGCTTCGATCTCACGCGGTCTGCACCTCGGGGTTGCGGCGGATCTCGCTCGGCGTCTCGCTGCGGACCAGGGCCACCAGGGCGCCGGCGAGGAGCGTCGCGAGAAGGGTGTTCGGAAGACTTTGCAGCAGGAGCAGGAGGAACCGGACCAGCGTCCGCAACAGCGGAGCGCCGGCGAGCAGGGCGTCGGCCGCCGCCGCCAGGGGGAAGAACAGGGCGGCGAGGGCGAGCGCGGCCACCAGGGTAAGGAGGAACAGGGCGATCACCGCGCCCAGGCGCCGGCCGAGCACGGCGAGCCCCTGGCGCGAGGCGGCGCGGACGCCGGAGCCGTCGCGCGCCAGGCCGGCCTGCGCGAGAGGGAGCCAGAGACCGGCCACCAGCGCCAGGAAGCCGAGCGGCAGCGCCCCGCCGATGCCGATGCCCAGTGCCGCCCCCCACCCCCACTGCCCGCCGCCCACCGCCGTGGAGAGCAGCCAGAGCAGGGCCGCCCCCCCCAGCCCGAAGAGGAGGATGCCGAAGACGGCGAGCACGCCGAAGAACCGCCAGACGTAGCGCCCCCCCCAGCCGAGGAAGTCGCGCAGGCTGAAGGTGCGGAAAAAGTCGCGGTCGCGCCGGGCGCCGGGCAGGGCCTGGCGGTCGGCCGCGGTCAGGATGCCGAAGGTCCCCGCCTGAAAGTAGCAATGGAGGAACAACGACGACAGCCAGACCGCCAGCAGGGCGACCAGGGCCAGCAGCAGCGCCGGCGAGAGGCGACTCGCCTGCTGCTGGAGCTCGTGGACAGCGCTCCAGTCGGTGCGCAGCAGGTTCGCCCCCACGATCAGCAGGGAGAGGAAGATCCCGAATGCCATCAGCGCCATCACCGCGAACGACTGCAGCCACTGGAGCAGCACCAGCTCCCAGTTGGCCGACAGGTTCGTCCAGCCGCGGCGCAGGCACCCGGCGGCGGAGAGCCTCATCGCAGATGCGCCCCGTGCACCGCGTTCTCGCGCCGGAAGTCCTCGACGGAGTCGAGCACCACCGGCTGGGCCATCTCGTGCAGCCGGCTGACGAGCATGGCGGGAAGCCGGGTGGACAGGAGCACGGTCTCGTCGAACACGGGTCCGTTCTCGGGGTCACGCCCGCGGTCGAGCGACGCGGCCCGCTTGGCGATCCCTTTCGGCGCGGCGGCGGGGGAGACCGGCTCGAGACGGTAGTTGGTGGTGAACAGCGTCGGCAGCCGGCGGGTGTAGCGGGTGTTGATGATCAGGTAGAGGATGTCCCGCACCCAGGGGGTGGGCTGCTGGGCGCCGAGCTCGTCGAGGACGAGCAGCTCGGCGTCGGCCAGCGGATCGAGGACCTGCCGCTTCGACTCCGGCGAGGCGGGGTCGAAGGTGGACTGGATCTGATGGATCAGCGAGGTGAACTCGACGAACAGCCCGCGCACCCGGTAGCGCTCGACCAGAGCGCGCAGGACACCGGCGGCGAGGTGGGTCTTGCCGGTGCCCGGGGGGCCGACGAAGAGCAGGCCGGACTGGCGGAAGGCACCGTTCTCCTGGACGAACTCCTCGACGTAGCGCTCGGCCGCGGCGCGCGCGTTCATCAGTTGCGCCCGCTCGCGCGGCGCGCCGCCCGAGGTCTGGAAGGTGGAGATCTTGCAGTTCTGGTAGCGCGCCGGAATACCCGCCGCGGCCACCAGGCGGGGGACCACGTCCCGCTCACGGCAGGAGCAGGCGCGGGCGGTTCCCGCCCCGCCGTCCGCGACCACGACCCACCCCCGGCCGCCGCATTCAGGGCAGGGCTCGACGAGCGCTTGAGACACCGGCATGGCGAAATCGTAGCATGGGCCTGGACGCAAAAAGGGCGGGAACGAGTCCCCGCCCTATACGTCCACACAAAAGAAAATCTGTCAGCGGATCTTGCTCAGGGGGCCGCTGTGGAGCCTCACCAGGGCGTGCTGACGTCCGGGGTCGGCGCGGCGCTCCTCGACCTGCCGTTTGACGAACTCGAGCAGACGGTCCACCTCCCCCTGCATCTTCTCCATCTGCTCGCGCATGTTGAGAATCACCTCGACGCCCGCGAGGTTCACCCCCAGGTCGCGCGTCAGGGTGAGGATGATCTCCAGCCGGCGGATCGCCTCCTCGTCATAGAGACGGGTGTTGCCGGCGCTGCGGGCGGGCGTGATCAGGCCTTCCCGCTCGTAGAGGCGCAACGTCTGGGGGTGAATCGCGTAACGCTCCGCCACCACGCTGATCATCACGAACTTCTGATCGGGCTTGCGACGACGGGTCGTGGACATCAACCTGCCTCCTCCGCGATCTCGACCTGGACTCCGCCGGCCTGCCGCTTGGGGACGAGAACCCGCAGCACACCCGCCTCGAAAGCGGCGGAGATGGCATCGACCTCGACCGGCGCTCCCAGGTCGAAGGTGCGGCGGAAGGGACCGTAGCTGCGCTCCATGCGGAGGAAGTTACGGTTCTCTCCCAGGATCTGCCGGCGTCCGGAAAGCTCCAGACGCCGGTCCCGCACCTGCAGTTGGATCTCGTCACGCTGAACGCCGGGCAGCTCGGCGAAGATGAGATAGGCGTCCTCGGTCTCGAGAACGTCGACCGCGGGGGCCCAGGTGCCCGGCAGGCCCCCTTCGCGGTCCTCGTACTCCGAGGTGAGCAGCGCCTGCTCGAAAAGACCGTTGATGCGATCCTGGATGCGAGCCAGCTCTTCGAGGTAGATCTTCTTCAGAGGCGCCATGACTCCCCCCTCGCTTACTTCTCGACGTATTCGGCGTCGATGACCTCGTCGGCGGCTCCGGCGCCACTCGCGCCGCTCGCGCCACCCGGACCCCCTGTGGGACCGCCAGGACCACCCTGGCCGCCGCCCTGCTGCTGCGCATACATTACCTCGGCCAGCTTGTGGGAAGCCTTGGTGAGGCGCTCGAAGGCAGCTTCCAGCTCGGCGGCCGACGGCTCCCCTTCCAGGGCTTTCTTGGCGTCGGCGAGAGCCCGCTCGAGCTCCCCCTTCTCATCAGGACCGAGCTTCTCCTTGTGCTCCTCGTAGGTCTTCTCGGTCGAGTAGGTCATGCTGTCGAGCTTGTTGCGCGCCTCCACCTGCTGGCGGCGCTCCTTGTCCTCGGCGCTGTGCGACTCGGCGTCCTTGACCATGCGCTCGATGTCGTCGTCCTTCAGACCGCTCGACGCCGAGATGGTGATCTTCTGCTCCTTGCTGGTGCCGAGGTCCTTCGCCGAGACGTGGACGATGCCGTTGGCGTCGATGTCGAACGCCACCTCGACCTGCGGCACGCCGCGCGGCGCCGAGGGGATACCCACCAGGTGGAACTTGCCGAGCGTGCGGTTGTCGCGAGCCATCTCGCGCTCGCCCTGCAGCACGTGCACCTCCACCGACGTCTGGTTGTCCGCCGCGGTCGAGAAGATCTCGCTCTTGCGCGTCGGGATCGTGGTGTTGCGCTCGATCAGCTTGGTGAACACGCCGCCCAGGGTCTCGATGCCGAGCGACAGCGGGGTCACGTCGAGCAGCAGCACGTCCTTGACGTCGCCCGCCAGGACACCGCCCTGGATCGCCGCGCCGATCGCCACGACCTCATCGGGGTTGACCCCCTTGTGGGGCTCCTTGCCGAAGAAGTCCTTGACGACTTTCTGGATCGCCGGCATGCGGGTCTGGCCGCCCACCAGCACGACCTCGTCGATCGTCTTGGCGTCGACGCCCGAGTCCTTCAAGGCCTGCTTGCTGGGTGGGATCGAACGCTGGACCAGATCGTCGACGAGCTGCTCGAGCTTCGGCCGGGTCAGCCGGATGTTCATGTGCTTCGGACCCGAGGCGTCCGCCGTGATGAACGGCAGGTTGATGTCGGTCTCCTGGGCGCTGGACAGCTCGATCTTGGCCTTCTCGGCGGATTCCTTCAGCCGCTGAATCGCCATCGGGTCGCTGCCGAGGTTGATCCCTTGATCCTTCTTGAACTCTTCCAGGAGCCAGTCGATGATCCGCTGGTCGATGTTGTCGCCACCCAGGTGGGTGTCGCCGTTGGTCGCCTTGACCTCGACCACGCCCTCACCCACCTCGAGGACCGAGATGTCGAAGGTGCCGCCGCCGAAGTCGTAGACCGAGATCGTCTGATCCTTCTTCTTGTCCAGGCCGTAGGCGAGCGCCGCCGCGGTCGGCTCGTTGACCAGCCGCTCGACGGTCAGGCCGGCGATGCGGCCGGCGTCCTTGGTGGCCTGCCGCTGGGCGTCGTTGAAGTAGGCCGGCACGGTGATCACCGCGCGGTCCACCTTCTCGCCGAGGTAGTCCTCGGCCGCCTGCTTCAGCTTGCCGAGGATCATGGCCGAGATCTCGGGGGGCGAGAACTTCTTCCCCTCGACGACGACGAGCACGTCGCCGTTGTTGGCGCGCTCGATCTGGTACGGCACCATCTTCATCTCTTCCGACACCT
>JBDSHF010000480.1:0-7787 GCA_039918595.1 Thermoanaerobaculia bacterium
CGCCGCCCCACTTCGGCGACGGCCGGTATTACAAGATCGACGTCAAGGTGAAGAACCGGAAGGACCTCCAGGTGCGCCACCGCGAGGGGTACCGCGACAAGAGCACCGAGGCGCGGATGAGCGACGGCACGCTGGCGGCCCTCAACTTCCCGTTCGAGGAGAATCCGCTCGGCGTCACCCTGGAGTTCGGTCAGCCGCGGCAGCGGGAAGACGGCTTTTACCTGGTGCCGGTGCTGGTGCGGATCCCGATCGGCAAGCTGGTGCTGATCCCTCACGAGCAGACGGAGGACGCCAGGGTGCGCCTGTTCATCGCCGCGCTCGACTCGGCGGGCGGCTCCTCGGACATCCAGCAGGCGCCGGTGCCGATCAGCATCCCGAAAGCCGACGTGGCGGCGGCGCAGAACAAGAAGTTCGTCTATTCCGTGACTTTGCTGATGCGCGCGGGCGAGCAGCGGGTGTCGATCGGCGTGCGGGACGACATCGGCGCTCTGGCCTCTTTCATCAGCCGCAGCCTGAAGGTCGGCGGTTCGTAAAAGCGGTTTCCTAAGGTATTTTGTCGGTATTTCGTCAGAAAGCAGAGGGGGCGGGGATGCAACCATGGATCGAACTGTTTCGCTCGCTGGGCGATTCCTTGCTGGAGGTCTGGCGGGCCGAGCTCGCGACCTTGCAGGACGACCTCACGCGGTCGGGGCGCAACCTCGGGGTCGCGCTGGGGATCTTCGGCGCCGCCGCAATCCTGCTGTTCTGGATCGTCGGCCTGCTGCTCTTCGTCCTGGTCTCGCTCCTCCACGTCTGGATGCCCTGGTGGGCGGCGTCCCTGATCGTGCTGGCTCTGTTCGTCATCACCGCGGCGATCCTGGCGCGGTCCGGCCTCAAATACATGCGCCGGGTGGAGAACCCCCTCGAGACCGTGCGCCGGCGGGCGGACAGCCACTTCGACTGGTGGCAGCACGGCCTGCTCGCCCGTCCGAAGACGCTGGATGTCGAGCCGGCCGTGGCCGGCGACGGGGATGCCCTGGGGAGGGAGTTGCCATGAACGACCGTCTGGAAGAGGCGCGGCGCGAGGCCGAGCGCCGCCTGGAAGAGAGCCGCCGTCAGGCCGAGCTGCGCCTGGCGGAGGTGCGGACCGCGGTGAAGACCGAGGTGGGGATCCTGCCCAGGAAGAAGTACCTGCTGATGGCCCTGGCGGCGGGAGCGGCGGGGTTCGCGGTCGCCCTCAAGGGCGGACGCCGCCGCAAGCAGAAGAAACTCAAAAAGTAGGGCACTGGGCGGCCTCTCGCGAGGCCGCCTGGGTGGTCGCCGCGAGGCCTCCGCTCAGTCCACCATCGGCCGCTTGAAGACCATGGCGATGTTGTCCGTCGCACCGGTCTTGAAGTTGACGGATGTGATGGAAACGAGCTCCCACCCCTCTTCCCCCAGCAGGTTCAACTGGGGCGCGGCATTCGGATCGAGGCGATAGTTCTCGCTGCGAATGTTGATGATCTTGTACTCCCACTTGCTCATTTCCACACACTCCTTCCAGAGTTCGATGGGCACAAGGGCGAGTCATTGTATCCCGGCCAGATGGAATCTTGTCACCTCGCCGTCACCGGCAGGGCGCCCATCGCAAGACCGTTCAAGATCCGTTCCAGCGCACGTCAACGGTTGCGCCCCGGCCCACGCTCCAGCGCCGGGCCAGATCCTCGCCGTTCATCGACAGCTCGATCGTGCCGAGGGAGCCGGGGAGCATCGCCGCCTCGCCCGGCGGGATCTCGGCGTAGTGGGTGACCCGCCACCCGGTGGCGTGCCCCCCGACCTCGGCGCGGCAGGGACCGGCGGGGAACCAGCCGGCCGGGATGTCGGTGATCAGGTTGCCATAGCGGTCGACGTGGACCACCCGGCCGGTGATCTGGCCCGCGCTCCGCTGGGGGAGGGGGGCCGGCAGCCGCACGGGATCGCCCATCTCGGGGCCTAGCTCCTCGAACCGTTGATCCCTCGACAGAAAAGGCGCCCTCAGCAGGAAGGCCGCGGCCGGCGCGAAGCGGTCCCTTCCGTGGAAGGTCTGGCCTGGGCTGGGCAGGAACAGATCCGGCCGCTCGACCGCGCGGATCTCGACCGTGTCGTCGAGGAAAGGGGTGAGCAGGCCGTTGTCCGGAGCCAGGAAGAAGGCTGCGGCGGTGCGGACCGCGAGCATGCGCCGGCCGCTCCCCACCCCCGGGTCCACGACCGCCAGGTGGACCGTTCCGTCCGGAAATGAGGACGCCGCCGCCGCGAGCAGGAAGGAGGCCGTCTCGACGTCCCCCAGCGGCACCTCGTGCGACACGTCCACCAGCGTGGTCCCGGGCGCCAGGCGGAGGAGGGTGCCCTTGACGGCGGCGACGTAGTAGTCGGCGGTTCCGAAGTCGGTGAGGAGGGTGAGGATGGGTGTGTTCATGGTGTTCGATGAGCTTCCTGCGGCGATCCCCCCACCCCGAATCCTCACCCCCGGCCCCTCTCCCACCGCCCTCCCGCCGTCCGGGAGAGGGGGGGCGACTCCGAACAGATAGAGCTTGTGGGAAGCGCTTTCTCTACCGTACCGGTGGTACAGCGCCTCCTGCAAGCAAGGTCTCTCCCGTCAAGCTCCCCTCTCCCGGCCGGGGGGAGTGCGGTGGGAGAGGGGCCGGGGGGTGAGGATTCGGGGTGGGGGGCCGCTCTGGCTTTCCGACACTGTCATTGCTTTCCGATACAATCCCGCCCCGTGTCCGCCCCCCGCCACTCCCGCATCCTTCTCCTGTTCACCAAGCCGGCCCGGGAGGGCCGGGTGAAGACCCGGCTGATCGGCGATCTTACCGCCGCGGAAGCGGCGGCGCTGCATGCGGCGTTTCTGGAGGACCTGCTCGACCGGCTGCGCGCGGGGGAGTTCGAGCTGCGGATCGCCTGGGCGCTCGAGGCGGGGGAGGCCATGCCGCAAATCCCGGCGGGGCCGTGGAGCGGGCTGCGCCAGGAGGGGGACGATCTCGGAGGGCGGCTGTATAGGGCGCTCCACGACGCGGCGGCCGGGGCCGGCGCGGTGGCGGCGCTGGGGAGCGATCACCCCACGCTCCCCCTGGAGAGGGTGCACCGCGCCTTCGAGACGATCGAGTCCGGCGCCGACGTGGTGCTGGGTCCTGCCGAGGACGGCGGCTACTACCTGATCGCCCTGCGCGCCGGGGCGGTGACGCCGCGGCTGTTCGCGGAGATCGCCTGGAGCACCGATCAGGTCCTCGCCGCGACGCTCGACCGCTGCCGCGAGCTGGGGCTCACGGTCGAGCTGCTGCCCGCGGCGTCGGACGTCGACACCCCCGAGGACCTGCGCCGGCTGGCCGCGCGGATGGCGGAAGATGACTTAGGCTGCCCCCGTACCCGAGCCCTCCTCGGCTCCCTCGGCCTTCTTCAATCGCAAATCCAAAATCCAAAATCCAAAATGGAAGAAGGTGTGGCATGAGAATCCTGACCGCCGAAGCGATGCGTGAGGTCGACCGCGCCGCCATCGAGGAGCTGGGAATCCCCAGCATGGTGTTGATGGAGAACGCCGCGATCGGCGTCGTCGAGGCGATCGCCGAGGCTTATGGCGACGCCGAGTCGGCGGCGATCTTCTGCGGCCCAGGCAACAACGGCGGCGACGGCCTGGCGGTGGCCCGCCATCTCTCGGTGCGCGGCTGGGAGGTGCGGATCTTCCTGGTCACCAACGGCCACGAGCTCTCGGGAGACGCGGCCGCTCAGCTCGAGATCTGCCGCAAGATCGAGCTGCCGATCCTCACGATCGCCGCCGAGAAGGAGCTGCGCGTGGCCCTGGAGGCGGCGGCGGACTGCGACGTGGTGGTCGACGCCCTGTTCGGCACCGGCCTCGCCCGGCCGCTCGAAGGGCTGTTCGCCCGCGTGGTCGAGGGGATCAATGGGTTGCCCGTCCCCTGTGTCGCGGTCGACCTGCCGAGCGGTCTGGCGGGGAGCGAGCCGCGGCCGATCGGCCTGCACGTGAAGGCGGACCTGACGGTCACCTTCGCGGCGCCCAAGGTGGCCCACGTCTTCCCGCCCTCGGCGGACGCGGTGGGGGAGATGGTGGTGACCGACCTCGGCATTCCGGCGCGGCTGGTCGACGACGTCGAGGAGGAGGCCGGGGATCTCCACCTGCTGATGGGCGAGGAGCTGGTGGACCTGCTGCCGGCGCGCGACGCCGGCGCCCACAAGGGGGATTTCGGGCACGCCCTGATCGTCGCCGGCTCGCCCGGCAAGGCCGGCGCCTGCATCCTCGCCGCCCGCGCCGCCGTGCGCGCCGGGGCGGGCCTGGTGACGGCGGCGGTGCCGGAGTCGATCCTGCAGACCGTCGAGCTGGGCTCGATCGAATCGATGACGCTCCCCCTTCCCGCCGGGGCCTCCGGCCATCTCGCCGAGCGCGCCGCCGACGTCGTGCTGGAGGCGGCGGAGGGCAAGGCGGTGCTGGCGCTGGGCCCCGGGCTGGGGACGGAGCCGTTCACGGTGGCGGCGATCCGCCGCATCGCCCTGGAGTGCCCGCTGCCGCTGGTGCTCGACGCCGACGGCCTCAACGCCTTCGAGGGGAAGGCCGGCGACCTCGCCGCCCGCCGGGCGGAGACGATTCTGACCCCGCACCCCGGGGAGCTCGGCCGCCTGCTGGGGATCTCGACCGCCCAGATCCAGGAGGACCGCATCGCGGCGGCGCGCGGCGCGGCCGAGGAGACGGGGGCGATCGTGGTCCTCAAGGGGCACATGACGCTGATCGCCTCCGGCACGGCGGTGTTCGTCAACCCGACGGGGAACCCCGGCATGGCGACCGGCGGCACCGGTGACGTGCTGACCGGCCTGATCGCCGGCTTCCTCGCCCAGGGGCTCGACGCGCTCGACGCCGCCGTGCTCGCGGTCTATCTGCACGGCCTGGCGGGGGACCTCGCCGCCGCCCGGCTGGGGGAGATCTCGCTGGCCGCCGGCGACCTGATCGAGATCCTACCCGCCGCTTTCGCCGCCCTCCGGGGGGAGGGTGAGGACGGCGACCACGATCACGAGCATGAAGCGGAGCGCGGTCACGGCAGGCATCCCCACCGCCGATGAACCGGCCGATGAACCGCTGGGTGACGCACAGCGAGGAGGAGACCCGGGCGCTCGGCCGCGAGCTGGGCCGGGAGCTGGCGCCGGACGGCGTCCTCCTCCTCTCGGGTGACCTGGGGGCGGGCAAGACCGTGCTGGCGCGGGGGATCGGCGAGGCGCTGGGGATCACGCCCCGCGAGGTGCAGTCGCCTACCTTCACGCTGATCCGCGAGCACCAGGGGAGCGGCGGGCGGCTGGTCCACGTCGATCTGTATCGCTTGGCTCCGGAGGAGACGGCGGCGCTCGGCCTGGAGGAGCTGCTGGCCGGGCCCGGGGTCAAGGTCGTCGAATGGGCGGAGAGGCTGCCGTTCGCGGTGCCGGGAGCGCGCGCCCTGCGGCTCGCCCGGCTCGCCGAGGGGGAAGGGCGCGAGATCGTTGAAACCGAAGACAACCAGACATTCCAGATAGGAGGGATCGCATGAACAAGATCAAGAAGGTGGGCGTCCTGGGCTCGGGCCTGATGGGCTCGGGGATCGCCGAGGTGGCGGCCCGCTCGGGGTACGAGACCGTGGTGCGCGAGGTCAGCAGCGAGCTGGTGGACAAGGGGCTCGACAAGATCCGCGGCTCGCTCAACAAGGCGGTCGAGCGGGGGAAGATGGAGGCGTCGGCCCGCGACGAGGCGGTCGGCCGCCTCTCCGGCACGGTGGACCTGGGAGCGTTCGCCGACTGCGACATCGTCGTCGAGGCGATCGTCGAGAACCTGGACGAGAAGCGCAAGACCTTCGGCGCCCTCGACGAGGCGGTGAAGAAGGACGCCATCTTCGCCAGCAACACCTCCTCGCTGACCATCACCCAGATGGCGATGTTCACCCAGCGGCCGGACCAGTTCGTGGGCCTGCACTTCTTCAATCCGGTGCCGGTGATGAAGCTGGTCGAGGTGGTGCGCACGCTGCTCACCTCGGACGCGAGCTTCGACCGCGCCTTCGAGTTCGCCCGCTCGCTCGGCAAGGAGCCGGTGGCCGCCCGCGACAACTCGGGGTTCATCGTCAACCGCCTGCTGGTCCCCTACCTGCTGGACGCCATCCGCGCCCTGGAGGAGGGGGTCGGGAGCGTCGAGGACATCGACAAGGGGATGCAACTCGGCTGCGGCTATCCCATGGGGCCGTTCACCCTGCTCGACTTCGTGGGGCTGGACACCACGTACTACATCGCCGGCATCATGTTCGACGAATACAAGGAGAAGCGCTTCGCGTCGCCGCCGCTGCTCAAGCAGATGGTGACCGCCGGCCGGCTGGGGAAGAAGAGCGGCCGCGGGTTCTACGATTACAGCAAGAAGTAGGGCTTTTTTGACCCGCCCCGAAGAGGGCGGAATTTGAATAGCCTGGGGTTTCAACCCCAGGCGGGGCGCGCCGGGCGGTCCAATCGGCCGGCCCTACGGGGCTTGGGATATGGGAACTCTGCGTCGACCTGGGGTTAAAACCCCAGGCTATTCAAATTCCGCCCCTTCGGGGCGGCTCCCACCCCCGGGATTAGGCAGGCCCGGGTCTCTGTTACACTTGATGCCTTTCCGGACGGCCCGCCCATGGGGGCGGCGTCCGGACATCACCTTAAGCGAACTGGAGGGGACCGCTCACCATGCTCGCGCTCGCTTCCCCGGTCCCATAGAGAAAACAAACACGATGACTCAAGTCACTCTCGCCGAGGAGGGTCTAGACACCCTGTTCGGCACGCAGGACGAGAACCTGCGGCGGATCGAGCGGACCTTCGGGGTTGCCCTGACGGCCCGCGGCAACGAGCTGCACATCAACGGCGACCCCGGGCCGGTGCAGGTCGTGGAACGGCTGCTCGCCGAGCTCTCCGCCGTTACCGAACGGGGGTACCGTTTCAAGCCCGGCGACGTGCAGGCGGCGATCCGCATCGCCGCCGAGGCGCCGGAGATCTCGCTGGTCGAATTCTTCATGCCCGAGGGGTTCATGGCCTCGGTGAAGCGGCTGGTGGCTCCCAGGAGCTACCGGCAGCAGCTCTACATCCAGTCGATGATCGACCATGACATCGTCATCTCGATCGGTCCGGCCGGCACCGGCAAGACCTACCTCGCGGTGGCGATGGCCGCCGCCGCCCTGCTCGAGAAGCGGGTGCGGCGGATCATCCTGGCCCGGCCGGCGGTCGAGGCGGGGGAGAAGCTCGGCTTCCTCCCCGGCGACCTGGTCGAGAAGGTCAACCCCTATCTGCGCCCGCTGCACGATGCCCTGCACGACATCATCGGCTTCGAGAAGGTGAGCCGGATGATGGAGCGCGGGATCATCGAAATCGCGCCGATCGCCTTCATGCGCGGGCGGACCCTCAACGACAGCTTCATCATCCTCGACGAGGCGCAGAACACCACGCCCGAGCAGATGAAGATGTTCCTGACCCGCATCGGCTTCGGCTCGAAGGCGGTGGTCACCGGCGACACCAGCCAGATCGACCTGCCCAAAGGGACGGCGTCAGGGCTGATCGAGGCCGAGCGCATCCTTCGTGATGTCGAGGGCATCGCGACGACGCGATTCACCTCGGCCGACGTGGTGCGCCATCCGCTGGTCGCGCGCATCGTCGAGGCGTATGGCCGGGCCGAAGCCGAGCCCAGCAGAGCGCACGCCGCTGGCGCGCGAGCAGCTCCGGCTGTCGCTGCAGTTCGCCGACCCATCGCATCGGCGGGTGCTCGCCCGTCATCGCGTGGCTCGCTGGCTGCGCGCCGCCCTGGCGGAACC
>JBDSHF010000481.1:0-3712 GCA_039918595.1 Thermoanaerobaculia bacterium
AGCGGCCCGCTCCGGATTCCGGTGGTGGCCAACGACGGCGCGTATCTGCAGGACAGGGGGGCGCCCGATTCGGTGACCTGGGTGGGGCACTCGGCGTTCGCGGTCCAGGACGGCGGGGAGGTCTTCCTGACCGATCCCCACTTCGGGAAGCGGGCCCTGCTCCCCCGCCGGCTCAGCCCGCCGGGCATCCCGCTCGCCGCCGTACCGCCGGATGCCTTCGCCGTCCTCTCCCACAACCACTATGACCACCTGGACGACTGGAGCGTCCGGCACCTGCCGGCGACGATCCCCTGGTTCGTCCCCCTGGGCCTCGCCGGGTTCTTCCGCGACCGCGGGCGGCAGGTCACGGAGCTCGACTGGTGGCAGAGCGCCCGCCACGGCCGGTGGACCCTCACCTGCCTGCCCGCCCAGCACTGGTCCAACCGGTTCGGCGCCCCCCGCAACGCCAGCCTCTGGTGCGGCTGGCTCCTCGACTCCGGCACCCAGCGCTACTACTTCGCCGGCGACTCCGGCTACTTCCACGGCTTCGCGGAGATCGGACGGCGCTTCGCTCCGATCGACATCGCCTTCCTCCCCATCGGCGCCTACGAGCCGCGCTGGTTCATGCGCGCCCAGCACACCAACCCCGAGGAGGGGTACCAGGCGTTCCTCGATCTCGGCGCGCGGATGATGATCCCGATGCACTGGGGGTGCTTCGATCTGACGGACGAGCCGGTCGACCTCGCCCCCCGAGTGCTGGAGCAGATCCTCGCGACCCGCCCGGACCGGGACCGCGTGCATACGATGGCGGTGGGGGAACGGTGGAGGGGATTGGAGACGCCTGAACGGCGGGGGAGCGCTGTGGTAGAGTCGTAAACCCGCAGTTGGGGGGTAGCCTCCGGGGCACGAATGGGCACGACGAGATCCTCGGCGCAGCAGCAAATACCATCCGATGCGCGGCACTCCGCGCCTGAACGGAGCCACGCGAAACGCCCCCCGGTAGCGGGCCGCCCGGTTCAGCTCGAGCTGTTCGGGCTGCGGCCGGTCCCCGCTGCGGCTTTGGTCCAGCCGGCGCCGGCCGATCCGAGCGCCCTCCGTTTCCAGCTCCTCCGCCAGCTCAACCGCCTGACCGGCGGCCGGCTCCGCTCCCTGGAGCTCACCGACAACCGCCGCACCATCCTGAGCGTCCGCGCCGGCAAGCTGGGGAGCCGGGCGCCGCTCGAGCTGCGTATCCACCACTCCTTCACGGCGGCGCCCGAGGAGGTGCTGCAGGCGGTCGCCACGTTCGTCGAGAGCAAGCGGGGGAGCGACCGCGCCCGCGAGGCGCTGGTCCTCATCCGCGAGCACTTCTCCTCCCATCGCGCCAGCGCCCGCATCCGCAAGGTGGTCCTCCAGCCGGTGGGGGCGGCCCTCGACCTGCGCGAGCTCTTCGCGGATCTCAACGAACGCTACTTCGAGGGGCGGCTGGCGGCGGCGATCACTTGGGGGAAGTCGGCGGTCAGCTCCCGCTGCGGGCGCCGGCGGAGCGCCAGCCTGCAGCTCGGCAGCTACTCCTACGAGGACCGGCTGATCCGGCTCCACCGCGTGCTCGATCACCCGGAGGTCCCCCGCTACGTGGTGGAGGCCGTGGTCTACCACGAGATGCTCCACGCCGACATGCCCCCCGAGATCCGCGGCGGCAAGCGGATGTTCCACACCCCCGAGTTCCGCCGCCGGGAGCGCATCTACCGGAACCTTACCCGGGCCGAGCGCTGGATCGGCGAGAACATGCCGGCACTGCTGCGGGCGCGGACGGCGATGTCGGCGGCAAAGGGGAAGCGCAAGGGGTAGAACGCCAGATCCTTGCCTCCAACCCCTTCTTCTGCAACAATTCCGGAGAGCCTTACAAAAAATTGTTGAACTCCGGAGTCGCAGCAAGCCCGACGTGTCGATCCTGAAGCGCGAAGCTCACCTCTTTCCCTCGCATCGGTTCGAGCTGTCCGCGGCGGAGCATCCATGAAGCCTCGGCGCGATCTGGTCTTCGTCTCCGCCGGCCTGGGCCTGGACGGCGGCGGACGTGCCGCGGCCGGCCGCCTCCTGGCCGGCGGGTGCGCCGGCTTCGCCCGTGAACGGAGCATGGGCTTCCGTCTCCTGACGCTCGACGACGCCGGGCTCCCGGACAGCGACGCGCCCGTCCGCGGCTTCGCCGGGGACCAGCGGGCGCTCGCGCTCGAGGTCTGGAAGCGGCAGTTGAGCGACCGCGAATCGGTCTACGTCTTCGACCTTCTCGGACCGGCACGAACGCAGAGCTACCTGCCCGCTCCGCTCCGCGCCCCCTATCTCATCCCCCTCTACGGGATCGAGGTCTGGCGGCCGCTGCAGTGGGACCGCCGCCGGGCGCTCGCCCACGCCACCGTGGTTTTCTCCATCTCCGCCCACACCCTGGAGCGCGCCCGGCCGTTCGCCCCCGGCCTCGCGGACGCGCCCGTCGTCCCCCTGGCCCTGGAGGAGCGCAAGCTGGAGGGAGCGGTGGACGCCCTCCTCCTCGGCCGCCTCGGCCGCGGCTTCTTCCTCATCGTGGGGCGTATGGACGCCCGCGAGCGCTACAAGGGGCACGACCAGCTCCTGGAAGCCCTGCGGGGGCTCCCCGGCGCCCGCCTGGTGGTGGCCGGCGACGGCGACGACCGCCGCCGGCTGGAAGCGAAGGCGGCGGGGCTGGAGATGGCGGACCGCGTCGCCTTCACCGGCTTCACCAGCGAGGCGACCCTGGCGGAGCTCTATCGCCGCTGCGGCGCCTTCGCGATGCCGAGCCGGGGGGAGGGGTTCGGACTCGTCTACCTGGAGGCGATGCGGACCGGCAAGCCGGTGCTCGCCGCCCGCGGCAGCGCCGCCGAGGAGATCGTGATCGAGAGCGTGACCGGCCTGCTGGTCGATCCGGACGACCGCGAGGAGCTCCGGGGCGCGCTCGCCCGGCTGCTCGATCACCCCGGCGAGACCCGCCGGATGGGCGAGGCCGGATTCGAGCGCTGGCGCAAGGAATTCGGGATCGAGCGGTTCCGGGAGCGACTGGAACCTCTGCTGGAGAGGCTCGTGACGGAGAGAAGGGAGACCGATGTGCGGCATTAACGGCATCCTCCGCCTCTCCCCGGCGGCGCCGGCGATCGACCGCGACGAGCTGCTCCGCACCCGCGACGCCATGACCTCCCGCGGCCCGGATGGCGCCGGAGCCTGGATCGCGGAGGACGGCCGGGTGGCCCTGGCGAGCCGGCGGCTGGCGATCCTCGACCTCTCGGCGGCGGGAGCGCAGCCGATGGCCTCGGCGGACGGGCGCTTCCGGATCGTGATCAACGGCGAGATC
This sequence comes from Thermoanaerobaculia bacterium, assembly GCA_039918595.1. Taxonomy (GTDB): domain Bacteria; phylum Acidobacteriota; class Thermoanaerobaculia; order Multivoradales; family UBA5704; genus DATARR01. The sequence goes on from JBDSHF010000481.1 coordinate 3,317, forward strand.
TACAACTTCGCGGAGCTGCGCCGGGAGCTGGAGGCGGAAGGCGCGCGGTTCCGCTCGCGGAGCGACACCGAGGTCGTCCTCGCCCTCTACGCCCGCGACGGCGCCGCCATGCTCCCCCGGCTGCGCGGGATGTACGGCCTGGCGATCTGGGACGATCGGGAGAAGAGCCTGCTGCTGGCGCGGGACCCGCTCGGCATCAAGCCGCTCTACGTCTCGACCGCGGGGGGGTGCCTCCGCTTCGCCTCGCAGGTGAAGGCGCTGGAGCGCGGCGGCGCCATCTCCATGGAGATCGATCCCGCCGGGGTCGCCGGGTTCCTGCTCTGGGGATCGGTCCCCGAGCCGTTCACGATCCGCCGCGCGGTGCGGGCGCTCCCCGCCGGGCACTTCCTGCGGATC
>JBDSHF010000482.1:0-2698 GCA_039918595.1 Thermoanaerobaculia bacterium
CCGGGGCCCAGGCGACGGGGATCGAGGTGTCGCGGTGGCTGTTCCTCTGCACCACCTTCCTCGCGCTCTTCCTCGCCTTCTCGAAGCGCCGCCACGAGATCACCCTGCTGGCTCAACGTGCCTCCGGACAGCGGCCGGTGCTCGACCATTACAGCCCGGCCTTCCTCGATCAGATGATCAACGTGGTCACCGCCTCGGCCGTGGTCTCCTACGCGCTCTACTCGGTGGCTCCGGAAACGGTGCAGAAGTACCACACCCAGGACCTCGTCTTTACCATTCCGCTGGTGCTCTACGGGATTTTCCGCTATCTCTACCTGATGTACCAGCGCCCGGGGGAGCGCAATCCGACCGAGGCGATCCTGCGCGACGCACCGTTTCTGATCAATATCGCGCTCTGGGGGCTGACGGTGGTCTGGATCGTCTATGGCCGCGAGGCGGGCTTGAAGTAGGATTCCGCATCGTCTTTGCCGATCTACGAGGTCCCGACTTGACTGAAAAACTCGCCTCACCCCTGGTCGCCGTGGTCATCCCGTGCCACAACGAGGAGCTCACGGTGACCAAGGTGGTCGCCGATTTCCGCGCCACCCTGCCGGATGCCCTGGTCCTGGTGGTGGACAACGCCTCGCGCGACCAGACCTCCCAGCGGGCGCGGGAGGCGGGGGCGGAGGTGATCCGCGAGCCGCGCCCCGGCAAGGGGTTCGCGCTGCTCTCCGGCTTCCGCCACGCCCATGCCGCCGGCGCCGAATACTTCGTGATGGTCGACGGCGACGACACCTACCCGGCCGACGACGCGCCGAAGCTGATCGCCGCCGCCCAGGACGGCGCGGAGATGGTGATTGGCACCCGCCTCGCCACCTATGACGAGGGGGCCTTCCGCGCCGGCCACTCGTTCGGCAACTGGCTGTTCATCTTCCTGGTGCGCGTCCTGTTCGGCGTGCGCACGCGCGACCTCTTCTCCGGCTACCGGGTGATCACCCGCCGGTTCCTGGAGGCGACGCCGCTGATCGCCCAGGGGTTCGAGGTAGAGGCCGAGCTGTCGCTGCAGGCGGTGGTGCAGCGCTTCCCGGTGGCCGAGGTGCCGGTGCGCTACCGCGCCCGCCCGAAGGAGAACCCGAGCAAGCTCCACACCTACCGGGACGGCTACCGCATCCTGCTCGCCATCCTGACCTTCTTCCGCGACTACAAGCCGATGACCTGCTTCGGCCTGCTGGCGCTCTTCTTCCTCGCCCTGTCGCTCGCCGGCGGCGCCGTGGTGGTCGCCGAGTTCCTGCAGACCGGGCTGGTGCCGCGCCTCCCCCTGGCGGTGCTCTCGGCCGCGCTGTTCACCCTCGCCGCGCTGTCGTTTACCTGCGGGGTGCTGCTCTCCACGATCAACCGCCGCTCGGCGGAATTAGCGGCGCTGATCCCTTGGAAATAGCTTTGGAAGCCGTTTGAAGATCCTCCTCGTCTACGAGACGGTCTACCCGGACTTCATCGGCGGGGTCGAGAGCCGCAACCACGAGCTGGCGGCGGCGCTGCGGCGGCGGGGGCACGAGGTGACGCTCGCCGGCTTCCGCAAACCGCGGACGGACGGCTCGCCGGCCCCCGGCGTGCGGTCGCTCGGCGAGCTCGACGGGCTCTACAACGCCGCCGGCCAGCGCAGCACCCGGGGAGCGATCCGCTTCGCCCTCACCGTGCCGTGGATCGACGTCAGCGGCTACGACGTGGTCGAGACGGCGAACATGCCCTACATCCACATCTTCCCGCTGGCGCTGAAGTGCGCGCTGGCCGGCAAGCCCCTGCTGGTCACCTGGTACGAGTATTGGGGGGACTACTGGAAGGGGTACGTCGGCCGCCTCAAGGCGCCGGTCTACAAGGCGATCGAGTGGTGCACGGGGCAGGTCGGCACGGCGGTGACGGCCACCAGCCGCCTCACCCAGGAGCGGCTCGCCGGCCAGCGGCGGGGGGGCGTCGAGCTCGTCCCCTGCGGCATCCACGTCGACGAGGTGCGGCGGGCGGCGGCGATGGACGGCCCGCGCGCCGGCCGCGTGCCGCCGCTGATCTACGCCGGCCGCCTGCTGCGCGCCAAGCGGGTGGACCTCCTCCTGCGCGCGCTCGCCCTGATCGCTCCCCGTCATCCGGGGGTGCTGCTGACCGTCTTCGGCGACGGCCCCCACAAGGAAGAGCTGGTGAAGCTGGCCGGGGAGCTGGGGATCGGGACCCAGGTCGACTTTCGCGGCCACGTCGAGACCAGCGAGGAGGTCTGGCGCAACCTCGGGCAGGCGCGGATCGCCGTCCAGCCGTCGGAGCGCGAGGGGTTCGGCCTCTTCCCCCTGGAGGCGATGGCGGCCGGGCTGCCGGTGGTCTACTGCGAATCGCCCGAGAGCGCGCTGCCCGAGCTGGTACGCCACGGCGTCGAGGGGATCTGCACTCCTCCCGAGCCCGCCCCCCTGGCCGCCGCCCTCGACCGCCTGCTGACCGACGACGAGGAGTGGCGGCGCCTGCAACGCAACGCCCTGGAGCGGGCGGCGGGGTACGACTGGGACGAGGTGGCGCGTCAGGTCGAGGCGACGTGCGCGCGACTGGTGAGGAAGCCTACGAAGCCCCCCGCCCCGACAGCACCACCGGCACCGTCTTCAGCAGGATCTTGAGGTCGAGCAGCGGCGACCAGGAGTCGATGTACTCCAGGTCGAGCTGCATCCAGCGGTCGAAGTCGAGG